>NZ_JBSXNT010000034.1:0-20581 GCF_056857775.1 Alterinioella sp. B-7
GTTGGTCGATGGGAGAAGCTCTGCCCCCTCCACAGGTCAAATTCTGCCAGAACCCGATCTCAGGGTGACCTCGGCAGGCTGCGCGAACTTTCGGACGCATCCAGCCGAAGCGGCGCTATAGCTGACCCACCATCAACGAGAGGCAGCATGACCGACACATTCCGCCCCTTCCGCACGTGTGATGAATTGCAACCACTGGCGGATCAATACTGGCGCGCAGGTAACTGGTCACAGTATCTGTCTATCCTGGCCAATCACGAGCGCGCCGCAGCGCTCTTGGACCTGTTCCACCATGTAGAACGTCCATCCCGACTCTGGCCGCTGGCCAATGAGGTCTGGTCAATGTCGAATAGCATCATCGCGGACGAATCGGTTTGGGATGAAGTCTGGGCCAACGCCTACCGGCGCGACGGCACACTACGCAGGTGTCACAGGTTCGTTATGCGCCCAGCTGACCGTCGCATCTTCGACGCTCTTCCCGAGACGGTCACTGTTTATCGCGGCTGCAACAGCTTTGATGCGATAGGGGGCTATAGCTGGACCCTGAGCAAGTCGGTGGCGGAAGCCTTCGCGCACCGTGTCAGCCGGGCGCTTGGCGAACCGCTGATCGCAACCATGTCTATTCCGCGCTGGTGCCTGCTGGCATATTTTGACGAGCGCAATGAGCAAGAAATCGTCGTAGAACGCCAGATGCTGGACGGATACGGGTTTGAGATCGACGTTGAGGTTGCACCGCCGGATCAGCTTGCGGCCTAGTATGGACTTGGCGCGGCCCGCAAAGTTTCGGACGCATTCCGTCGCGGCGGTGCTATAGCGGACCAGCATCGCGCCGCTTAGCATTGCTACGCTGCGCGTCGCACCGCTACGCATCGCATCGCAACGGTCTATCGAGACGAGGAACCCGCCGGATCACCCCCGGCGGGTTCTTGCGTCAGGAGACCTGGTGCGCTATCCGCGAGATACTGACAACCCGACCCGATGACGTCACGTCAACTGGTCCATTTAGGAGACGGTTACATGGTTACAAAGCGTAGCGTAAGTCATTGATATTTCTAGATTCGAGCACTTTTCAAATCTCTTATCACCCACCACTTCCCCTCTGATCATTGCTCCGCGGGCCCGAGATGTCCTTCCCCGATCTCTACATCCTGCGCCACGGCCAGACCGAATGGAATGCCGAGCATCGGGTGCAGGGCGGGCTGGACAGCCCCCTGACGGCGCGGGGCCGCGAGGAGGCCGCGCGGCAACGCGCGCTGCTTGCGACATGCGACCTGACCGGGTTTCGTGCCCTGACCAGCCCGCAGGGCCGCGCGGTCCAGACCGCCGCCATCGCGTTGACGGGGCTGGTGCCCGCCATCCACACCGATCCGCGTCTGGCCGAGATCCGGGTCGGCGACTGGGAAGGTCTGAGGCGTGACGCGTTGCCCGGCGTTACCGCCACCGATGAGCGCGAGGAAAGCGCGCTGGCGCTCTATGACCTCGCGCCGCGCGGCGAGGGGCTGGCCGCGCTGCGCCGCCGCTGCGAGGCGTTCCTGTCCGATCTCGACGGCCCCGCGATCCTGCTCACCCACGGCATCACCTCGCGCATGCTGCGCCTGGTCTGGCTGGATCAGCCGACCGAGCAGATCGCCGCGCTGCCGGGCGGGCAGGGGGTGGTGTTTCACCTCTCGGAGGGGCAGCACCGCAGCCTGGGATAAACCCCTTGCAGGCCGCGCCTGCTTGGCTATATGAGGCGCATTGCGGGTCGTTAGCTCAGTTGGTAGAGCGCTTCGTTTACACCGAAGATGTCGGGAGTTCGAGCCTCTCACGACCCACCAACCTATCCCCGTTCGGGACGCCTCGGCGGTCGCCACTCCCCCGGTGGCCCGACCGCCGCCTGCCCGCTTTCGCGGGTGGGCCGTTTCCAACAGCTGAGTTTCGGGGTAGGGCATGACCAGCCGGGCCGCACCGCGCCTGTCCCTCTTCTTCGCTTGAAAGACCCGCCCGATGTCCGGCCCGCCGCGCCCCACCGAAGATACGCCGCCCCGCGCCATCGTGCTGATCCTGACGGGGATGGTCTTCATCACCGTGAATGACAGCCTGATCAAGGCCTTGAGCGGCGATTACCCGTTGCACCAGATGATCTTCATCCGCTCGGCCATCGCGCTCGGCATGACGTTGACGATCCTGCAATTCGAGGGCGGGTTCCGGGCGCTGAGGACATCGACGCCGGTGCTGCACCTGATGCGCGGGCTGCTGGTCGTGGTCAGCAACATGCTGATCTTCGCCGCCATCGCGACGCTGCCCCTGGCCACCGCGACGGCGCTCTTCTTCGTGGCGCCGCTGATGATCACGCTGATGTCGGTCGTGTTCCTGAAAGAGCGTGTCGGCCTGCACCGGGCGGGGGCCATCGTGGTCGGATTCGCGGGCGTCCTCGTGATGACACGTCCGGGGGCGGAGGCCGGGGTGGACCGGCCCGAGACCTGGGTCTTGATGCTGCCGGTCCTGGCCGCGACGGCCTATGCCGGGATGCAGGTGATGACCCGCTCGCTTGGCGTCTATTCCAAGGCGGCGGCGCTCGCGGTCTATATCCAGGGCACCTTCCTGCTGGTCTCGATCGGCTTCTACCTCGTCGCGGGCGACGGGCGGTTTGCCGAAGGGGTGGAGCATCAGAGCCTCGTCTTCCTGCTGCGCGCCTGGGTCTGGCCGACGCCCGCCGACTGGCCGCTTTTCCTGACGCTCGGGCTCTGTTCCGGCGTCGTGGGCTATTGCCTGTCCTCGGCCTATAAATTGGGCAATGCGGCGACCGTGTCCTCGTTCGAATATGCCGCCCTGCCCATGGCCATCGCGACCGGCTGGGGCGTCTTCGGCGAAGTGCCCGATCTGTGGATGTTGGCGGGCACGGTGTTGATCGCGGGGGCGGGCATCTACGTCTTCATGCGCGAGGCGCGCCGCCGGTCCCCGGTGGCCCCGCGGCGGCCCCTGCGCCGGGGCTGAAGTTTTTTCGATACCGGGCCAGATCGGGGCGAAACCGCGCTTGACGAGGGCGGGGATGGGCCCTAGAACCGCCCGAACATGCCGGGTGGGCCTTCGGGGCCAGGCGGCAATGCAGCGGGCGGTTGTAGCTCAGTTGGTTAGAGTGCCGGCCTGTCACGCCGGAGGTCGCGGGTTCGAGCCCCGTCAACCGCGCCACCGCTGCAGATCCGGGCGAAAAGCCCACGCCGAAAGGCACCTGCGCGGTTGTAGCTCAGTTGGTTAGAGTGCCGGCCTGTCACGCCGGAGGTCGCGGGTTCGAGCCCCGTCAACCGCGCCACTTATTCCCTACCTTTGGATGGTCGTTGCCCTGACGGGCGGCGGCGATTTTTCTTGCAAGAAAAATGCGAGGGGAGAGGTTTGTGATCTTGTCCGTGAGGTTCGGGGTTTGGGCGGACGAAGGCCCCGTTTGCTGAGAGGCGTTTGAGGGGGCGATCCGCCCCTCAAGGCGCCAGTTCAAGGGTTTCTGCGAGTCGCGCCCGCCTCAAGGCCAAGCCGCGCCATGCGCGGGCGCTGACGCGCGCCTTGACCCGGACCCGACTCGCGGGTGCCCTATCCGGAGCGACCGCGCTTCTCGAAGCGGGGCAGCATGGCCGAGAAGTCGCGGCCCTTGCCATCCTCGGACTCGACGAAGGTTTCATAAAGACGCATCGCGGCCTCGCCCAGGGGCGTGTCGGCATCGGCAGCCTCGGCGGCGGCTTGCGCAAGTCGCAGGTCCTTCAGCATCAGGTCGGCGGCGAAACCGGGTTTGTAGCCGTTATCGGCGGGGCTCTGCGGCCCGATGCCGGGGGCCGGGCAATAGGCGTTCATCGACCAGCTGTAGCCAGAAGAGGTGGAGACAACATCGAACATGGCCTGCCGGTCGAGGCCGAGCTTGTCGGCCAGCGCGAAGGCCTCGCAGGTGCCGATCATGGTGATGCCAAGGATCATGTTGTTGCAGATCTTGGCGGCCTGACCATTGCCCGCGGGGCCGCAATGCACCGCCTTCTGGCCCATGATCTCGAAAAGCGGCCTGGCGGTCGCAAAGGCCGCCTCGCCACCGCCGACCATGAAGGTGAGCGTGCCGCCCGCGGCACCGCCGACACCGCCCGAGACGGGCGCATCGAGGAAGCCGAGACCGGCCTTGTCGCAGGCCGCAGCCGCGTCGCGCGCGGCTTCGACCTCGACGGTGGAGCAATCCAGCAGCACCGCGCCCTTGTCCATCGCCGGGATGATCTCCTCGGCGACCGATTTCAGGATCGCGCCATTGGGCAGCATGGTGATGACGATCTCGGCCCCCCTGGCGGCCTCGGGCGCGCTGGCCGCTTTGGCGACACCGTCGGGGCAGGGCGCGGCGAGGTCGAAGCCCGTCACCTCGTGGCCCGCGCGGGCGAGATTGACGGCCATCGGCGCGCCCATATTGCCGAGCCCGATAAATCCGATCTTCATGGCATGTCTCCTTATATGTTGAGCGCATCCGCCCCCATCGGGCGCAGAAGGGCCGAGACCTCACCCGGGGGGACGGATCTGGGGCCGTCATGACGCCAGTTCGGCGCGTTGTCCTTGTCGATGATCACGGCGCGGATGCCTTCCAGGAAATCGGCCTTTTCCATGGATCGCGAGGTGAAGCGATATTCCATCTCCAGCGCGGTTTCTATCGTGTCCGTACTCCTCACGCGATGGATGAGCTCCAGCGTGCAGGCCATTGATATCGGAGAGTTCTGGTTGAGAGCGGCGAGGTTTCTTTCGGCCAGGTCGCCCTCCGTCGACTCCAGCAGGTTGACCACGTCGCGCAAGGTTTCGCCCGCAAACAGCGCGTCGATCTCGGGCCTCGCCTCCGCCAGATCTGATGCGGGCGCAGGCTCGGCCGCGCGGTCCACCGCCTCCCAGTCGCCGGTCTCGCAAAGCGTCTCGATCAGCGTCGCCCAGGCCTCGCGCGGGATGAAGTAATCGGCAAATCCGGCATGGAGCGCGTCGCCCGGTTTCATCCGGCCCGAGGTGATGCCCAGGTATTCGCCCAACCGACCCGGCGCACGCGCCAGCAGCAGGGAGCCGCCGACATCGGGCACCAGACCGACCTTGCATTCGGGCATCGCGATGCGGCTGTCCTCGCAGACCACCCGGTGCGAGCCGTGGCAGCCGACGCCGACACCGCCGCCCATGACGAAGCCGTGCAGGAAGGTCACGACCGGCTTGGGGAAATTGAAAAGCCGCGCGTTCATGCGGTATTCGTCCTGCCAGAAGCGGCGACCGTAATCGTAATCGCCTGCGCGGCCTGTCTCATACATCTGCGCCAGATCGCCGCCCGCACAGAAGGCCTTGTCGCAGGGCAGCCCGTCGATGATCAGCAAGCTCACGGAAGGGTCATTCGCCCAGAGGACCAGCGCCTTGTCGATCTCAAGGCACATCTCCCAGGTCAGCGCGTTCAGCGCCTTGGGGCGGTTGAGGGTGATGCGGCCCGCGCGGCCCTCGATGCGGCAGTTAATGTCCTGCATTATCTGCGCTCCGCAAGCATTTGTCGGGCAATGATAACACGCATGATCTCGTTCGTGCCTTCCAGGATCTGATGCACCCGCAGGTCGCGCACGATCTTTTCGATCCCGTAATCGGCAAGGTAGCCATATCCGCCATGCAGTTGCAGGCACTGGTTGGCGACGTCAAAGGCGGCATCGGTGACATAAAGCTTGGCCATGGCGCAGAATTTCGACGCGTCGCCTGCGCCTTGGTCCAGTTTCCAGGCCGCCTGCCGCAGGAAGGTGCGGGCCGATTGCAGTTTGACCTCCTGTTCGGCCAGGCGGAATTGCAGGCCCTGGAACTGGTCGATGGGTTTGCCGAAGGCCTTGCGCTCGCCCATATAGGCCAGCGTCAGGTCCAGCGCGTTCTGCGCGCCGCCAAGGGCGGAGGCCGCGATGTTGAGACGCCCGCCATCGAGGCCCGCCATCGCGTATTTGAACCCCTTGCCTTCCTCGCCAATGAGGTTCTCGGCAGGAACGAAACAGTCGTCGAACTGCACCTGCGCCGTGGGTTGCGCGAGCCAGCCCATCTTTTTCTCCAGCGCGCCGAAGCTGAGCCCCTCGCTGCCATCCTCAACCACGACGGTGGAGATGCCCCTTGGCCCGTCCTCGCCGGTGCGCACCATGGTGACATAGGCATCGGAATAGCCACCGCCCGAGATGAAGGCCTTGGTGCCGTTCAGCCTGTAGCCGTCATTGGTCCGATCCGCGCGGGCGCGCAGGGCGGCCGCGTCCGAGCCCGAGCCCGGTTCGGTCAGGCAATAGGAGAAGACCTTGTCCATGGAACACAGGTCGGGCAGCCATTTCGCCTTGGTCTCGTCGCTGCCGAACTTGTCGATCATGCCGCCGCACATGTTGTGGATCGACAGGAAACTGCCCACGGCAGGGCAGGACATGGCCAGCGCCTCGAAGACCAGCGTGGCATCGAGACGGGTCAGGCCCGAGCCTCCGTAGTCCTCGGAGACATAGAGCCCGCCAAAGCCAAGCTCGGCGATCTGCGGCCAGAGGGTCTTGGGGATGGTGCCCGCGTCCTCCCATTCCCGCGCGTGGGGGGCGATATGCTCCTCGCCAAAGCTCCTCGCCATGTTGAAGATCATCACCTGTTCTTCGGTCATCTCGAAATTCATTCGCCAAATCCTCTGATAAGCTCCAGGGCCAGCGCCCAGAAGACAAGCCATGCCGCCGCCGCAAGGACCGGTTGCAGCATGATCCGCCAGTGGTTTTTCCAGGCCCGCAAGCCGAACGGGTCGCGCCAGGTGATCCAGTCGCGCTGCGCCTGGCGCAGTTCGGGATACCGGCGATGGTTCCATATGGCCACGCCGATGCCAACCACGAAGGTCCCGATGACGATGAATGGCCCCATGCCCGCGCGTTTCCCCTCCCCGGAATTGAACACTTGTTTAATTAGCAAATGTTGCAGGAGTTTTTCAACCGGAGTCACAGATCGGCGTGAAATTCCTCGATCAGGTGGCGCACGACGCCGCGCATCGCCTCGGCATGGTCCTTGCCTGCGTGTTTCTCGGCGGCATAGACCGCGCGTTGACGCTCGGACGAGGTGCCGCGCGCCTGCATGTCGCGGGCGTTCTCCACCTCCTTGCGGCAGCCCAGGGCGTCGGCATCCTCGGCGGTCAATTCGATCAGCTCATCCATCAGCTCGTGAAACGGCACGATGGCGCGGCGTCCGAAATCTATCAGCCCTTCGGCGGTGCCATAGCGCTGCGCTCGCCAGCGGTTCTCGCCGACCAGGAAAGAGTCATAGAGCCGCCAGCGCTGGTTTCTCTCGCGCAGGCGGAACAGCATCCGCGACAGGCTCTGAATGAGGGCGGCCAGGGTCAGCGTGTCCTCCAGCCGGGGGCTGACATCGCAGATCCGCGTCTCCAGCGTCGGGAACTGGGCCGAGGGGCGCAGATCCCACCAGATCTTGGAACTGTCCTCGATCACGCCAAGCTCGATCAGGGCGTCTGCGGTTCGCTCGTAATCCGAGAAGGACGGGAAATGCGGCGGCAGCCCGGTGCGCGGCAGGTTGTCGAACACCGTCAGCCGATAGGAGGCGAGGCCAGTATCGCGCCCCTGCCAATAGGGCGAGGAGGCCGACAGCGCCAGAAGATGCGGCAGGAAATAGGAAAGCTGCCCCATCAGGTCGTTGCGCAGATCGTCATCATCGAGGCCGACATGCACGTGCATCCCGCAGATCAGCATCCGCTCGACCACGCCGCCAAGGTCGCGGGCCAGGGTGTTGTAGCGGTCCTTGTCGGTATGGATCTGGTCCTTCCAGTCCGCGAAAGGGTGGCAGGAGACGGCAATCGGGGCCAGGCCATGATCCCCCGCAATGCGGGCGACGCAGCCGCGCAACCGGCGCAGATCGCCGCGCGCCTCGTCGATATTGGCGCAGACGCGGGTGCCGATCTCGATCTGGCATTGCAGGAATTCGGGGGAAACCTGGCCCTCAAGCTCGGCCTTGCAGGCCTCCATCAGCCTGGGCGGGGCGACGGCCAGGTCGCAGGTCTCGAGGTCGACCAGCAGGTATTCCTCCTCGATCCCGATCGAAAACGGGGGCGGGTCTTGCGGCATGGGCCTGCTCCTTTCGGGCCGTTTCACGGCAGGAAACCGGGTTGGACGGGATTTGCCAAGGAAAAAACTTTGAACCGGGCCGGGGCGTCGCGCGACCCATGGCCAGATCATTGACCGAGGAGACAGACACGTTCAGGGCGATTGATCCGCCCGCACCGGTTTCATCACGAAAGACTTTTCAGACATGAAAAAGGGGTCGCAAGATGCGGCCCCTTTCTTTCGTGGAGATGGCGCCCGATTTCAGGTCGCGGTGATCGTGCCGCGCATCGCCGGGTGAAAGTTGCACTTGAACTCATGGGTTCCGGCCTCGGCGACGGTGATGGTGCCGCTTTCGCCGCCATTCAGCCGCCCGGTGTCGAAGCTGCCATCCATCGCGGTGGCGGTATGGGGCGCGTTATCGGCATTGGTGAAGCTGACGGTGTCGCCTGCCGCAACCTCAAGCTCGGCGGGGCTGAACGCAAAGCCCTGGATCATGACCTCATGCGCGGCGGCGTGGCTCGCGGCACGCGCACGGCTGACGGAAAGGGCAAGGGGGGCCGCGAGGATCGTGGCGATGGCGGTGCGGCGGGGGATATCGGTCATGGTGCAATACTCCTTTTCACTGGCGGCGAAGATGGCGGTCGGGGGCGCGGGCTGTAAATGATTTTTTGGCCCGGTAACGGTTTCGTGCGCAGGGTCAGGCATCGGCCTTGAGCAGTTCCGCGACCGTGCGGTGGCGCAGCCCCAGAAGGTTCAGCGCCCCGGCCTCGTCCTGTTGCAGGCGCACGATGATCTTGTCGTTGCCGTCCCAGGACCGCATGGCAAGTTGCGCCAGGGTCATCGCCACCCGTGTCGGCGCGATATAGACGACGAGGCTCGGCATGGCCGTGGTGGTGAAGATATCCGCCTTGCGCGCCTGCAGTTTCATCAGTGTCAGCGGGTCATGCTCGAACGCCGTCACGCGGGTCAGATCGACCAGGTGGCGCTGGTCTGGGTGGCGGTCGGGGTGGCGGTCATAGGCCTCGACGATGGAAAACACCTCCGCCAGGTCGACATGGCCCGCATAGTCGACATAGACGAGGCCGCGCCGGGGCAGGATGGTAAAGCTGGCAGGCACCGTTGGTTTGTCCTCTCTGGTCAGAGGGTTGAGCGGTCCGAACGTGGTTTCAGTCACGCATAGCGCGAGCAGGGGCCTTGCGTCCATTGCTTCCGAGTCGCCTACGTCGTTCACAAACGCGTGATCGTTTCCGTTTGCGAAACAATTAATCGGTCATGCTGCCGCTGTCGCCGCACATGCGATGCAAAAAGGCCCCGCACCGGGGGGCGGGGCCTTTCAGTTGCGGGGATCGGGCGGGGCTCAGTCCATCGCCTTGAAGTTGAACTCGCCGCCTTCCTTGATGCCGCTCGGCCAGCGCGCGGTCACGGTCTTGGTGCGGGTGTAGAACTTGAACGCGTCCGGCCCGTGCTGGTTGAGGTCGCCAAAGCCCGATTTCTTCCAGCCGCCGAAGGTGTGATAGGCCAAAGGCACCGGGATCGGCACGTTGACGCCGACCATGCCGATATTGATCCGGTTGGCGAAATCGCGGGCGGTGTCGCCATCGCGGGTATAGATCGCGGTGCCGTTGCCGTATTCGTGGGACATGGCAAGGCCGATGGCCTCCTCGTAGGATCCCGCACGCACGGTCGAGAGGACCGGGCCGAAGATCTCCTGACGGTAGATGTCCATATCGGGCGTCACGTGATCGAAGAGGTGCGGGCCGACGAAAAAGCCATCCTCGTAGCCTTGCAGGCTGAAGCCGCGCCCATCCACTGCCAGCTTCGCGCCCTGGTCGATGCCGGTCTGCACCAGCCGTTCGATATTCTGCTTGGCCGCCGCCGTCACGACGGGGCCGTAATCGACATCGTCGCCTGCGGTGTAGGGGCCGACCTTCAGCGCCTCGACACGCGGCACCAGCTTCTCGATCAACTTGTCGGCGGTGTCCTCGCCCACCGGGACGGCCACGGAAATGGCCATGCAGCGTTCGCCAGCGGCGCCATAGCCCGCGCCAACCAGCGCATCGGCGGCCTGGTCCAGATCGGCGTCGGGCATGATGATCATGTGGTTCTTGGCCCCGCCGAAGCACTGCGCCCGCTTGCCGTTCGCGGTGGCGCGGGAATAGATGTAATGCGCGATCGGGGTCGAGCCGACGAAGGCCACGGCCTGCACGGTTTCATTGTCGAGGATCGCATCGACCGCTTCCTTGTCGCCATTGACGACCTGCAACACGCCATCGGGCAGGCCCGCTTCCTTGCACAGCTCCGCCAGCATCAGGGGCACGGACGGATCCCGCTCGGACGGTTTCAGGATCATCGCATTGCCACAGGCCAGCGCCGGTCCCATGCCCCAGAGCGGAATCATGGCGGGGAAGTTGAACGGCGTGATCGAGGCCACGACGCCAAGCGGCTGGCGCATGGAATACATGTCGATGCCGGGGCCCGCGCTGTCGGTGAACTCGCCCTTCAGCATCTGCGGCGCGCCGATGCAGTATTCGATCACTTCGAGGCCGCGCTGCACGTCGCCCTTGGCATCGGGGAAGGTCTTGCCATGCTCACGGCTCAGCGCTTCGGCCAGCTTGTCCATGTCGCGGTTGATCAGGTGCACCAGCGCCATCATCACGCGCGCCCGCCGCTGCGGGTTGGTGGCCCCCCAGGCGACCTGGGCCTCGGCGGCCTTGGCGATGGCGACGTCAACCTCGTCCTTGGAGGCCAGCGCCAGCTTGGCCTGCACCTCGCCGGTGGCGGGGTTGTAGACATCCGATTGCCGCGCAGCTTCGCCCGGCACACGCTTGCCGTCGATCCAATGACCCAGATTTTCCATGACATCCTCCTGATTTTCGGTTGCCCCTACATAGCCTTGCATTCTTGCGTGAAAAAGAGGCAGGATTTCAAAACCGTTTTGCGAAAACGCAAAGGTCTGCCGATGCCCAACTGGGATGACATGCGCATATTCCTGGCCGTGGCGCGGGGCGAAAGCCTCAGCCGCGCGGGCCGCGTCCTGCGCATGGACCCCGCCACCGTGGGCCGCCGCATCGCGCGGCTGGAGGAAAGCCTCGGCGCCGCCCTCTTCGCGAAATCGCCGCAGGGCTACATCCTGACCGAGGCGGGCGCGGAATTGCTGGACCCGGCGGAAACGGCGGAAAGCGCGCTGGCCACGGGCGTCGGCGCGGTCACCGGCATGGGCGCGGGGCTGGCGGGCACAATCCGCATCGGCGCGCCGGACGGGGCCGCGAATTTCCTCTTGCCCCAGGTCTGCGCGCGGATCCACGAGGCCAATCCCGACCTGGAGATCCAGATCCTCGCCCTGCCGCGCGTCGTGAACCTCTCGAAGCGTGAGGCCGATATGGCGCTCACTGTCAGCCCGCCGCAGACGGGCCGCCTGACGGTGCAGAAAGTGGCCGATTACCACCTGCACCTGGCCGCGCCCGAGGGCTCCGGCATTACCCGGCTGTCCGACCTGAAGACGCGGCCCGTGGTCGGCTACATCCCCGACATGATCTTCGACAAGGAACTGGATTACCTGTCGGAACTGGGCGTGACGCGGGTGCAACTGGCCTCCAACTCGCTCTCGGTGCAACTGATGCTGATGCGCGCCAAGGGCGGTGTCGGCATCGTGCATGATTTCGCGCTGCCCTTCGCCCCCGAACTGCGCCTGATCTTGACGGGTGAGATCGCGCTGACGCGCGCCTTCTACCTTGTGCGTCACGCCTCGGACCGGGGATCGGAGCGCCTGACCCGCTTTGCCGAGGCGCTGTCGCAGGGATTGCGCGCCGAAATATCGCGGCTGGAAGCGCAGGCCTCCGACCGCTAACGCCTTGACAGCCCGACGATCTGGCGAAACGCTGGAGAAACGACATCAACGAGGGGAAGCAGACCATGCTCGTGCAACAAATCCTGAAGATGAAATCGGGCGACGGGGTGGTGACGCTGGCCCCGGGGGCCACGCTGGCCGATGCCGCCAAGCTCCTGTCGGAAAAGAAATTCGGCGCGGTGGTCATCTCGCCCGACGGCTCCAAGGTGGCTGGCATCCTGTCGGAACGCGACATCGTGCGCGAGTTGGGCAAGCGCGGGGCCGAGTGCATGGCCGACACGGTCGATGAGGTCATGACCTCCAAGATCACCACCTGCACCCGCTCGGAAGGCTCGGGCGAGGTGTTGAAAAAGATGACCTCGGGCCGCTTCCGCCACATGCCGGTGATGGAGGGCGACGAGATGGTCGGCCTGATTTCCATCGGCGACGTGGTCAAGGCGCAACTGGCCGAACTGGCGATGGAAAAGGAAGCGCTGGAAAGCATGATCAAGGGCTTCTGAACCGCCCCTGCCTGTCCCCATCTCCAAAGCGGAGCACATCCCCCATGCGCATCGGCCTCTATCCCGGCACGTTCGACCCGATCACGCTCGGCCATACCGATATCATCGAACGCGCCTGCCGACTGGTCGACCGGCTGGTCATCGGCGTGGCGATCAATCGTGACAAGGGGCCTCTGTTCACGCTGGAGGAGCGCCAGGCCATGGTCGAGGCGGAATGCGTCCAGCTGTCGAAGGAGACCGGCACCGAGATCGTGGCGCATCCGTTCGAGAATCTGCTGATTGACTGCGCCCGCGATGTCGGCGCGCAGATCATCATTCGCGGCCTGCGCGCGGTGGCCGATTTTGAATATGAATACCAGATGGTCGGCATGAACCGGAAGATGGACCCCGAGATCGACACTGTGTTCCTGATGGCCGATGCCGACCGGCAGGCGATCGCCTCGAAACTGGTCAAGGAGATCGCGCGCCTAGGCGGCGACGTCGCCGATTTCGTTCCGCCCGCCGTTCATGACGCGCTGATGAAGAAATACGGACGGACCTGACCGGCGCGCTTTTCCGGGTTTTCGAAAACCCGGCAGAAAGGCGCATCGATGCGCCTTGCCGCCCGCCCGTCCCACCTTTAGGGTCGCGCCCGATCCGAGACCGAAGGAGGGCCCGATGGCCGATATCAAAGATCCCGAAAACACCATCCTGATCGAGCTGAAAGACGGCCAGGTCGTGGTCGAGCTGATGCCCGACGTGGCCCCCGAGCACGCAGCCCGCATGAAGGAGCTGGCCCGCGAAGGCGCCTATGATGGCGTCGTCTTTCACCGCGTCATCGACGGCTTCATGGCCCAGACCGGCGATGTGGCCAATGGCAATGCCGACAAGGATTTCAACCTGCGCCGCGCGGGCACCGGGGGCTCCTCCAAGCCCGACCTGCCGGCCGAGTTCTCCAAGCTGCCGCATGATCGCGGCACCATCGGCGCGGCGCGTTCGGCCAATCCCAATTCGGCCAACAGCCAGTTCTTCATCAATTTCAAGGACAACCATTTCCTGAACGGCCAATATACCGTCTATGGCCGGGTGATCGAGGGGATGGAGCATGTCGATGCCATCACGCGCGGCGAGCCGCCCGCCGATCCCGACAAGATGATCAGCGTCAAGGTGGCCGCAGATGCGTAAGCTGGCCTTTGTTCTTTCCCTTCTGGCGACACCCGCCGCCGCCACCGGCATCGAGATCGACGTCACCGGAGAGGCCGAGGGCACCATCGTCATCGACCTCTTTGAACAGGTGGCCCCCCTGCATGTCGAGCGCATCACGACGCTGGCCGAGGAGGGCGCCTATGACGACGTCGTCTTTCACCGCGTGATCGAGGGCTTCATGGCGCAAACGGGTGATGTGGAGTTCGGCCGCATGGGCCAGGACATGCGCTATGCGGGACGGGGCGGATCCGAGTATCCCGACCTTCCGGCAGAGTTCGACGCTGATCTCAGCTTCGAGCGCGGTATCGTCGGCATGGCGCGTGGGCCCGACCCCGACAGCGCCAACAGCCAGTTCTTCATCATGTTCGAGCCGGAGCCCCGCCTCGACGGCCAATACACCATCGTCGGCCAGGTGATCGAGGGCATGGAGGTGGTCGACGCCATCAAGCGCGGTGAGGGGCGCAGCGGCGCCGTCATCGGCCAGCCCGACATGATGGTCGAGGTCCGCGTCACCGAATAGGCGGCCTCACGCCTGATCAGCCCCGCGCACATGCCCGTGAGCGGGGCTGTTCTTTTGCGCCCAACCTGTCACGATCCGGGGGCAACTTCCCTTGCCCGGACGGACCCGATGCGCCTTTTCCCCAGCCTTGCCCTGTCGCTGCTCCTCAGCCTGCCTGCCGCCGCCAACCCCGAGAGGTGGGCGCAGGAATGGCCCAATACCGATTTCAGCCGCTCCTCGGTGGCGTTCGACAGCATCATGTCGGGGGGCCCCCCGCGTGATGGGATCCCCGCCATCGACGACCCGCGCTTGATCGAGGTGGCGATGGAGGCAAGGCTCGATCCTTTGGAACCCGTCATCGTGGTGGAGCTTGAGGGCGAGCGCCCGCGCGCCTACCCCGTGCGCTACCTCACCTGGCACGAGATCGTGAATGATGTGGTCGGCGGCGTGCCGATCGCCGTCACCTTCTGCCCGCTCTGCAATTCCGCCATCACCTTCGACCGGCGGGTGGGGGGCGAGGTGCTCAGCTTCGGGGTCACAGGCAAGCTGCGCAATTCCGACATGGTGATGTATGACCGCGAAACCGAAAGCTGGTGGCAACAGGCCCTCGGCACCGGCATCGTGGGCGAACACACGGGCACCGAACTGACCCCATTGCCGACCTGGATGGAAAGCTGGCAGGATTACGCGGCGCGCAATCCCGACGGTCTTGTCATGGACGAGCCCGACTGGCGCCGCCCCTATGGCACCAATCCTTACGTGGGCTATGACAGCCTGCGCCAGCCCTTCCTCTATAGCGGCGAGGATCCGCCCCACGGCATCCCGCCCCTGGTGCGCGTCGTGCGCGTGGGGGACCGCGCCTGGCCCCTGACGCGCCTTGCCGAGGAGGGCGAGATCACCGAGGCGGGCCTGACGCTCAACTGGTCCGCGGGCCAGGCCTCGGCGCTCGATGCCGGCACCATCGGCGAGGGGCGCGATGTCGGCAATGTCCGGGTGCAGGACGCGACCGGCGCGGATGTGCCGCATGACGTGATGTTCGCCTTCGCCTTCCACGCCTTCTGGCCGGAGGGCGAGTGGATGCTGCCCTGACCCCGCCTTGCCCGCTTGACGCGCCGGGACATGCGCCGTAGCAGGCAGGCATGGCCCGCGCACCCCTTCTCCAGCTATCCGACATCTCGCTGACTTTCGGCGGCAACCCGGTTTTCTCGGATCTCGGCCTGGTCGTGCAGGAGGGGGACCGGGTGGCGCTGGTTGGCCGCAACGGATCGGGAAAATCCACGCTTCTCAAGGTGATGGCCGGGTTGGTCGAGCCTGATACCGGCAGCCGCACCCTCGCTCCGGGGGGCTCGGTCGGCTACATGGAGCAAGATCCCGATTTCGCCGGTTTCGCCACGCTTGGCGACTATGCCACCGCGACGCTGGACCCCGCCGAGGCCTGGCGGGTCGAGGCCGTGGCCGAGGGGCTGAAACTGCAACTCGACGCAACGCCCGAGGCCGCCTCGGGCGGGGAACGCCGCCGCGCGGCGCTGGCGCGGCTCTTGGCCGAAGCGCCTGAATTGATGCTGCTGGACGAGCCCACCAACCACCTCGATATTCACGCCATCACCTGGCTGGAAAACCGCCTGCGTGAGACCCGCGCGGCTTATGTCCTGATCAGCCATGACCGCGCCTTCCTGACCGCGCTTTCCCGCGCCACGCTCTGGATCGACCGGGGCCAGGTCCGCCGCATGGACAAGGGTTTTGCCCATTTCGAGGAGTGGCGCGACAAGACCTGGGAGGAAGAGGACCAGGCCCGCCACAAGCTGGACCGCAAGATCAAGGCCGAGGCGCGATGGGCCGTCGAGGGCATCAGCGCGCGGCGCAAGCGCAACATGGGCCGGGTGCGCGCGCTTGGCGATCTGCGTCAGACCCGCGCCGAGATGATCCGCCGCCAGGGCACCGCCGCGATGGCGCTGGAGGAAGGCACCAAGTCGGGCAAGCGGGTGATCGAGGCGAGGGGGATTTCCAAATCCTATGGCGACACCACGATCTTCCGCCCCTTCGATCTGCGCGTCCTGCGCGGCGACCGCGTGGCCTTTGTCGGCCCCAACGGCGTCGGCAAGACCACGCTTCTCAAGGTTCTGACCGGGGAAATCCCGCCCGATACGGGCAGCGTCACCCATGGCACCAACCTGGACATGGCCGTGTTCGACCAGACCCGCGCGGCGCTGGACCCCGACGCGACGCTGTGGGACTCGCTCTCGCTCGACCCGTCCATGGCGGTTTCGGGCAGTTCCGACCAGATCATGGTGCGCGGCCAGCCCCGGCATGTCGTGGGCTACCTCAAGGAGTTCCTCTTCGACGAGGCGCAGGCCCGCGCGCCGGTCCGCTCGCTCTCGGGTGGCGAAAAGGCACGGCTCCTGCTGGCCCGCCTGATGGCGCGCGAATCCAACATGCTGGTGCTGGACGAGCCGACCAATGACCTGGATGTCGAAACGCTGGACCTGATGCAGGATCTTCTGGGCGATTATCCCGGCACCGTGCTTCTGGTCAGCCACGACCGCGATTTCATCGACCGGGTGGCGACGACCACTATCGCGATGGAGGGCGACGGGCGCGCCGTGGCCTATGCCGGTGGCTGGTCGGATTACCGCGCGCAGCGGGGGGCGCACGCGCCGGAGGAAGTGAAACCGGCGAAGAAAGGGCAGGGGGGCAAGACCGATACGCGGCCTGACGCGCGCCCCGCGCCCGCGAAATCCGGCCTCAGCTACACCGAGGCACACCGCCTGAAGGAGCTTCCCGGCGTCATCGAACGGCTGGAGGCCGAGATCGCCAAGCTTGAGGAGTTCCTGGCCGATCCCGACCTCTTCACGCAGGCGCCCGCGAAATTCGCCAAGGCAAGTGAGGCGCTGGTCGAACGGCAGGAAAGGCTTGCGGCCGCCGAGGAAGACTGGCTGGCGCTTGAGGAAAGATCGGAAAGCTCGTGAACCGGGGGCCAGCGCGCCGTCGACGGCGCGCATCGGCCTTGCGTCGACGCAAAGCGCGCCTACCGCGCCGCCATCTGCGTCAGTGCAACGCCAAGCCCCATCACCGCGATCCCGCCCGCGCGCAACGGGGTCAGCGCCGAGACCTGCGCGCCGAACATCCCGAAATGGTCGATCAGTGCGGCCGAGACCAGCTGCCCCAACAGCACGAAGAACACCGCGTTGCCGACCCCGAAGGCGGGCGCGACAAAGGTGATGGAGAGGACGTAGAACGCCACCAGCACGCCTGCCAGGAACAGGTGCCAGGGCTGGCCGGGCAGGCGCGCGAGCGCTTCGATCCCGTTGCTCAGGGTCACGATCAGGGTGGCCGCGAAGGCCACCACGAAGAGGATCAGCGCAGCCGCGGCGGGCGAGCCGATATTGGCCCCGAGCCGCGCATTGAGGGCGGCCAGCACCGGAATTCCGACGCCCGCGGCCAGCATGATCAGGGCGTGATGGGTCATCGGGCACTCCTCGGTCTCAACTGCAAATCCCCCCAAGTTCGGCGTCCTGCCAGGGCAACAGCACGTCCGGGCGATCCGCCCGCTGCGCCACCGGGGTCAGGTCCATGACCTGCCCCAGCATCCGTTCCAGCCGCGCGGTGCGCGCACCCTCGGGGTCCAGCGCGGCGCAGCAGACATATTCTCCGACCAGGCTCGCCTGCTGCTCGTAGCCATACTCCAGAAAGGACCGCTGCGCCTCGGGATCGAACAGGTAGGGGTCGTCGCTCACCTGATGCTCCGCCGCGCCGCGCAGGGGGTGGTAGCCGGTGAGTTCGCGGTTCTGCCATTGCCAGATATGGGTCATCTCATGGGTGAAATACATCGCCGCGATCAGGTTGATCCGGTCGGGATAATCGCTGACGTAATCGTCAAGATAGTAGTCCGGGGCCACCATCACGGTCTGGAACAGCACCGCCCCCGCCGTGCGCGTCTGGACCGTGGGGCCACTATCGGGGGGCAGGATCATCTCGCGGCAGGTGGTGCGCGGGCGCGCGGGCCGCGTGCGGATGCGCAAGCCAATGAGAGGGTTTTCGACCATCCGGATGCGCTCGGTCTGCAACCCCGGCTGGATCTCGGCCATGAAGGCGCGCTCGGCCTCGCTCAAGGGGCGGCCGCAGGCGGCGAGAAGGGCAAGGAGGAGGAGCCAGCGCATCGGGGTCAGCGGCCTTGGGCAAGCAGGGATGCCCCAAGGTAACGCCTTGGCCCGCTTGCGCAAGGGGGCCAAGGCCCATTCCCTCCGGTTCTCGGGATTCTGCTTTCAAAACATGGGCCTGACCCCCGGTGTTATCCGATAGCAGCGCTTTGCAAGGCCCTGACAAGCGCGGGTTTTTGTATAACGGACACAATTCCGGTCAATCTGTCCTCACGTCCCCCGGCGTATCCCGCAACCCCGACCCCTCTCTTGATTAAGGAAATTGACCATGAAAGCCCTCTCCACCCTGACCGCAGCCGCGGTTTTCGCCTCCACCCTCGTCTCGGTGGCCGCCGCCGACACGCGCGTGATCACGCGCCATGCGCCGCTGGTTCATGCCCCCGTGATCCACACGCCGCCCGTCTACATGCACATGCCGGTCCCGCGCCCGATTGCTGTGCCCGTGCTTGTGCCGCGCCCGCTGCCGTTTCCCGGCCCGCTCTGCCTGAGCTGTCCGTCGTGGGATCTGGAAGACCCCCGCGTCATCTACACGCCGCGCGTGATCATGCGGTAAGAGTTTCATCAAGGACATTTGAATGAAGCACCTGCCCCGGAGCCACCGCGCTCCGGGGTTTTTTCGCGCGGTCTCCGGTTTCAACAGAGTGACGGCCTGATTCTCGCGTTCGTGCGCAGCCTGCGAGAGGCAGGGGAAAATCAGGGCAAACGATCCGGAAACGCGCTAATCCCGCAGCCCCACCGAGCGCTTCAGCCCGTTCATCGCCTGCATATAGGCCTCGTCGACCTGGTAATCGGTCGGCATGTCCTCGGCGTCGAACATCCATTCATAGGCCTCGTCCCAGTCATAGGCGGCATGCACGCGCCGGTCGCCGAGGTCATGCACCACCACGGCGCGGATCTTGGCATCCTCGCCCGGCCCGGTAAACGTGCGGAAAGTGACCCCCATGAAATCGAGATAGGCGCGGTAGAATTCCTCGGACAGGAGATGCCGGTTGATATTCACCGCCCGGTCGAGGCGGCGCTTGGTGGCGATGAGGTCGGGCGGCGAGATCTCCTTCCAATAGCCCAGAAGGCGGCGGAAGCAATAGATCCGGTTCAGATCCGGCGCGATCTGGTCGTAGATCTCCAGTCGCTTGTAGATGATCAGCCGCGACTGCCACAGCGCGTCGTCGATGGAGCGCAGGCGGATGAGGAAGACCACACCGAACGCGGTGGCGAGGATCAGGGCGAGGAGTTGCAGCCAGAGGGGCATGAGGACGGGCCTTCGCGGGCGGTGGAAGGACAGGCTAGCAGGGTTTGCGGAGATTCCAAAACAGCATCGGCTTTGGGCCCGTAGGGTGCGCTTCAGCGCACCATACCACGTAGGACGTGGTTCACCCCGCCACTTTTCAACGGTTGGTTCTTGTCCCGGTCCGGAATCAAGGGCGTAGCCCGCCGGACCAGCGGCGGCCCGTTCCATCACGCCGAAGGCGTGCCAACACGAAAGCGGCGCACCTCTGGTGCGACGGGCTGCCGCTTTGGCTGATCAATGTGGCAGGCTCAGGGGAAGCGCAGGCTTCGCAGAGATAAAGCGCTGCCGTTCAGAGGGCAGAGCGGCATCCCACGGGCCGCAGCCGGTCCTTGAATGAACTCGCCAATCTAAAAAACATGTCTTTTCATTTCCGTTTTGGAATTGCGGGAGCCAACTCTTTCACCTTTTCCGGCAGTACAATTGATCGGTGAATGAACCCTTCCAGTATCTCCATTACAGTTGTCAGTTGATCGTCGCTAGGTTTCCACCCTCTATGGGCGGCTGCATTGCCTGCTTCAACCAAGGTGGTTACAATTTTTTTCTCGTCTGCAGATAGTTTTCCGTCGTTATGGAGTTCTTCAATCTTTCCTCCAAATGTGCTTGACGTGAGCGACATTGCTTTGGCCGAAGTGATCTCGAATGAAGTCCTAATCCCAATGGCAGCCAGAACCGAAAGTCCATTGTCCATTGCGACATAGACCTCGGTTAACACATCGGCAAGTTCATGGTGGTGCGCTAAAAATATCGGCGTAAACCATGCCGGCTTTGGTCTACCAAGTGTTCTTGGGTAGAAAGTCCTGTCTTCCAACGGGATAATCAGCGTATTTCCATTTTGGTCGTAGTCGTATTCCACCTCCTCAGAAAAATAAACTCCATGCCCAAAAAAAATTGTTGAACAACCTCCACACTCTAGGGAACGTCTGATCAACGCCTTCGGCTGCGCCGAGGCTTCGGCTTGAAGGCAGTTTGGCGCCGGACAGACGCCGTTGCCAGCGATTTTCGCGCCGTTTGTGCCGCCTGAGCGGCGGTTTGGTCGATTTTGGACGGACTC
>NZ_JBSXNT010000035.1:0-31468 GCF_056857775.1 Alterinioella sp. B-7
CCGCGGCACAATCACGCCAACGCCCGCGCTGCCGTCATGCAAGGACGCGGCGGGTCGCGGATCATTACACGTCTCCGCGAGAACCGGTCTCGGGACTTCGGGACCACAGGTCGCAATTGGTTTCTTCCAGTTGCGTCGCCGGTGACTTAACCTTGCACAAGGGACCATCGAAGTGAACGGAACAGAGGGAAGCCAAATGTGTCTGTCTGCGCAAGTCAGTTTTGCCGCCAGTGTTTTTCTCGTCGGCGGCGGCACCGCCATTTCGATTGTGGCCTGGCGGCGCAACAAGCGCTATCTGCCGCTTGCCCTGATGCCGCTTTTCGCTGGCTTGCAGCAGTTTACCGAGGGCTTCGTCTGGGTCGGCATGAACGGAAACGATCCCCTGACGGTCTTGTGGGGGGCGATGGGGTTCATCTTCTTCACCTGGTTCATGTGGCCGATCTGGGTGCCGTTCTGCGTCTACGTGCTGGAACCGGATGACAGTCCGCGCAAGCGGTTGTTCCGCCTCATGGCGCTGATCGGGCTGGCCTTCGGGCTGTTGCTTTACATCCCGCACGGGCTGAACAGCGACATGGTCGTGGTCGAGATCAACAACCAGTCGCTGGCCTATGAAAGATCCATGTGGCTGGATTTCATGATGCCGCGCTGGCTGACCAACACCATCTATGTGACCCTCATCACCCTGCCGCCGGCGCTGTCGCACTACAAACATATGCGCCATTTCGCGCTGACCCTGGTGGCGGTGATCGTGGTTGACATCGCCTTCCTGCAATACGCCTATATCTCGTTCTTCTGCCTGCTGGCGGGACTGGCGACACTGCATCTGGTCTATATCATCCTGACAAACAAATGCGCCCGTGAGTGCCCCGAATTGTTCGCCTGACCCCCGCGTTCACATCGAACGCGGCTAACGGATAAACCGAGGAACGCCGCCAGATCGGTTGCTTCCGATGGTCGGGCACAAACCAACGCTGCACGCTGATGTTTGTTCTGATTTCCAACACCACCCGTTTGCGGCTAATGCGTTTGACGTGCTGAGGCGGACAAGGCTTCTTGGTACGCGACTTCACAAGAAAGCCATGTCTTTGACGTGTCAGCGTGACTTGCTCCCCTTTGAGTCCGCGTTGATAAGTTTGCGCTGTTCAGGAGGCGCAGCGCTCTTCGGCACTGAACACAACCGGTAGCTTTTGCCGTTCTGTAGGTTCGTGCAGGCATTGCTTCATGTCCGGCCGCTGGCACGTCGTCTCGAAAATGAACCGCAGCCCGAAAAGCCGGACGTTATGTATCGACGGGGTGGTTTTCGTGTCCGCCATCGGACCTTTCTGTCTGTTGATTGAGAGACCCCAATCGTCAGACAGGCACACCGGTTTCCAAAATGTCGGTCGTCACCGTCTTGCGGCTGCTGCCGTTGCGCCGGTTGGGGCCTCGGTTCTGGCCCTCAGGCGCTTCTTCTGCGCGCTCCTCGCCAAGATGCTCCTCCATCTCGCTCGTCAGCGCGCGTTCCGCCAACGCCTTCGTCAGTTCGGAAAGAATGCCTTCCTTGCCGAATAGATCGCCCGGCGAACGGCCTTCCATCAAACGGTCCAACAGGTCTTTGTCGATGCTTATACGTGGGTCTCCTTTCAGAGCAGTTACCACGCCAGAGCACAAAATTCAGGATAGTCCCTCTACGCACAACACGATAGCCCGGTTTGGCGGTGACAAATACAGACCCACGATGTCCTGCATCTTGTCCGCAAACAGCGGATCGGTTGAGAGTTTGAAGGTCTCGCTTCGGTGATGCTGCAGGCCGAAGGCATTCCATATCCGTCGGATCGTAGTGTGCGACAGGCCCGTCTCGGCGGCCATGCTTCGGATCGACCAGCGCGTGGCGTCCTTGGGTGTCGATTGCAGCGTGCGCTCGATCACCCCGGCCACCTGTTCATCCGACACCGTACGCGGGCGACCGGGGCGGTATTCGTCAGTGAGCCCTTCGATCCCGGTCCCGCACAAACCTTCTGCGCCATTCGCCGACTATATGCTCATGCACGCCAAGCCGCGCGGCCACCTCCTGACTGGGCAACCCATCGGCGCAGAGCAGGATCATCCGACAACGGTCTGACAGCGAACATGGCGCTTTGTGCCGCCGTACCTGACCTTCAAGAAAGTGGCGCTCATCTTCACTGAGCACCACCGCATCCGCAACTCGACCCACCATCTCATCATTTCCTGAAACCCCGTTCAATCAATGAGACGAATTACAGTTCCGGGTGACTAGGCCATGACCCGGTAAGTGCCGACCGCCCCTGCCCCGTTCTTCCGCCCGCCGCAAATCATAATTATCGATATTGGATTTCTTTCGCTTTGACAGGAGCGCCGGCAGCGCCCTAGCTTGCATATTGCTTGCGCAAACGTTTGTGCAAGCTCGTCAATCAAGACCCGAGGAGTGCAGAATTGGCCAGAAACACGATATTCGACGTGGAGTTTCGCTCCTACGGGGTCTGCGTGGGAAAGCTTCGCAACGAGGTCACGAACGAGGCGCTGACGCCGTTCCAAGTGCGGCGCATGCTGCCCACCGACGAAGGCCGGTTCCAGGGCGGCGAGAACACGGCGCCGACGCCGCTGGAATACTTTCTTACGGGCCTCGTCGGCTGCCTCATGACCCAGATCCGGGTGTTCGCCCGGCGGCTCTCGGTCGACGTGGCCGACCTGGAGGTCGGATGCAACGCGAAATGGGAGGCATTGCGCGACGCGGTCGGCCCCTACCAGGCCCGCCCGGTGGGCTTCGACATCAACATTTCGCTGATCTCGGACGCGCCGGAAGAGAAGGTGCAAGAACTGATCGCCGCCTCGAAACGGGCCTGCTTCGTCGAGGCGACCCTGGCCCAGGCCAATGACATCACCCACAGCCTTCGAATCAATGACGGCGACGCCGTCCGCATTTGAAGACCCAAGTTCAACCAAGGAGGAGACATCCATGAAACCGACTCTAAAGGCATATCTCGGCTATTCTACGGCCTTGGCCGCGATGATGGCAGCAGCACCCGCCGCCGCGCAGGAAACGATCGACGTGACGATCGTTTCCGGGTTTTCGCCTGCGGTGGCCGCGGTCAGGGTTCTGCAAGAGGAGTTCATGCCCGCCGTCGATGCGCGTCTTGCGGAAACAGGCACCTACGCCATCGACTGGCAAGAGGCATTTTCCGGGACGCTTGCACCCCCGGCAGGTGAACTGGAAGCGATCCAGGTCGGCCTTGCCGATATTGGCGTCATTCCGACGGCCTTCCACGCCGACCGGCTTCCGATCTACCAGATCGGCTACGTGACCCCGTTCACCACCGATGACCTTGTGCTGATTCACGAGGTCGTCGACGGGTTGGTCGAGGAATACCCGGCTTTCCGCGAAACCTGGCAGGATCTCAACCAGGTCAGCCTGTCGGTGAGCGGCATCCCGGATAACTACATCCTGTGCTCCTCCACTCCGGTGTCGAGCCTCGACGACATCGACGGGCTGAAGGTCGCGGGCGCAGGCCCCAACCTGCGCTGGATCGAACCGGCCGGTGCCACCGGCGTTACCGGAACGCTCGGCAATTTCTACCAGTTGGTCGAAACCGGCGTCGTCGATGCGATGCTGGTCTGGGGCGAGGCGGTGGTGTCGCTGCGCTTCTACGAGGTCTGCGACTACTATTTCGATGCGCAACTTGGCGGGGTGAACAGCTATGTCATCAACGTCAACCGCGACACCTGGGAAAGCTGGCCCGAGGAAGTGCAGGAGGCGATGACGCTTTCTGCACAGGACTACGGCATCGCCCTGGGCGAATTCGCGGCAGAGCTTGGCGCGCAGGCCCGCGACACCTTCATCGAGAACGGTGGCACCGTGACCGTGATCGACCCCGCCGAGCGGGACGAATGGGCCGCGACGCTGCCAAATATCGCGCAGGAATGGGTGGCATCGCTAGAGGCGCAGGGCGTTCCGGCGCAGGCGATCCTGACCGATTACATGGACGCCATGCGCGCCGCTGGCCAAACCGTCGCCCGCGATTGGGACGCCCAGTGAAGCGGACCGAAGATAAGTGGCTCGGGGGCGGTGACGCCCCCGAACCGGTCCCGCTGCTGACGCCGGTCACTTCGCTGATGAACGCGCTTGGCGCGGTGCTCGTGCTGGTCCTGATGGTGATCGTAAATATCGACGTGTTCGGCCGTTGGCTGATGGACTCCCCCTTGGCCGGAACACTGGAGCTCACCGAGATGGGTGTTGTCGCAGTGGTTTACCTGACGATCGCCCATGCCGTGGCGGGAAAGCGGCTGACCCGCTCCGACGCGCTGCTTGGCCTGCTGGACCGCCGCGGGTTTCTGCGGTCTGGCCTTGTCCTGCGCACCGCATTCAACCTCTTGGGCGGCGTGGTCTTCGGCCTCATCGCCATCGGCCAGGCGCCGCGCGTGGTGGACGCTTGGACGCGCGGCTATTTCAACGGGAATGTCGGGATCTTCACCGCGCCGACATGGCCGCTGGAAGCCATCCTGTTCCTTGGCGCGGTGGCCGCCTGCCTGCAATTCCTCGTGCTGGCCTTCCGGCGCTTGCGCGAATTGCGGACTTTGCGCGGAGGGGCGGTCTGATGGGTGGTCTGGAGATCGGTTTTCTGTCCGTCGGTGTCATCGTTCTGCTGATCTACTCGGGCATGCACGTGGCCATCGCGCTAAGCCTGGTGTCGTTTCTTTCCGTCACCTTGCAACGCAGCGATCCGGAGCTGGCCGTGCGCCTTCTGACTTTGGCCGCCTCCGATGCCGTGGCCGACCAGACCTTCGCCGTGATCCCCCTGTTCGTTCTCATGGGCATGATCATGAGCGCATCGGATGTCGGGCGCGACGCCTATGATGTGGGCGACCATTTTCTGGGCCGTTTGCGCGGCGGGCTTGGTCTGGCAACCGTCGCCTCCAACGCCGTGTTCGCGGCCGTGACCGGTGTCTCCATCGCATCAGCGGCGATCTTCACTCGTGTTGCGGTCCCTGAGATGCTGCGCCTTGGCTACAGCCCGCGTTTTGCCGTCGGCACCGTCGCGGGAAGTTCCGTCCTGGGCATGCTGATCCCGCCGAGCATCCTTCTGATCATCTTCGCGATCCTGACCGAACAATCCATCGGCATGATGTTCTTCGCCGGCATCGGCCCCGGAATCCTACTATCGGCAGTCTATTGTTTCGGGATCATTACCATGGCCTACCTGACCCCGTCTTTCGTCTATGACAGGAGTGGACGTTTCGCCAAGCCCGGCGCTGCGGACACGGTCGTTCATCGCGGCCCTGCCGAGATCGCTGCCAAATCGCTGCCCATCGTCTTCCTGATCACGGTCGTTCTAGGCGGGATATACGGCGGCATTTTCACCCCGACCGAGGCCGGGGCAGTCGGCTCTCTCGCGGCGCTGATCCTGGCGGTGGTGCGGCGCAAACTGTCTTGGGCAGGGTTCTGGAATGTCCTCAAGGAGACTGGTCACCTCACGGCGTCGGTCTGCTTCCTGGTCATCGCCGCGACGATGTATACGCGCTCGCTCGGCCTTGCCGGTGTCCCGGTCGAGATCGGAAACCTGGTGACGACGGCAACGCAGAGTTTCCTCTTGGTGGTGCTGGTCTACATCCTCGTCATCCTGTTCCTGGGAACGATCATCGATTCGGTGTCGATCATCCTGATCATGGTGCCGCTGTTCCTGCCCGTCATGCAGGGGTTCGGTGCCGATCCAATTTGGTTCGGCATAATCACAGTCATCGCTGTCGAGGTCGGGTTGCTCACGCCGCCCCTAGGTATGGCGTGTTTCGTGATCAAGGGGTGCCTGGAGGACAAGCGCATATCCCTTGCGGACGTGTTCTGGGGTGCAGTCCCGTTTGCGCTGATGATGATTTTCGTGCTTGCATTGCTGACCGCATTCCCCGATCTGGTCTATATCGACCGCTGGTTCGGGATGGGCTGATCGAGGACGACGTGTCAGACGAGGAAACGAACCCCGCAAACGGCCCCAGGCGCCCCGATTTCTGGGGCAGCGCGAAACGCACCCGCCTGGTCGATGTGGCACGGGCGGCCAGGGTCCACGCCTCTACCGTCTCGCGGGTTCTGAGCCACGATCGCAATGGCCGGGTCGGCGCGGAAACGGCGGAGCGGATCCGCGCCGTGGCGGCGGAACTCGGCTATGTGCCCAACGTCTCGGCGGCGGCGCTCAAGACACGCGCCAGCCGCCTGATCGGAGTGATCGTGCATGACATCGCCGACCCGGTCTACCCGCGCATCCTTAACGGGATAGAGGGGCGCCTGGCCACCGCGGGCTACATGGCCATCGTTGGCAATACCGGGTTCGACGTCGAGGCCGAAACAGACATGTTCGAACGGATGAGCGCACGGCTCGTCGATGGCGTGATACTGGGCACGACGCGGCTTCGCGACCCGGTGGTGCGGCGCGCTGACGAATTGGGGGTGCCGCTTGTCTCGGTGCTGCGCCGGTCCGAAGATCCGGTCTGCGCGGCGGTGGTCGACGACTGCCGCGTCGGTATGCACGCGCTTGCACAGGCGGTTGCGTCCGCCGGGCATCGTGACATCGGGGTCATCGCGGCGCCGCAACACCTGTCCAGTGGCAAGGAACGACTCGAAAGCCTGCTGGAGGGGTTGGCCGCACATGGCCTGCACGTCGCCCCGGACCGCATGGTCTTCGTGCCCCGCATGACCTCGCAGGAGGGAGCCGCCGCGACCGCGCAGCTTCTCAACCGGCGCAACAACCCGCCGAGCATCATCATGGCGGTCAACGACCGTGTGGCGCTCGGTGCTTTGCGGACGCTGCGCCAGGCGGGGTTGCGGTGCCCGCAGGACGTGTCGCTGACGGGCTACAACGAGACCCACCCGCTTGACCTTATCGACCCGCCGCTTGCCTCGGTCGCCATCGACCTCGAGGGCATTGGCGCCATGGCTGCCGACCGATTGCTTGCCCGGATCGAAACCCCGGACCTCCCCCGCAAGGTCGAACGGATCCTGCCAAGTCTGAGCCTGCGCGCGTCGTTGGGCACACCGACGGCACCGTAGCCGGGACACAAGCCCCGCTTGCCGCTCGACCGGCTGCGCCCGGTGTGGCGCAAGGGCACGGTCGCGCAATAGCGGCTATTCCTTCGCTCAGAGGTGCACCCAGGCACGGGCACGGTCGCTTTCCTGCATCGCCTCGATCGTGCGCTGCACCTCATGGGCTTCTCGGAAATCCGGCCCGCAGGTGCCTTGCCCGGCATGGGCCGTGATCAGTTCCGCCACCTCGATCACTTTCAGGTCGTTGAAGCCGAGGTGGTGGCCTGGCGCCGGGCAGAAGGCCCCGTAGGGCGGGTGCGCGGGCCCCGATTCGATACGGGTAAAGCCGCTGCGCCCCGGCGCGCCGGACCACAGCCGCAATTCGTTCATCCGTTCCTGGCTGAAGGCCAGCGCGCCCTTGGTGCCGGTGATTTCCCAGGACAGGTCCATGGTGCGGGCGGTGGCGGCCCAGTTGGCCTCGATACTGCCCGAGGCGCCGTTTTCGAAGCGCAGAAGCGCGTGGGTCATGTCATCGACCTCGACCGGCGCGCGTTCCTCGCTGCCCGCTGCCTTGGGCCGCGTGGGGAAGATCGTGCGGCAATCGGCCTGCACCTGCGTGATCGGCCCGAGCAGAAACCGCGCCATCGACGTGATGTGGCTGCCGATATCGGCCAGCGCCCCGCCCCCCGCCGGATCGGTGCGGAAGGAATGGGGCACGTCGGGGCTGGCCATGTAGTTTTCCGCATGGCGCCCGCGAAAGCCGGTGATCTCGCCGATCTCGCCGCTTGCGATGATCTCTTGCGCCAGCCGGATCATCGGGTTGCGCAGGAAGTTGAACCCGACCAACGTCGTTATCCCGGCGGCCTCTGCCGCGACGGTCATTTCCAAGCCTGAATCCGCCGTCGTGGACAGCGGCTTTTCGCAATAGACGGTCTTGCCCGCCGCGATGGCGGCCAGTGCGATCGGCGCGTGCAGGACATTGGGCGCGGTGATGGCGACGATGCCAACCTCGGGGTCGTCCACCAGCGCCTGCCAGTCTGCCGTCGAGCGCGCGAACCCGAGCGCGTCGGCCCCGCGCCTTGCCAGATCCTCGGTCGCGTCGGCCAGAATGCTCAACCGAGGCTCCAGTGGCAGGTCGAAGAGCGCGCCGACCGTGCGGAAGGCATTGGCATGACACCGCCCCATGAAACCCGACCCAACCAGCCCGATCCCGATGTCCTGCTTGCCCATCTTGATCCCCCTATTCCGCTGCCGGCCTCGCCAGGTGATGCGAGACCGCGTCGATCAGGCTTTCCTCGGTCATCGCCTCGCCCTCGAACTCGCCCACCAGGCGCCCCTCGGCCATGGTCAGCACCCGGTGGCTGACGCCCAGAACCTCTGGCATTTCGGACGAGATCACGATCACGGCGAGCCCCTTTTCGGCCAGGTCGGCGATCAGCGTGTGGATGGCCGATTTCGACCCCACGTCGATCCCACGCGTGGGTTCATCGAGGATGATCAGTTTCGGCCCGGCGCAAAGCCACTTGGCCAGCACGAATTTCTGCTGGTTGCCGCCCGACAGGGTCGAGACCGGCTGATCCGGCCCGGTGGTCTTGATCGACAGCGCCTGCTTGTAGTCGTCAAATGTCGCGCGTTCGCGGCCCCGGTCCAGAACCGTGCCGCGCGCGTAGCGCGACAGGTGCGGCAGGGTGGTGTTTTCCATCCCGCCCATCATCAGGACCAGCCCCTGTTCCTTGCGGTTTTCGGGCACCAGCGCCATGCCGAGGTCGATGGCCTGGCGCGGGGTCGGCAGCGGGATTTCCCTGCCCTCCCATGTCAGGGTGCCCCGGTCGGCCTTGCGGATACCGAAGATGGTTTCGACCACTTCCGACCGACCCGCGCCGACAAGGCCATAAAACCCCAGTACCTCACCCTGCCGGACGGAGAAGCTCACATCCTCGAACTGGCCCGCAAGGCTCAGCCCATCGACGCGCAGCACCTCGTCGCGGAAGGTGCTGTCGGCCTTGTGGAAATACGCCTCCAGCGTGCGTCCGATCATCATCCTTGTGACGGCGGTGGCGTCGGTGTCGCGCGTTTCCACCGTGCCCTGCACCTGACCGTCGCGCAGCACCGTGATACGGTCGGTCAGCTCGAAAATCTCATCCATCTTGTGAGAAATGTAGACGATCCCCACCCCTTGCGCCTGAAGCCCACGGATGGTGGTGAACAGCTGGTCCTTCTCGGTATCGGTCAACGAGGCCGTGGGTTCATCGAAGATCGCCACATTGGCGCTGAACGCCTGCGAACGCGCAATTTCCACCATCTGCTGCAAGGCGACCGACAGCGTGCCGACCCGTTCATCGGGGCCGAAGGTGCAGCCAAGGGCATCCAGCGCCGCCTGCGCGTCGCGGCGCAGCTTGCGCTTGTTCAGCACCCCAAGCGCGTTGGTGGGCCAGGCGCCGAGATAGATGTTTTCAGCCACCGACAGTTCCGGCGACAGCGACAATTCCTGATGGATCAGCAGGATACCCTTTTGCCGCGCCGCCAGCGGGTTGACGATCTGCACCTTCTGGCCCTGATAGATGATCTCGCCCGCGTCGGGGTGATAAATCCCGGCCAACACCTTCATCAGGGTGGATTTTCCGGCGCCGTTTTCGCCCACCAGCGCGTGGACCTCTCCGGGGCGGACATCGAAGCTGACCTGGTCGAGCGCGACGACGCCGGGAAAGGTCTTGGTGATGCCGGACAGGGTCAGGATCGGGTCGCTCATCGTCATACCTCCTGCCTGCTGAGCAGCTTGTCGATCAGCAGTGCAAGCACAAGAACCGTGCCCATCACCATCAATTCCACGTAATTGGGCGTGTTGAGCAGGCGCAGCCCGTTGCGCAGCACCGCCAGCGTCAGCACCCCGCCAATGGTCATCCACAGGCTGCCATAGCCGCCCTGTAGCCGGGTGCCGCCAAGCACCACGGCGATGATCGTCCACAGCTCCCACACCTTGCCGGCATTGGGCTCGGCGGTGCCAAGGCGCATCGACAAAAGGATGCCCGCGATGGCCGCCAGCGCGCCGCAAAGCGTGAAGTTGATGATCTTGTGGCGCTTGATGTTGATGCCCGCATCATGCGCCGCCTCGATATTGTCGCCGACAGCATAGGTCTCGCGCCCGTGCCGCGTGCTGGACAGCACCCACTGAAAGAACAGCGCCAGCCCGATGAAGATCATCGCGGTGAGGGACACCGGGCCAAGGTAGATCTCAGGGTATTCGGTATAGCTGAAATCGCCGACCATCAGCGCGTCTTCGCCGGTATAGATGAAGACCAGCCCGCGGATGCCGACCAGCCCGCCAAGCGTGACGATGAAGGAATGCATCCCCGACAGCGCCACCAGCGTGCCGTTGAGGAAACCTAGGCCCGCGCCCGACAGGAAGCCCACGAACACGGCGGGCCACACCCCGATATGGTCCTGCAAGCCGATGGCCAGCGCCGAGGCCAGCGCCAGGATCGCACCCACCGACAGGTCGATCTCGCCGTCGATCATCACCAGGGTCATGCCGATCGCAAGGATGCCGATGAAGGCCGCCTGGGTCAGCACGTTGCCCAGGTTGTTGACGGTCAGGAAATAGGGGCTGGCGGTGGAAAACACCACGACGGTCAGCGCCAGGAACACCCAGATATGGTTGCGCATCAGGATGCGGGCAATCCGGCCGTGACCGGCACCCCTCTTGATGGATGTGGTCACGCTCATGCCAGGATCCTCCCGCGTTTGGCGCCCAGGTCGATCCAGACCGCCAGGATGATGACCGCCCAGGTGACGAGCCATTGCACGTAATAGGGAAAGCCAAGGAGAAGCAGTCCGTTCTGGATAAAGCCGAGCATGGTGATGCCAAGCACCGTCCGCCAGATACTGCCCGATCCGCCAAGCAGCGAGGTGCCGCCGAGGATCACGCCGGCCAGCACGGTCAACTCATAGCCCTGCCCGATGGTGTTCTGCGCCCCCATCACCCGGCTGCCCATGATGATCGCGGCAATGGCCGTGGTCAGCCCCGACAACGCATAGGCCCAGAACACCGTCCAGGGTGCGGCGATGCCGGAAAAGCGGCTGGCGGTCTCGTTGCCGCCCACGGCGAAGACCTGACGCCCGAAGATGGTGCGCCCCAGGACGAAGGCCGCGATGGCGGCGGTGATGAGGAAGATCAGCGCCGGCACCGGCACGCCGAGGATATCGCCGCGTCCGAACACTCCGAACCATGTGGTCTGCGCGTTCTGGACATTCACGTTCGATCCGCCGGAATAGAACAGCACCAGCCCCTGCAGGAAAGACAGCATCGCCAGCGTCACGATCAGCGCATTAAGCCCGACGAGCCCCACCAGCACCCCGTTGAACATGCCCACGGCGACGCCCGCCGCCAGCGTGATCACGATGGCCATGCCGGGGCCGGCCACGTTGTGCTGATCGACCACGATCACCGTCAGCAGCGTCAGCAGCGACCCGACCGACAGGTCCAGCCGCCCGGTGATGACCACGAAGGTGACGCCCACGGCCATCACGCCGGTGATCGACACCTGCCGCAGCACGTCGAAGATATTGCCCGGCGTCAGGAACGCATCGGCGCTCAGCGCGACACCGAGCAGGAACAGCCCGAATCCCGCCAGAAGACCATGTCGGCGCAGAAACGCCTTCATCTCTGTCTGCATTGTCACGATTCCTCCCTGCGGTGAACGGTAGGCGACGGGTTCGGGCCGCCGACAGCGGCAATAAATCCATTCTGGATTTTCCATCGCGGAACCGGTCGGGACACAGTGTGTGGAAGAAAATCAGATTTGGACATGTCTCGCGTTGAATGGATTCGTCCGGCGCTCATGATCAAGGAGGCCAAAAGGGGCGCTGGCCGCGCCACGCCCCGATGCTATCAGGACAACCGAAAGCGCGCGGCGCGAATGGGAGGAATGACATGACCAATATGATGACAACGGGCCTCGGCCTTGCGGCGGCCGCCGCGATGACCGCCGGCATGGCCCTGGCGCAGGACGCGCCCGACTGGCTGGGGGGAGAGTTGCAGCAGCCGCTGTCGGAAACCCGGATCGGGATTACCGTCCTCTACCCCGGCTCCAACGCCTACCAGGCGATGTATGCGCAGGCCGCCGAGGAATACGCGGAGGAGCTTGGCATCCAGGCCACCGTGATGGACCCGCAGGGCGACCCGGCGGTGCAGTTCGACCAGATCCAGGACATGATTTCCCAAAACCCCGATGCGATCATTGTCTGGCCCACCTCGCAGAACGCACTGATTCCGGCGATCCGCTCGGCCTCGCGCGCGGGCATTCCGGTTGTGACGTCCAATTCGCCCATCGGCGAGGCGGGGCGGCGCTACATAGTCGGCCATACCGGCCCCGATGACTGCTTGCAGGCGCAACAGGCCGCCGACATGCTGGCCGATGCGCTGGATGGCGAAGGCAATATCGTGGTGGTGGAAGGCACGCCGGGCTACACCGTGTCGATCCTGCGCGGCAACTGCTTCCTCGACCGGATTGCAGATGCCTATCCGGGTATCAGCGTGCTTGACAGCCAGACGGCGGAATGGAACAGGGAACGCGCGCAGACCGTCATGGAAACCTTCCTGACCCAATACGGCGACCAGATCGACGGGGTCTATGCCTTCGACGATGGCATGGGGCTCGGCGTGATCAGCGCGTTGCAGGGCGCAGGTATGGAACCCGGCGATGTGGCCCTCGTGACCGCCAACCAGTTCGGCGAGGGCTGGGACGCGATGCAGGAAGGCTGGCACCAGGGGTCGAACAAGCAATCGCCCATCGATGACGCGATCCTCGCCATCCAGACCGCGATCCGCGTGGCCAACGGCATCGAAGTGCCGGAGCTTCAGGGCATCGAAACCCCGATGGTGACGCCCGAAAACGTGACCGAGTTCGAGCGTCCGACCTGGTAAGCCGACCCGGACCGAGACCAAGGGGCGCGCAGCCGGCGGGTTGCGCGCCCCTTTTCATGGGGTCCAGATGTGTGGACCTCAATAGCGCCCGTTCTCACGCATGATCGCATCGACCCGGTTCTGTGCGCGGGTCAGCGTGTCCTCGACCCCGCTATCGCCATGCAGCATCTGGTAGATTTCATCGCCCAGTATCGAAAGGATATCGCTGAATTCCGGGATCGGCGGGCGCGGCCAGGTCTGCAATTCGCCGCGCCTTTCCATCGCATCGACCCGGCCCAGAAGGCCGCTCTTGGCCTGCACTTCGGGGTCGGCACTGGTGGAAAAGCGCGGGCTGCTGAGGTTGCCGTGCTGCACATACCATTTCAGCACTTCGGGCCTTGTCAGGTATTCCATCACCCGCCAGGCCGCCTTTTCCCGCCCCGGCGCCAGACCCTGAGGCAGCGCCAGCGAAAAGCCCCCGATCGGCGAGACCGTGCGCGCGCCCGGCCCGTGCGGATGCGGCGCGAAATCGACGTTCTGATGCGCCGGTGACGCCTCGTCGAGTTCAAACGCCGCGGCCCGCACGCTCCAGCCGTAGCACATGGCAGCGTGGCCCTCTGTAAAGATCCGGATTCGTCGGTCCCAGTCGCATTTCAGGCTGTCCGGGTGGGCATAGCTGCGCAGCTCCAGCAGGAATTCCGCCGTCGCCCGCGCCTCGTCGCTGGTCAGAAGCGGGCGGTAATTCTCTCCCGACAGGGCCCCATAGTCGAAATCCCCTCCAACACGCGGCAGGTCGATCACCGGCTGCCCGAAACTTGCCAGCGTCTGGATGAACGTATGCGCCACCGGGGTGCCGCGCTTGAAGTTCATGACGATGCCGGACAGGTTCATCCGCGACCTATGCAGGAGCTTGGCGGCAAACAGCACATCCTCGGTGGTTTCCGGGATCGACAAGCCGGCATCGGCAAAGAGATCGGATCGGCAGAAAAGAAGCTCTGCCGTGGGCTGGATCGGCAGGGCAAATTGCTGCCCCGCCCAAGACGATCCCTTGTAGGCCGTCGGGTGGAAATCGGACGGGTTGAAGCGGTGGCGGGCAATGATGTCGTCAAGCGGCTGGATCACGCCCTTCTCTGCCAGTTGCCCAATCCAGGGCAAGTCAACGGCCACCACGTCATAGTTCGAGGTTTCGCGGCTTGAATTGGCCATGATCTCGGCATGCAGATCGTCCAGCGACAGGTTCACCACCTCCAGATTGGTACCCATGAAGCGGCCCAGATCCTGCACGCGCTGACCGATGGTCTCGAATGTCGGGTCGATCGGCAGGGCCAGTCGGATCGTGCGGTCATAGCCCACCCCTTCGCGCATCGCGTTGGGATAGGGCAGGATGCGAGAGGCCATGTAGTAGCCGCCGAAATAGAAATCCTCCATCGCGCCCTCGCCATTGGCAAAGCCGAAGGTGTTGCCGACCATCGCCTTGAGCTGCATGGCGAAGCTCTCGAATTCCTCGATCAGCTTGCGGGTCGGGTGCAGCGAAAAGGACTTGCCCGTCCGCGACCGTGGCCGCTTGTGCAGAAAGCCGGCTTCAAGCAGTTCGTTCACCCGGCGCATGGCGGTGCCATAGGGCACATCGGCGGCCATCGCGGCCGAGGTGATGGTCAGCAGCTTGCCTTCCAGGTGGCGGCGCATAGCGAAGGCGATGATGTTCCAGCGCGCGTCTGTCGCCGATAGCTCGGTGCGTTTTTCCACGATTGCGCGGGTTTCGTCCATGAAGGACAGAATTCGCAGCATCTCCTGCCGGGTCATGCCTGACTCCTCCTTCTGAAATATCCAATTCTGACAAATCACACTCCGACCTCGCGCTGCACAGGAATTCTGTCCATTCCTGACATTTGCGACATTCCGGCCCACCCGACCCCTGTGACACAGTTGATCCAAGGGCTGCCGCATTGGCGGTCGAGGAGGACCGAATGACCGCAGAGACCTATGATTTCATCGTTGTGGGCGCCGGCTCTGCCGGCTGTGCAGTGGCCGGACGACTGGCAGAGGCCGGACACAGCGTCCTGCTGCTGGAGGCGGGCGGCAAGGATCGCAACCCTTTTATCCATATTCCGCTTGGCTATTCCCTGCTTTACGCAAACCCGGCTGTGAACTGGTGCTACACCAGCGCGCCGGAACCACACCTGAATGGCCGGGAACTGTTTCAGCCGCGCGGGAAGGTTCTGGGCGGTACTGGTGCGATCAACGGCATGATCTACATGCGCGGCCAGCCGCAGGATTTCGACGGATGGGAGGCTGCGGGTTGCACCGGTTGGGGCTGGGAAGGGGTGCTGCCCTTTTTCAAATCCTGCGAAGATCAGGAACGGGGTGCGGATGCTTTCCACGGCACCGGCGGGCCGGTCTCTGTCTCGGACATCCGCACCGAACACCAGTTGGGCGAGGCATTCCACGCCGCGTCAGAGGCGCTTGGCGTGCCGCGCAACGACGATTTCAACGGCCCGCAGCAGGAAGGCACCGGCTACGTCCAGACCACAACGAAGAACGGTAGGCGGTGGAGCACGGCAGCGGGCTATCTGCGCGGGCCCGCCAAGCAAAATATCGACCTGCGCCTGCATGCAATGGTGCAACGGGTGGACCTGGACGGCAATCGCGCGACTGGTGTGACCTGGTGCGACAAGTCGGGCCAGCATACCGCCACCGCGCGGCGCGAAATCATACTGTCGGGCGGCACCTTCAATTCGCCGCAACTCTTGCAGCTTTCCGGCATCGGTCCGGGGGCGCTGTTGCAATCGAATGGCGTGGAAACGAAGCATGATCTGGCAGGCGTCGGAGAGAACCTGCAAGACCATTTTGGCATTGGGGCGGAATATCGGTCCACCATGCGGATGACGGTCAACGACCTCTACAACAACAAGCTGAAGGGCGGGCTGCAACTGCTGCGCTGGCTTTTGTTCCGCACCGGTCCCTTCGCCGACAATGGCAATTATTCCAGCACCTTCATCTGTTCGGGGCCAGAGATCGACCGCCCCGACATGATGGTGACCTTTATGGCCTGGTGCACCGATGAGCAACTGACCCCGCACCCCTTCTCCGGCTTCACAATCCTTGCCGAACACATGCGCCCCAACTCGCGCGGGCATGTACGGTTGACCTCTCCGGACCCCGCAACTTCGCCGGAAATCCAGTTCAATTTCTTCGCCGATGAGGTCGACCATCGCGCCGCACTAGCGGGGCTGAAATTCGGAAGACAGATCGCGCAGACCGCGCCCATGTCGGATTGCGTGGAGTACGAGCTGTCGCCAGGAAAAGACGTGCAGTCAGACGAGGATCTGCTGGCCTATTGCCGCCAGAACGGTCTGTCCTTGCTGCACCCGGTCGGCACCTGCAAGATGGGGGTGGATGACACGGCGGTGGTCGATCCGCGGCTGAGAGTGCACGGGATCGCGGGGCTGCGCGTCGCCGATGCCTCGATCATGCCGCGCATCGTGACCGGCAATACCAACGCGGCCTCGATCATGATCGGGGAAAAGACCGCGGCGATCATACTGGAAGACCTGAAGGGGGCGGCATGACCAAGACGCTTGGCATCGCGCTGATGGGCACCGGCCGCATGGCCCATGTCTACGGCCCCAAGATCAACGCCCATCCAGGCCTGCGGCTGGAAGTGATCTATAACCCGCGCATCGCGTCGGCGCAGAAGGCCGTGGAGCAATATGGCGGGCGTCCGATGGACGATCTGGATAGCGTGCTGGCCAATCCGGGCGTTGATGCCGTGGTGATCGCCACCCCGACTGACACCCATGTCGATTATATCGAAGCCGCCGCGCGCGCGGGCAAAGCCATCTATTGCGAAAAGCCGCTTGACCAGTCGCTGGAAAGGGTGGCGCGCGCCATGCAGGCCCTGGACGAAAACCCGGTGCCGTTCATGCTCGGCTTCAACCGGCGCTTCGACCCCGATAACGCGATGCTGCAACAGGCGGTACGCGCGGGCGAGGTTGGCGCGCTCAACATGCTGATGAGCTGGAGCCGCGAACCAAGCCCGCCGCCCATCGACTATGTCCGCGCCTCGGGCGGCTATTTCGTCGATGCCACGATCCACGACATCGACCTTCTGTGCTGGATCGCGGGCGAACGGCCGGTCACGGTCTATGCCGCCGGAAGCTGCAAGTTCGATCCGGCCATCGGGGCGGAGGGTGATTTCGACCTGACCATGACAACGTTGACCATGCCCTCCGGCGCGCTGGTCCATATCAACAATTCCCGCGCCTGTTCCTATGGCTTCGACCAGAGGCTGGAGGCCTTCGGCGAAAAGGGCATGATCCAGACCCGCAATCACCGCGACGACAGGCTGGTGCGGTGGGACAGCGCAGCGACGGAGGCACGCAAACCGCTCAAGCATTTCTTCCTCGAACGCTATGACCGGTCCTTCTATAACGCGCTCGATGAATTCCACGCGGCGGTCACGCAAGTTCGCGCGCCGTCGGCCACTGCCGAGGACGGGCGCGCTGCACTGGCCATCGCGCTGGCCTGCGCGCAATCGGCAAAGACGGGGATCGCCGTGGAGCCCGATTACATAGCATGAAATCGCCCGACAACGGTTCGCCCTGCGCGGTTTCGCCGGATCACGGACAGTCTTGCGACAGCGGGTTGCCGCGCCATCTGCTCGAGGTGACGGTTGCGCGGTGCATCGCCGAGGGCCTGGTCCGCGGCCAGCGGATGGCGGACGATGCCAGCCTAATCGAAGCGGACGCCAACAAGCAGAACTCGACACCAAATGGGGAATGGGATGCCTCGAAGATCGACGGTCAACTCCGTCAAGGTGGTGTAGTTTCCCGGATGGCCTGAGGTCATGATCAGGCGGCTTTGATGCTGAGAATGGGCCTACGCACATACCTCTCATCCGCCTCGCCAAAGACGCCGGTGCGACTAGCATTTCCTCTCGACTACCGGGAACGCCTTTTCCCGAACCTGTTCGCTGATGGGGACCTGTCCGGTTAACAAAGCGCTTGACCGAATGGGTGTGCAGGTCGCTGCGGTCTTCAGTTCGCCGCACGCCACATCCGATACCGCCCCTGCCCGGTCATCTCGCGGACCAGACCCTTGTCCTCCATCCAGGCAATGTTGCGCTGGACGGCGGCGCGACTGGCGCCGGTCAGAGCCTCGGCCATCGGGGCGGAGACGAGTGGCCATTCGGTCAGAACAGCGCATAAGGCTGGGGGCGTGCGGCCCGAGAGTGGGATCATCTCGGTTTCTGCCCGCGTCGACCATGCCTCGACATCATCAAGCTGCCGCATGGCGGTCAGGCAGGCGGTCTCCATCCCGTCAAGCCATCGCGCCAGACGGTCGGCGGGTGAGCCACCCGCGCGCAGCCCCCCTGCCCCGCCCATGACCAGAGGCGCAAAGACTGCGCCCTTGCCGTCGCTGGCCGCGATCCGCGCGGCCGTGACTGCCGCTTCCATTCGGTCACCCTGCCGGCCGAGTCCCGCGAGGTTCCAGAGGTGATAACCCGCGCAGGCGCGGCTTATCGGGTGAAGATCGGCGGCTTGTGCCATCAGGTCGAGCCATCCTCCCGCGCGGTCCGCGAACGGCTCGGCTTCATCTGCCATTTTTTCGGGATCGCGACGGTCGAGGAAGGCAGACAGGTCCACCTCTGGGCCTGGCCCCCCTGTTAGAGGGGTCTGATGCCGGAGGGGGCAGAATAGTACGTTCTCATGAGCGTTCTCAAGTTTCCTGACACGACAAGACTACCCCGCTGACACGGGTGCGTCAAAGATGTAGCCTGTGCAGGCGCTGGAGACGGTGGGCCGAACCGATGATTGTCATGCTCTCATCCGCGGATTGGGTACCGCCTGACCAAATTCGATGCGGGAGTGCCTCTCTCTAAGAACGGATATGTTTCCCAACGTAATCCGAGGATTTCCCTATCAATGGCCGCCATCTCCAGCGTACTGCACATGCAGTCTGAGCACCTGTACTACGCGGGCAGCGGCGTCTTGCGTGCGATGTCCCAGATGAAGCCGACGAGTTCCCGCGCGATGGCGGCGAGCACACGCGGTTGCGGTTTTCCGGTGTTCGACAGATGCCGGAACCGCTTGCACAGGCGGGTCTGCGCCTTCCAGCCGATATCCTTGACTTCTTGCGGTAGGTGCGCCGAGCGCTTCAAGTAAGGCTGCCCTTCCTTGGGCGGGTGGCGATAGGACCAGCCCGCTTCGACAAGCATCGTTCGGGCCAAGACGTTCCCGGTCTTTGTCAGCCGCCCTCGCCGCGTCGTGTTGCCGCTGGAATGCTCGCTTGGCACCAACCCGAGCCAGGCCATAAGCTGGCGTGGGTTTTCAAATCGGGTGATATCACCGATCTCAGCCACTACGGTCGCTGCAATGATCGTGTTCACGCCGCGCAATGCACGAAGGCCATCGACGGCAGGGGCGAAGCGCCAGGTCTGGACGGCTTCGTCAATTGCCTGATCCAGCGTGGCGACACGAGCCTCAGCCTGATCGATGGCCCGTTTCAGTTCCTCGAAGGCCAGTTGCTGATGCGAGAAGCGAAAGCGGCGCAGTTCTGCCAACCACCGGCGATGTCGCTTGGTCCAGTAGCTGCCATTCTCGTATCGCAACCCATGCCGCAGCAGGAAGCCGAGCAGTTGTTGCTTGGCCACTTTCACGGCGTCCATCGCCTGCTTGCGTGTCCGGATTAGATCGCGCATGGCCTCTTGTTCCTCGTCAGGCGTCCAGATCGGCGTCAGCTCGCCCGCGCGCCACAGCCGTGCGAGCATCTCAGCATCCCGCCGATCCGTCTTGACCCGGTCCCCGGCCTTGCGCGGGATCATCGCGGGCGCAACGACCGCGCAGTCGAATCCGAGCTTGGTGAGATGTCGATGCAGACCATAACCGCAGGGCCCCGCCTCATAGCAGAAACTTGGCGTGTTGCCCGCCGCCGCCAGCTGCTTGGTCAGGCGCAGAACAGAATCAGCGGTGTGCGCAATCGTGCCAAAAAAGCGGGTCTCACCGCGTCGCCCTTCCTCAGCGACAGCAACGGCGATCGTATCTTTGTGGACATCAAGGCCAACGTAAGTTGTTTTGTTCATTCGTGCGTCCTCCTACGAACTCTTCAATGTTCGTCAGGAAACCACACATGCGGCCTGTGCGCCGCAAAACGCTCATCTGGTCTAAGGGGCTTTGCTCACCTTTTGGGCCATCTGTATTCGCCGGTGAGGAGGATGTGGGCCCATCCGAGGGGCGAGATGTGCGCCAAAAGGTCAGGAGAGCAATCCAGTTCCGACCGACGACGTCCAGCCACAGCTTTACCAAGATGCTTGGTGTTCCAATAGATGATGATGGCGGCGAGCAGGTTCAGCCCGACCATCCGGAAATGCTGCCCCTCAGTTGTTCGATCTCGGATTTCGCCTTGGCGCCCGATACGCAGAGCATTCTTTAGGGCATGATGGGCTTCACCTTTGTTGAGACCGATCTGGGCGCGACGTTGCATGTCGGCGTCAAGCAGCCAGTCGATGATGAACAGCGTCCGTTCAACCCGTCCGATTTCCCGTAATGCCACCGCAAGCTCATGCTGCCGGGGATAGGCGGCGAATTTTCGCAACAGTTGGCTTGGAGGCATTGCGCCCGCCACCATGGTGGCCGCGCTGCGCAGAATGTCGGGCCAGTTCGAACTGATGACGGGTTCCCTGATCTTGCCACCGATCAAGCCTTTCAGCTCTTTTGGGCAGGATGTTGGATCGAAGAGGTAAAGGCGCTTGGATGGCAGATCCCGGATGCGGGGTATGAACTGGAAGCCCAGCAGAGCGGTGACGGCGAAGACGTGGTCGGTGAACCCGCCAGTATCGGCGTACTGCTCTCTGACCTTTCGCCCGGCGTCGGTCATCAACAGGCCATCCAGAATGTAGGGCGCTTCGTTCACCGTGGCCGGGATAGTCTGGGTGGCGAAGGGGCCGAACTGGTCGGAGACATGGGTGTAGGCTTTCAATCCGGGTTCATGGCCATACTTGGCGTTGATCAGATTCATCGCCTCGCCTTGGCGCGTGGTGGGGAAGAACTGCCCGTCACTGGACGCGGTGACACCGCTGCCCCAGAACCGGGCCATCGGCAAGGCAGATTGGCCTTCGATAACTGTGGCCAGGGCGCGTGCCATCGCCTCGCTTTCGACATGCCACCGCGACAGGCGCGAAAGCTGGAAATAATCATGGGTGTTGGTGGCCCCGGCCATTTTGCTGAGGCCAAGGTTCAGTCCTTCGGCCAGCAGCACATTCAGCATGCCGACCCTGTCCTTGCACGGGACGCCCGTGCGCAGATGGGTGAATGCTTCCGTAAAGCCGATCTCGTCGTCCACTTCGAGCAGGAGGTCGGTGATCCTGATTTCCGGCAGGCGGCTATAAAGATCAAGCACCATGGCATCGGCCTCTTCGGGGACAGCGGCAGTCAGCCGGTCTATTTTGAGGGCGCCGTCTTCGATGGACCCGCCCGGAATGGCACCGGCCCTGGCGGCGCGGGCCAATCGCTGTAGGCCCGCGGCCAGGCGAGACTTCCGATCCGCCAGCCAGGCATCCGGTTCGAACGGCATGGCCAACTTTGGCGTGGCCCGGGCGACTTCGGCTGGGACCAGCGCGTCCTTTAGATCGCCATACCTGCGGGAATGTGCGAGCCAGATATCACCGGAACGGAAGGCATCGCGCAGATGGCACAGGACCGCCACCTCCCATAGTCGGTACCCATCATCGTTATTCAGGTACCGATGCCATTTCGAGGTTCGGCGCAGAAAGGTCACGGGCCGGTCGGCGGTGGTTTCCGTTCCTGCGACGATAGCGGTGGCGGCGAGTAACGGTTCGGCTACCGGTGCGGCCTGAATATCGAGCGCCCGCAACATGCGGGGCGCATATCGTCGGAAGCGATGATACCCGTGAATAACGTGCGCGAGCGGATCGGCAGCCAATGTGTCGGTGAGTTGGGCAGCGGTGGCGACAAGCCCCCTGAGCGATGACCAGCCTCCCGCGTTTTGAACGGCCTCAATCAGGGGCGCCTGATCTTCATGCGCTTCCAGCAGCGTTGATCCGAGGTTTGAGAATCCCTGCAAGGTGTCCTTCAGAGCCGCCTTTGCGTCATCCGCCTGGGCATCGCACGCGCGTTTCGCCTCGCGCCATGTCTTCCCGACGATCCGGTCATGGGTTTCGACCACCGCATCGGCAATGGCACTGCGCCATTCCAAAGCGCAGACCGCGACGATGGCAAGGCGGCGGTCGCCTGAAATATCCCGCAGATCGCCGGCGAAATACCGTTCCCCTTGTCGTCGGAGGCGAGCAATGCGGTGAGGCGGCACATCGGACAGGATGGATTGATCCAACGCTATGCCCTGCAAGAATTCAAGCCGGTCGAGCAGGCGGTTTATATCGGCCGAGTTTCGGCCAACCTCGAATTGGCGCAGCCAGACAAAGCGGGTGACAGAGCTGTCCGCGCTTTCAGTCAGCAGTGCATCAAGCTGGCCGCGCAATTCATCATTCAGCCGGTCGGCAATCCGGGTGTCGGTCCGTCGCTCGGCAGCGACAAGTGCATCCGCGCAAAGACGTTCGATAACCGTGATCCCAGGTAGAATGGTCTGGGTCGCCCGGCACTTCTCTACAAAGCGCCGGGCCAGATCCTCGTTCGACCGGGCGGTTTCGGCTTCGCTCTCCAGCCAGGTCTTCAGGTCGCGCGCCCCTCGACCAGTAAACATCTTGTAGCCGTAAAGATTGCGCAGGGTGGCCAGGTGGTCACGGCGGGTTTCCTCCCGCGTTGCATAGTCTGCCAGATCATCGGGTCTCAGCCCGAGTTGCGCCGCCAAAAAGCGCGTCACTGCCGCAGGAATGACCTCACCGGGCGCCAGCAACCGACCTGGGTATCGCAGCGCGCAAAGCTGCAGGGCGAAGCCGAAACGATTGTGGGGGCGGCGACGGGCGCGGATGATTTCCAGATCGTCGTCCGCCAAGGTGTAGTGGCGCAGCATCGACGCTTCTTCAGTTGGCATGTCAAGCAGCGCCGCCCGCTGGCGGTCGGTCAGCATTCTCCGGCGGGGCATGTGGTTCCTTCCAAAATCATGAACATGGGTGTCCGTAAGAGGGTCGCTCAGCGGACATGTGTCACAAGGGTTGGCAAGGGCAGAGAAACCACACCCCAACATATCTCGTATAGCTGGTACGATTTGATTCGCACATGTGGCCCCTTAATCGTACAATTTGAACATGACTGTGACCAAGATTGGCTATGCCCGCTGTTCGACCGACAAACAGGATCTGACCGCACAGCGGCAGGCCTTATGCGACTTGGGGGTATCGGAGGATCTCATCTATACCGACCACGGGCTGACGGGCACCAACCGCGCCCGCCCCGGTCTCGACCAGGCACTGGCAGCCGTGCGCGAAGGCGATGTGCTGGTCGTGCCAAAACTGGATCGCCTTGCCCGGTCCGTCCCCGATGCACGCGCTATCGCAGAACAGCTGGAAAAAAAGGGCGTCACGCTCGCCTTGGGGATGTCTATCTACGACCCGGCAGATCCCATGGGCAAAATGTTCTTCAACATTCTCGCCACCTTTGCTGAGTTCGAGGCCGATCTGATCCGGTTACGGACGAAAGAAGGCATGGCCATTGCCCGAGCAAAGGGCAAACTCCGTGGAAAACAGCCGAAACTTTCTGAAAAACAACAGAAAGAACTCACGCGCATGCATGCCACCGGTGACTATTCCATCAGCGATCTGGCAGAACTGTTCGCTGTGTCGAGGCCAACGATCTACAGAACCCTGCACCGCACAGGGGCCAAAATCAGCCCTTAGCGTACTATTCTGCCCCCTCCGGCATCAGACCCCCCCTATACTGAACCGACATTCCCCAAGTAGAACATCCTCCTGCTGCCCACATTGCCGCTGTTCTGCGCTCCGATCAAGCCTCTTCGACCCGTGGTGCCGTTGTTGCGGCATCTGACGCGCCAACTGAGCACGATATCCGGTCTCGGTGGCGAGGCTGATCCGAATATTGGTCTGATTGACGGGGTTATGTATAGACCGGCCGAGCCGCTTTTGCTCAGGCTCTATCGTTGACGACGTTATCATACGGGAACCGGCGGTGCGCGCAGCCGATGGATGGCAGCCAGTATGCGGGTGAACAGATCACCGCTGACCTATCTTCGAATTCATCGACGACTTCTACAATCCGAGCCGACGGGACTCAGCCCTAGGGTAAGCGTTGCGGGGGCCCCACGGTTCTGGGGTGTTGCGTTTCATCCAAACCAGCGTTTGGCGAGTTTTGACACGTTCGCCTTGAGCGCTTTTTCGTTGGGGCTGCTTGGATCGAAGGCTCCGCCGTACCAGGCCTTTAGGTCTTTGTGTTCGGGGTGTTTCGGGTCGGTCATGGCCTCGACGAACATCGCATAGCCAGGCGGTCCGCCGATGTCTTCAGGCGGACAATTGCCGGTGTTTGCAATCAGGCGCGGGTAGGTTCGCCCCGGGTTTGCAGCGGCGGGTGGCGCGGCTGTGATCTCATGTTCCCAGTCATCGCCGAAGTCGTAGAGATAGGTCAGGCCAGCGTCTCCGGCCTTGTCCAGAGCCTGGGTGAGCGTGGTCTTGTCGGCAGGCAGGTCTTCTGGGCTATCAACAAAGTCCGGCATGACCCAGCGTTCGGCACCCCACTGGTAGGGCGCACCCATGCAGAACTGATAGAGATGGGCATTGTGCCAACCGAACGCCGCCTGCAGCGTTTCGTGCAGGTGGTCGAGCGGGATGTCGGCCGGCACTTCGAGCGTACGGGTGACCTTTGGCGCGATATCGCGCAACGTCACGGTGATTTTGATGATCTGCATAGCCTGCCCCCATTGTCAGGGCGCAGTGTAATTCCATGGCAGGAAGGCGTCGATATCAGATTGTTTGTGGCCTTGAGCGATGGCGGTGATGGTCGGGATCTTCTTGCGCAATCGACTGTCCTCACGCTGCAAGGATGTTGTTGAGGATGTCCGTGGCCTCCTCGGGGGCCTCGACGACATGACGTACATGTGGGCGCATCAGGGGGTTCGGATCGGATTGTTTTTCCAGCGCCAAGGCGTGGAGAAGCCCCTTCGACGCGCACTGTAATGCCCGTCAACAAGGAGCGTCTGTAGTTGAAAGCTCACGACGGGACAGCCGAAACCGGCCATCTCCGCGCACGGTGGGAGGCATGAAAGGAGAACGACATGCAATGGCTGCTCGATAACTGGATCATCGTGCTTTTGGTCGGTGGTATGATCGGCATGCACCTGTTTGGTCATGGTGGTCATGGTGGTCATGGTCGCAGCAAGCACAAGCCGCACGATGCTGACACAACCGACGAGTCTGGCAAGACCCGGCCCCACAGCCACGCTAACAAGGGCGCGGTTCCTGGCCCGGCGACCAAAGATGCGAAGACCGCCGATGAGCGCTGAAAGCACATGACTTCGTCAATCCAAACCGCATCTGAGATCAAGATGAACCGACACAGTATCGCAGAATTCGCCCGCCCCGTTCGCGCAATGGGCCTTGGCATCGTCGCATCCCTGCTGCTTGCGTCAAATGCTGCTTTCGCTGCCGACTCGACCGGCTACACGACCGTTGACGGCACGTTGATCTACTATGCCATCGTGCCCGCCGAGGTCGTCCGCGCCTTCCCGCGCGGCACCGCAGAGGCTGAAATGCATGGCGGAGTGCCGGATGGCAGGCATGTTCACCACCTCCAGGTCGCGGCGATCGATGCCGAGACCAATGAACGGATCACCGATGCACAGGTCACGGCATCGATCGCCGAACTAGGGCTGAGCCCGCAGAAGATCGAGCTGGAACCGTTTCTGATCGACGATGTGCTGACTTATGGCGGCTATTTCGAATTCTCCAAACTGGCCACCTATTCAATCGACATTCAGATCGAGCGTCCGGGTGCGGCGGCTGCCACACCGGCCCGCTTTGATTACAGACACCATTGAAGACTTCGCCCGCAGACGCAGCAAGAAAACTGACAGGAACACATGATGCAAACGAAATACCTTGCGGTCTCCACCGCAGTTTTCACCGGCCTTCTGGTTCTGGGCTGGGTCACCCACGGCACCGGCGTCGTCCGGGACGATCCCGAACGCAATATCGTCATTCCCGACGAGTTGATGACACAGCTTCAGGTCAAGGCCGCCTATGACGGCGAGAACATCTATTTCCGCTATCGCTGGCCCGCCGAACGCCCGATGCTGTTTGATGACGTTCTGGTCTACGAAGATGGCGCCTGGGAGGAACGCGGCGGCGAAGTGATCGGCCCGGACCCCGACAACCTAGTCGAAGACCGGGTGGCGATGATGGTCGATGACGGCTCGGTGCCACTTTTCGGTCGCTATGGCGGCTACATCACCATCGGCGACGGCCTGACGACTTTCACCGGCGTGCCCGAAACCGAGGAAGAGCGTACCAAATACCTGCCCTCGACCCGTACCGACCCAGGTGATTTCGAGTCGGTGCGGCCGGAAAACGAACTCGAGATGCTGCGCGCGGCCGGTCAATTCCTCGATCTTTGGGACTGGCGGTCCAGCCGAACCAACCCGTTGGGACAGGCGGAGGACACCTCGGTCGGTGCCGAACGGGAGGCCGACGCGGGCATCGCCCCCTATTTCACCAATATCGACGAGGAGACCGGCCTGCCGCTGTTCATGTTCGACCCGGCCGCAGGCGATCCGGCGCTGCGGATCGACGCGGTAGTGGCCGGTGAGGTCGGGTTCAATGACACCTATTATCTGAACGCGGCTACGGCTGTTCCTTTCGACCCGAATCTCGACTGGCAGAATGGCGATACCCTGCCCCGCCGGGTTCTGCGCGATGGGTCGGGATCGCGCGCCGACATCGCCATGCCTTCCGCCGCGCGCTGGCGCAACGGGTTCTGGGACGTGACGCTGGTGCGGGCGATGGATACCGGCAACCCGCTCGAAGACAAGATCTTCCGCGACGGCGGCAATTACGATCTCGCCTTTTCGGTGTTCCGCAACGCCTCGACCATGCGCTGGCACTATGTCTCTCTGCCGGTCTCTCTGGGTCTTGAACAACCCGCCCAGTTGGTGGCCGAACGCTTTGAGGGTGACGCCCCCGACTGGACCCAGCCCTGGACGGAAATCACCATGTACTATCCCGGTCAGGTCACTTGGAGCCGGCTGACGGATGCACGCCAGCACCCCGGTGCCGACCGCATCGCACAGCGCGTTCCGGTAGCCACGCGTCACAGTGAGGAACAGCTCGCGCTTTATGGTGTGCAGATGGAATTTGCCGGCGAAATCCGCAGTCAATGGATTTGGACATTGATCATCAGTCTCGGCCTGATCGTGGGCATGGGTATCAACGTCAACTTGCTAATGCGCCGCCGCGAGGGAGAGGCCTGATGACCCATTTGAATGCAAATCAGTCCGGAACCCCCGGCACTCCAAAGGACACCTCCATGAAACCCGCTCTGCTACGCTTCCGCCGCATCACAGTCGCCGCAACCCTCCTGGGCCTGCTCGGTACCGGCGCGGCGCTGGCGCATGGTGTGGACGCCGGGGTCCAGGTCGAAGTGGTGGGCGAGCCCTCCTGGTCGCTCAGCCCGGTCTATCACATTCTCATGGCACATTTTCCGGTGGCGCTGTGGATGGCGGCCTATCTGTTCATCCTGATCCGCTGTCTTTCCGATTCGGAATTCGCGGTACGCCTGCAAAAGGCAGTCTGGCCTCTGGCCGCGCTCGGAACGCTCGCGGGCTTTGTGACCTACGGGCTGGGTCTGACGATCTACCCCTGGTCGGCGATCACTGAATCCCCCCTGGGGCGTAACCACATCATGTTGGCCACCTGGACGTTGAGCTACTGGACCGTGATGAGCGTGCTCGGCTATCGCTTCCGCCGTCACCTCTATGTCGGCGGGCAACGCTGGATCACCCTAGCGCTGGCGACCATAGGTGCGATCGTCATTACCATCACCGGAACGCTAGGCGGGTCGCTGGGTGGCACACCATCATTGGTGACGGAAAGCCTTAGCTGGATCGGCTGGAACGTCTACATGACCTTCTACCTGCCGACCTGGATGCTGGTCGTCTATGGCGTGGGCACGGTCGTGCTGATCGCCATCGGCATCGTCGGCCGCCGCCGTGCTTGATCTGAAGCGCTCACAGGCCCGGGTCGCGGCGGCGTCGCGGCCCCACTTTCCGGATGCGCCGCTTCCGGCCTATCTGGAGCAGTATTATTGGTGGGCCTGTCTCCGGCCCGCCAGCCTGCGCGTCTTCGATCACCCATGGGCGGTCAACGCAATCCTCTGGGGACAATACCGGCGGCTCTGCGACGCTGCCATTGTCGAGATGGCTCCCGGCACCGAGGTGTTGCAACTGGCCTGCGTCTACGGCGATCTGTCGCCGCGTCTGGCCCGCCATCTGGGCCGGTCCGGGCGTCTGGATTTCGTCGAAATCGCCCCAATCCAGGTCGCCAATACCCGAACCAAGCTGAACGATGCGCTTCCCCTGACCCGCGATTACATTGCGGCGGCGGAATTTACGGACTGATATGACGTCGCAGGCCGAGATCGAGATCGTCGGGGCCGGGCCTGCCGGCCTGACCTGCGCGATCGTGCTGGCCCGGGCGGGGCGGACCGTCACCGTGCGCGAATGGCACGGCGATGTCGGCCACCGGTTCCATGGCGATTTTCAGGGTCTGGAGAACTGGACCGACCCGCAGGATGTCCTCGCCGAACTGGCCGAGGCGGGCATCACGACCGATTTCGCACATCATGGCGTGAATGAGGGGATGATTTTCGACAGCCACGCCAAGCCACATCCCGTGGCCGGAACGCGGCCTTTGTTTTATCTGCTGCGACGTGGGGATGCGGCAGGAACGCTGGACCGGGCGCTACTGGATCAGGCCCGCGCCGCCGGAGCCGAGGTGCGGTTCAACGACCGCGTAAAGAACACCTCGGGCAACATGGTTCTGGCGGGCGGGCCGCGCCGCGCAGATATTATCGCCGTGGGGCATGTTTTCGACACGACCATGGCCGACGGCGCCTGGCTCGCATTCGGCGCCGATCTGGCCCCGAAGGGCTATGCATACCTGCTGGTCCATGCCGGGCGCGGCACGGTAGCCAGCTGCATGTTCACGGGTTTTCGCAACCAGGCGCAGCATCTTGCCGCGACAGTGGCCTATTTCACGCGCCACGCCGGGTTGCAGATGCAGAACCCCCATGAATTCGGCGGCTTCGGCAATGTCAGATTACCGCGTACGGCGATGCAGGGCGGAAACCCTGTGATCGGCGAACACGCGGGCTTTCAGGACGCATTGGCAGGGTTCGGGCTGCGATATGCCATGCGATCCGGTCGGCTGGCGGCGGAAAGTCTGATCCATGGAACGGACTATGCGAAATCCTGGCGACGCGATCTGCAACCGGGCCTGCGCGCCGGCGTGGTCAACCGGTTTCTGTTCAACCAGACCGGCCCGCGCGGGGTGGATTATCTGATCGGCAAGATTGCCCGGGTCGATACGGGTACAGCCCTGGCCCAGGCCTATGGCTTGTCATTGCCGCGCCGACTGCTGCTGCCACTTGCCCGATATCGCTTTCTCGCCCCGTTGAAAGACCGCAGTTGCAGTCACCTGAACTGCGATTGTGTCTGGTGTCAGCACGGCGACCACGATGCCGCCGACACCTGAACGCAGCGCCAATTCACGTCGGCCGTCGGAAAATCGTGCCGAGGCTCGCGCGTCTCCCCTTCGGCAACTGTAACGCTTCGCCATCTTCAGCGTCCTTACATGCAGGGGTCGGTGACCGACCGCCATTGGAAAAGCATGAGGAGATCACAATGAAACACATCGCACTCGCCGCCGCCGCCATCGGGGCCGTCGCCTTTGCAAACGGCGCCTTCGCCCACGAAATGGACCTCGATCAGGACGGCCTTTATTCGTTGGCCGAAATGCGGACCGAATATCCCGATCTGACCGACGCGCAATATGCCGCCCTGGACACCAATAGGGATGAAGCTGTCGACGCAGACGAATTGGCGGCCGCAATTGCGAACGGCACTCTGGCGCCAATGGAATAGCGACTGGCCTATAGATCCGCGCACCCGGATCGCCGCGTCTGTGGCGACCCAGGCTCCTGCCGTTGCAAGATGGGGGGCACCCGACAGCGACAATAAGGTGTAATGCAGATGCAGGTTCGGAACATCATGACGGAAGCCCAAGGCCAGCGGTCCTTTCGAGCCCGGTTTGCCAATTTTCACTGAAACGACCAATGACCGTGATCAGCCCCACTTGGGTAGGGCTGATCATCAGGACCAGGCCTTTGATCCATCGGGATGATGGACTGAGCTATGCTGGGATCTGGGTGACGCGGCCTGATCAGGCGGCGCGGTTTTCGGTGTCGTTTGCGGCGACACCATCGGTGAATGTGACGCCTTTGATGACCATCGGCAACTGGTTCGCGCGCTTCAGCCGACGCCATGTCTTCGCGGCGGTCTGAACGAGCTTGAACACCATCAGCTTGGCGTCGCGGTCCTTTGTCAGGCACGTCACCGCCTTCTCGTATCTGGCCGCGTATTTCTCGGCGAAGATGTCCATCACGGCTTTGGCCCTGGCGCGGGACTCAGCGTGCCAGATCTCACGTAGATCGGCCTTCACCGTCGGCTGCATGAATTTCGGGAACTTGTTGAGAACACTGGCTGTCTTGTGAACCCGACAGCGCTGATGACGCGTGCCGGGAAAAACCTCGTCGATCGCCTTCCAGAACCCCATGGCCCCGTCACCCACGGCGACCTCGGGCGGCACTGAGAGGTCGCGCTTCTTGATGTCGACCAAGAGCTCTCGCCAGCTCTGGGCGCTTTCCCGAACGCCGACCTGAAAGCCGACCAGTTCCTTCTTTCCTTCGGGCGTGGCGCCGAGAATGACCAGCATGCACTCGGCCTGCGGCTCCATCCGGGCCTGCAAGTAGACACCAACGGTCCAGATGTAGACATACTGCCGGGCAGAGAGATCGCGGCGCTGCGAGCGGTCGTATTCCTGCTGCCACTCCCCGGTCAGCCGCGAAACCACGCCCGGCGACGGGCTAGGTGCATCCGGGCCGAGGAGCGCAGCGGTCAGCATCCGGCGCGCCCCGTCCCACAGCCCAGGGATACATGAACGCCATCTCCATATCGAAGGCCGGGAACAGCAGCGCATAACCGGCATAGCGCGCATGATAGCGCTCCCAGACCGGATCGCGCGACAGGGTGCCGGCGGTGGCGGGCACGTCCTTGCCGGGTTCCGCGCGCGCGCGCCCGATGGCCCGCGCCAGCCCGTAAAGGCTGAGCACGAGACCGAACACACCGACGCTCAGCCCGAAAAGAATCGCGTATTGGGAAAGCTCGCTCATCCTTGGCACCTCCTATGGGGCTGTCGAATCCCAATCAGGTTAGGGGTTTGATCTCCGCGGCACAATCACGCCAACGCCCGCGCTGCCGTCATGCAAGGACGCGGCGGGTCGCGGATCATTACACGTCTCCGCGAGAACCGGTCTCGGGACTTCGGGACCACAGGTCGCAATTGGTTTCTTCCAGTTGCGTCGCCG
>NZ_JBSXNT010000036.1:0-92721 GCF_056857775.1 Alterinioella sp. B-7
AGTCCGTCCAAAATCGACCAAACCGCCGCTCAGGCGGCACAAACGGCGCGAAAATCGCTGGCAACGGCGTCTGTCCGGCGCCAAACTGCCTTCAAGCCGAAGCCTCGGCGCAGCCGAAGGCGTTGATCAGACGTTCCCTAACGAATCGCTTCATAGAGTTTTCTTTGAAGACGTGTCGCCGCTGAAACGCATCCTGGCACATGCCGATAGCGTAAAACTGATATACTATATTCGCGATCCCCTGTCACAGGCCCTCTCTGCATACGGCCAATCTGTCAAACGAGGGGGATCGATGGCATCTGTCTCTGAATATCTTCTGTCTGACATAAATTTGAAAATCTCAATAGAGTTCCTGGAGCTTTTGGATGCACTTCCGGTCCAGGTTGAAATCGTGAATTATTCGCGCCATGAAGATCGCCATATCGCGCGCTTCGGCCAGGCTTTGGGCCTGGCCGATGATGTGCTTTCTTTGCCCGAAGGACGACGGGTCAACCGGTCGCTGACAAGGTCCGAGCTGTATTTTCAACAGCAGTTGAGCAGCCATGCAAAGAACCCAAAAGCTGCCAATATTTCCGATGCACTTTGCAACGGGCTGCCAGATATTCCTTCTGAAATTCCTTATTTCAGTGCTGAAACCCATCGGGCCTTCATCGAAGCGCAGCTTCCCTGGGTTGAAAAACTGAACTCTATGATCCCGGCCGAAGAAGCGTTGGCGCTGCCGCAATATGACGACATTGCCCCAAATCTCGCACCGAAGGACGAGACAGTGTTGGAGTTTTCCACGGCCCAGATCGACGTTTTGGCAAGAACGCTGATGCAGAGAATTCCGTCTCAGATCCTTAATAAGGACGTGCGCGAGCTTGCTTCGCGAATCCGGCCTGACCACCAATTGACCGAGACCGATGCGGTTATCCTGCTGGATATGGCGGCGGCGTTCTTGCCGAACGCTGAAGGTGTCCGCAGGAAAAGGGACAGGCTGCGTGAAAAAATTGCTGGTCGGACAAAGGGGAAAGCTCCGGCGCGAAACAAGTAGGTCGTTTTCCCCACTCTAAGGATTGTAATGTCGCGAGCGTGGGTCACGCGGTGGTGGGTCTCTCAATCAGATGTGGGGTCGTCCCGTTTTGTGGGCGAATTGAACCTGATGGGCAGAACAGTATCTGAAGCGGTCCGATTGAGATCTTGCGGCTGACCGAAGGAACGGAGTAGGCAGTGGGCGACCCGCGAAGGAGGCCCAATGACCGAAGAATTCCTGAACAGCTTCATGACCGGACCCGACGAACGCGGCCGCTTCGGCGATTTCGGCGGGCGCTTCGTCTCGGAAACCCTGATGCCGCTGATCCTGGAGCTGGAAAAGCAATACGAACACGCCAAGACCGATGACAGTTTCTGGGCCGAGATGAACGATCTCTGGACCCATTACGTGGGCCGCCCCTCGCCGCTCTACCATGCCGACCGGCTGACCGCGCATTTGGGCGGGGCCAAGATCTACATGAAGCGGGACGAGCTCAACCACACCGGCGCGCACAAGATCAACAACGTCCTGGGCCAGATCATCCTGGCCCGCCGCATGGGCAAGACCCGCATCATCGCCGAAACCGGCGCAGGCCAGCACGGCGTCGCCACCGCCACCGTCTGCGCCAAGTTCGGCCTGAAATGCGTCGTCTACATGGGCGCGCATGATGTCGAGCGTCAGGCCCCCAACGTCTTCCGGATGAAGCTTCTGGGGGCCGAGGTGGTCTCGGTCACGTCCGGGCGGGGCACGCTCAAGGACGCGATGAACGACGCGCTGCGCGACTGGGTCACCAATGTGCGCGACACGTTCTACTGCATCGGCACCGTCGCGGGCCCGCACCCCTACCCGGCCATGGTGCGCGACTTCCAGACCATCATCGGCAAGGAAGCCAAGGAACAGATGCAGGCGCGCGAGGGCCGCCTGCCCGACACGATCATCGCGGCCATCGGCGGCGGGTCGAACGCGATGGGCCTCTTCTACCCGTTCCTCGACGACAAATCCGTGAACATCATCGGGGTCGAGGCGGGCGGCAAGGGCGTCAACGACAAGATGGAGCATTGCGCCTCGCTGACCGGCGGCCGCCCCGGCGTGCTGCATGGCAACCGCACCTACCTGCTCCAGGACGATGATGGCCAGATCCTGGAAGGCTACTCGATTTCGGCGGGGCTGGATTACCCCGGTATCGGGCCGGAACATTCCTGGCTGCACGAGATCGGGCGCGCGAAATATGTCTCCGTGACCGACAAGGAGGCGCTCGCCGCCTTCCAGCTCTGCTGCGAGACCGAGGGGATCATCCCCGCGCTGGAGCCTTCGCACGCACTCGCCTATGTCATCAAGATCGCGCCGGAGCTGCCCGAGGATCATATCATCTGCATGAACATGTGCGGGCGCGGCGACAAGGACATCTTCACCGTCGCGCGGCACCTGGGTTTCGAGATGGGCGGGCATTAGGCTCTGTCGGTCGGATTCTGGACAGACGGGGGCAAGGCTGCGGTCTCGGCCTCGGTTTTTCCGGTCGTAAACCTCCGTTTATTCCCCTCATCCGGTGTTTATGCGAGGCTGGCTAAACGCCGGGCCAATGGCGTCATGGCCCGGTTCAGGCCATCTGGGGTCTCAAGCGGCGAGGACCAATCCCTTCCCGCATCACCCTTTGGAGAAGGAAAACCCCATGTCCATCAAACGCCTTACCGTCCTTATCGGCGCCGCCAGCCTGATCGCCACCGTCGGCCTCGCCCAGACCGCACCCCAGGCCGGATCCTCGCCCTGGCTCGCCACTGTGATGGAGGAGCTTGCAGCCGCCGGCTACGGCCAGTTCGAGATCGAGACCGAGGGGAACCAGGTCGAGGTCGAAGCGCGCAACGGGGCCGACGAGATCGAGCGCTACTATTCCCTGGACGGCACCTTGCTGCGCGAGGAGGTCACGGTGAACGGTGTCGAAACCGAACGCTATTTCGATGCCGATGGCAATGTCATCCGCGAAGAGATTGACCGCGACGATGACTGACCCCATCTGAAAATGGCACCTGCTCCGCCAGCGATGGCGGAGCGACCCATCGGAGAAAGCGCATGCGCGCCCTCATCACCCTTCTGTTCTTGACCCTCGCCACGCCCGCGCTGGCCGATGGAGCCGCTGCCGCGAGGCTCTGGATGGCGCAATTGCAGGCCGAGGGCTATACCGAGATCGAGGAAAGCTACACCTGGCTGTGGCGGATCCGCATCCTGGCCGAACGCGGCAATGTCGAGCGTGAGATCATTCTCGACCGTGCCACAGGCGAGGTCTTGCGGGACATCTCGCGCGCCGAAGATGGCTATCTGCACCATCCCGATGAAGACGATGATGACGAGGATGATGCAGATGACGACTAGGCGCATGACCTGGGCATTGCGTCTTCTGGTGGCCTTTCAGGCCGCTTTTACAGCGGTGTTCCTGTGGGATCTGGCGGCCAGCATCCTGGGCCTGCGGACAACGCCCATATCGTGGCAAATGCGCGAATTGATCGAGGTCGGGGCAGCACTCGGCCTGCTCGCCGGGCTGGTTGCCGGCACATTGGTGTTGCGCCGCGCCCGGGCGCGCCAGCTCCGCGCCGAGGACAGCCTGCGCGCGGCCTCGGGTCATTTCATGGATCTCGTGCAGGACCGCTTTGCCGATTGGGCGCTGACCCCCGCCGAACGGGACGTGGCGCTCTTCGCGCTCAAGGGGATGTCGCTGTCCGAAATCGCGGCGTTGCGCGACACCTCCGAAGGCACGGTCAAGGCGCAGACAAACGCGATCTACCGCAAGGCGGGCGTCACCGGCAGGCCGCAATTGCTCAGCCTCTTCATCGACGATCTGCTGGCCGGGGCGCCGCCCCTGATCACGACGCCGCCGCGTGCGCCCGCAAAACCTCCAGAGGTACGATCTCCAGCGCCTTTTGATGTGTCGCGGCCAGGTTGACCTGCGGCGCGCAGCCCTCGTCATGGGCCTGCAGGAACCGCGCGGCGCAAAGGCACCAGTGATCGCCCGGGTCCAGCCCCGCGAACCCGAACTCGGGGCGCGGCGTGGACAGGTCGTTGCCGACATATTTAGAGAACGCCAGGAACTCCGCCGTCATCAGGGCACAGACCGTGTGGCTGCCTGCATCCTCGACGCAGGTATTGCACGCCCCGTCGCGGAAAAACCCGGTCATCGGCTCGGTGGAGCAGCTTTGCAACGCCTCGCCCAGAACATTCACCGACGGATCCATATCACTCATGTCTCATCCTCCTTTGCGCCAGCCTACAGGCTTTCGGCGATCAGGCGAAAGATGCGGATATTCTCTTCATTTACCCCTGGCTCCCGGAACTGCCGGTCGGCGGCATTGGCCGCGATCACCACGCCGTTCACCTGATCGACATAGACATATTGCCCGTAAATGCCGCGCGCCATGAACTGCCCCGGTTCCGCGCCGACAGGAATCCACCATTGATAGCCATAACCGATCCGCCCCGGTTCCGTATTGGCCGAGGGTGTGGTGGAGGCGTCGACCCAACCCTCCGGCACGATCCGCGTTCCGCCATAGACACCGCCTTGCAGGAACATCAGCCCAAGCCGCGCATAGTCGCGTGTGGTCAGGTTCAGCCCGCCCAGGACGAAGGCGACCCCCTCGCCATCGGTGATATAATAGGGCTCCCGCTCCAGCCCCAGGGGCGCGATCACGCGCTCGGAGAGGAGGTCGGGGATGCTGCGGCCCGTGGCCCCCCGGATGACCATGCCGATCACATGCGTGTCGATCGAGACATATTGCCATTGCTCCCCCGGATCGCGGTCCCGCGCCTCCAGGTCGGCGGCGAACCGGTCCATCGACCGGCCAAGCGCCAGCGCCCGGCCCATCCGGTTGATGTCGGAATCGTAATCCAGGTAATCCTCGTCGAATGTGACGCCCGATTGCATCTGCAACACGTCGCGGATCGAGGCCCCCTCATAGGCCGACCCCTCCAGCAGCGGCGCGTAGTCCGTCACCGGGGCGTCGAGATCGGGGATGGTGCCATCGGCGACCAGCGTTCCCATCAGCGCGGAAAGATAGCTCTTCGCCACCGACCAGCTGATCCGCAGATCGTCCGGCCCGGTGCCAAGATGATAGCTTTCATGCACCAGATCGCCCTCGTCGAGGATGACCAGCGCGGTGACCGATCGCTCCTCGATCCAGGTCTCCACCTCATCCGGCAGGTCGTAGGGCGCGCCCTCGGGCAGGGGCGACACGGGGCCATCGCCGCGCGGTACGGGGGTGGTCAGGAAGGCGCGGTCCATATGGCTGAAATTCTGCACGATCCGGTCGGGCGCAAACAGCGTGTTGACCGCCCAAAGCCGCATGATCTCCTCGCGCTTCCAGACGCCCAGGGCGGCCGCTGCCAGCAGCAGAACCAACAGAATTCGCAGGCTTATCCTCAACACGCGCCGCATGATCGCTCCTCCCCCGTTTGGCCTGCAGCAGATCACGGGCGACCCGCCCCGATCAATCCGAACCCGACGTCACGCGGCCCATTTGATCCAGCGGCCATGGAAATCCACCCGCGCCAGCGTCTTGCGCGCGCCACCCGGCCACAGACGCACCGTCAGCGCCGCGCCATCACCGAGCGCATCGGCCTCCATCGCCAGATGCGCCAGCGGGGCGTGTTGCGTGGCCCGTGCGCCCGCGTCTTGCAGCGCCGCTTCGCATCTTGCCGCGGTCTCGGGCGGGAAATACTGCCAGGCGATGGTGTTGTAGACAAGGTGCAGGGCGCCGGGGCAGGGGGGTGCCAGTCTGGCCTCCAGCCAGGGCGCGGCATCGCCCCGCGCGGGCCGGGTCGTGGCAAGCGCAATGGCGTTCCGGGTCAGCGCCGCGCGATAGGGCTGGTCGGGCCAGAGATAGGCCAGGATGCGCAGCGCATCGCCCGCCTCGGAGGGGTCCAGCGGGTTCAGGTCGATCCCCGCACGGTCCTGCACGGTGATGGGGGCAGGGGCGGGGGCCGCGCCGTGCCAGTCGGGGGTAAAGCGCACCGGGCTGCCGCCCGCGCCGATCACCCCGCCGGGCGTCTCAAGCGCATAGGCGTCAAAGGCCATGTTCAACCCGGCGCTCGCCCCCAGTTCCGACAGCACAAAGGGCAGCCCGCAGCGCCCCGCCAGCCAAGCCGCGCCTGCCAGCAGGACCGCCGACCGGCGCACCTCATTGGTCTGCGGGGCCGAGTCCAGCCAGTGCAGGATCTGCGCCTCGTGGGTCTGCACCGCGGCCGCAAGCGCGGGTTTCAGAACGTCATCCCCCACATCCTGCGGCGGATAGGCCGCGACCAGCCCCGCATCCTTGCCCTGCAGGACCAGCGCATGCAGCGCGCCCGCCAGCCGCAAGGGCACCGAATGGCCCGAGGGCGACAGATCGCCTGGCCACGCCTTCACCCGCGCCGCCACCGCGCCGGTGTCACCCTCCAAGACCTGCCACAGCAGCGGAAGCATCCGCCCCATGAAAGGCGAGTCAAGCTTGGCGCAGGCCCGCGACTGGATGGCAAAGGCGTCTGCCGCCCTCACCGAAACTTGTCCATCAGCTTCTGCATCGCGCTGCGCGTGTCGGGCGCCTCGGCGGGGGGCTGCTCGGCGGGCTTTTCCGCCACCTCTGTGCTCGTCTCGCGCACCGGCTGCATCCGCAACGCAATCGCGTTCATGAACCGGCCCTTGTCGCCCGCCGCCAGGTCCGGCGCCCCATCCGCGATCCCGCGCAACAGGTCGTCCAGCCCGTCCTGCTCGGCCTTGGCGAAATCCGACAACACATATCCCGACACCCGGTCCTTATGCCCCGGATGCCCGATGCCGATCCGCACGCGGTCATACTCCGCCCCGATATGCGCGTGCAGGGACCGCAGCCCGTTATGGCCCGCGTGACCGCCGCCCGTCTTGACCCGCACCTTGCCCGGCGCAAGGTCCAGCTCATCGTGAAACACGGTGACGTCACCGGGCTCCAGCTTGAAGAAGCGCATCGCCTCACCGACCGATTGGCCCGAGAGGTTCATGAAGGTCTCGGGCTTCAGAAGCGCCAGTTTCTCGGACCCGAACCGCCCCTCGCTCAAGCTGCCCTGGAACTTCGACCGCCACGGCGAAAACCCGTGCTCCTCCGCGATCCGGTCCAGCGCCATGTAGCCGATATTGTGCCGGTTGCCGGCGTATTTTCCGCCGGGATTGCCCAGGCCGACCCAAAGTTGCATCCCCGTCCCCTGCGATTGCCAATTCCTGCCGTTCTATAGGCGGGCCGCCGGGATCTTTCAACAATTCCGGGGCTTGGCGGGACGGTGTCGCGGTCTTACCTTTGGCCCCGGCGCAAAGCGGACAAGGGGGCGGGCGCATGTGGGACTGGCTGTCGGAGAACGCGGGGATCATCCAGGTGGCCGTGGCCGCGATCACCGCGCTGGTCTGGCTGGTCTACCTGCACATCCTGGTCTCGGGCCTGCGCCGCCAGCGCCGGACCGAGATCCTGATCCATCTGGGCGGCGCCGAGGACACCGATGCCCGCGTCATCGTCAGCAATCTGGGGTTTGAGCCGATCTACGTGCTGGAGGTCATCCTGTCGATCTGGAACGCCGATGGCGGGCGCGAAAGCTCGGTCGCCGATCGCACCGAGATCGCGCGGCAGGACCTGACCTCGCCCTTGCAATCGACCCTGCAAGGCCCCCTGAACAGCGGCGAGTTCGTCGATATCGGCAGTTTCGAGAACCTTTTGCAGCGCACCCGCTGGAAGACCGCGGAAGACCTTGAGATCGCTGACCTGGAGCGCGCCGAGATCAAGGTGGCCGCGATCACGGCGGGGCGCAGCAATATCGTCGCGGCCTACCGCCAGTTCCATATCGAGGCCAAGGGGGATGTCTGCCGGATCAGGCCCGACACGCTCTCGGCCAGACAAATCCGATCCTGGTGGGGGCGCAGCAAGGTCAGGCGGCAATTGCAAGCGCGGCTGGACGGCTGACAGCCCAAAGAAAAACGCGGGGGCCATGACAGCGCGCCCCGCGTTCCTTGATAACCTTGCGATGGAACCCCCGGATTACTCCTTGGTTTCGCCTTCGCCGTCGCCAGCCTCGTCCGATCCATCCTGATCGACATTGATGGCTTCGACCTCGTCGGCGGCCACCTCATCCTCGTCCTCGGCTTCTTCAGCAGCGGTGAGGGCGGAGGGGGCGGTGATGTTGGCGATGACGAAATCGCGGTCGATGGTCGGCTTCGCGCCCGAGGGCAGCTTGACCGAGGAGATCGAGATATTGTCGCCGATCTCCATTTCCGACACGTCGATGGTGATGTGATCGGGGATATCGCCCGCGGTCACTTTCAGTTCGACTTCCGGGCGGATCAGCGTCAGCACGCCACCGCGCGACAGGCCGGGGCTCTCCTCTTCGCCGACAACCTCGACGGGGATGTAGAGCGCGATCTTGGTGGTGCGGCGCAGGCGGATCAAGTCGATATGCGTCGGCAGGTCCTTGACCACGTCCCGCTGCACGGCGCGGCAGATGACGCGCACGTCGTCCTGGCCTTCCATCTTCAGGTTGAAGAGGGTGGCAAGGAAGCGGCCCGCCTTCAGGTGCTTGATCAGCGCGTTGAAGGGGATCTGCAACGCCAGCGGATCAGCACCGCCACCGTAAACGACTCCGGGCACCATGCCATCACGGCGTGCTTGGCGGGCGGCCCCCTTGCCTGTCCCCGCGCGTGCCTCGACTACGAGATCGGGAATCTCTTTAGCCATAGGTATTCTCCATATATTAAAGGGCGGCCTCCAAGGGTGTCCGCCACGTGAAGCCGCGCGTATAGACCAGGATCGCCTGCTTGGAAAGGGGCAAAGGCGCTTTGGCGATTGCTTTGGATAAGGCCCCGTGGCAAGGGCCGATCCATGTCGATCCTTTCCGCCCTGCGCCTCAGCCATCGCCCCGCCCGCGGCTTTGCCGTGATCGGCGTCCTGTGGGGCAGTTTCGCCGCCCAGGTGCCGGTGTTCAAGGCCGGGTTGGGGGTGGATGACACGCTTTTCGGCCTGATCTTCCTTGGCACTTCCCTGGGGCTGGTGACGACGATCTGGCTGGCCCCGCTTTTCGACCGCATCCTGGGCCGCTCCGCCATGCCGGTTGCCGCGATGCTGGTGGCCAGCGCCTTCCTGATGCCGGGGCTGGTGACACATCCCGCCCTCTTCATGGGCGTGATGATGGCGCTCGGCCTCACCTCCGGCCTGCTCGACGTGGTGATCAATGCCCGCGTGTCCGAGCTTGAGGCCGCCAACAACCGCTCGCTGATGAACGCCAATCACGGCATGTTCTCGCTGGCCTATGCGATCTCGGCCATGCTGACGGGCCTCGCGCGCGAGGTCGGGCTGCCGCCCGTCGCCGTTTTCGCCTGCCTCTGGCTGGTCATCGCGGTGCTGGCCTCTGGCATGCGCCTGACCCCCGCCCCCGTCGATGAGGCCGAGCGCGCGGCCCAGGGCGCCTTCCCCTGGCGCGTTGTCCTCATCTGCGGCGGTATCGTCCTCATCGCCTTCTTCGTCGAGGCCACGGTCGAAGCCTGGTCGGCCCTGCATATCGAACGCACCCTTGGCGGGCGGGCGGCAGAAGGCGCGTTCGGTCCCGCCGTCCTGGGCCTCACCATGGCCTTCGGGCGCTTCTCGGGGCAGGCGATCTCGGGCCGGTTCTCGGAGACCTCGGTGATCGTGATCGGCTCGGGCCTTGCCAGTATCGGCGCGCTCATTGCCGCCGCCGCGCCCGGCCCCGCCATCGCCTATCTGGGCTTCGGCACCATGGGGCTTGGCATTTCCGTGGTCGGGCCGATGGGTCTGGCGCTGGTCGGCCGCCTCGTGCGCCCCGGCAGGCGCACCGCCGCCGTGGCGCGCGCCGCCGTGATCGGCTTCGTGGGTTTCATGGCCGCGCCCGCCGTGATGGGCCTGATGTCAGGCGCCTTCGGGTTGCGCATGGCCTTCGTCGCGGTGGCGATGCTGGCGCTGATCGGCCCCGGCCTGGCGCTGGCGATCCGCGTTCAGGCCCAGTTTCCCTCGAAATCGGCGGGGATCAGCAGGTTGTGACGGCCCAGGTTGCGCACGTCGCGCTCGCCTGACAGGGCCATGGCGGTGTCCAGCTCCTTGTGGATCACCTCCAGCGCCTTGGTCACGCCCGCCTCTCCCATCGCCCCCAGCCCGTAGACGAAGGCGCGCCCGATATAGGTGCTCTTCGCGCCCATCGCGACCGCCTTCAGCACGTCTTGGCCCGACCGGATGCCGCTGTCGAAATGCACCTCCACCTTGTCGCCCACGGCCTCCAGGATCGAGGGCAGCATCCGGATCGCGCTCAACGCCCCGTCCTGCTGCCGCCCGCCATGGTTCGAGACGACAATCGCATCCGCCCCCACATCAATGGCCCGTTTCGCATCCTCCACATCCAGGATCCCCTTGAGGATCACCCGCCCATCCCACCAGCTGCGCAGCTCGCGGATCCGGTCCCAGTCCAGCGCGTGATCGAACGCCTTCGAGGTCCATTCGCTGAGCGACCCGGTCGCATCCACCCCCTTGGCGTGGCCCACGACATTGCCGAAGGTGTGCCGCCTGGTGCCAAGCATCCCCAGGCCCCACCGCACCTTGGTCATCATGTTGGCGACAGAGGCAGGTGTCAGTTTCGGCGGTGCGGAAAGGCCGTTCTTCACGTCCTTGTGCCGCTGCCCCATGATCTGCAAATCGGCGGTGATGACCAGCGCCGAGCAGTTCGCATCCTTCGCCCGCGCGAACAGGCGGCGCATGAAATCGTCGTCCTTCAGCGTGTAGACCTGGAACCAGAACGGTTTTTCCGTGTTCGCGGCCACATCCTCGATGGAACAGATCGACATGGTCGAGAGGGTGAACGGCACCCCGAACCTCTCCGCCGCCCGCGCCGCCTTGATCTCGCCATCGGCGCATTGCATCCCCGTCAGCCCGACCGGGGCCAGCGCCACCGGCATCGCCACCTCCTGGCCCACCATCGTCGTCGCGGTCGAGCGGCCCGTCATGTCCACGGCGACCCGCTGGCGCAGGCGGATCAGCTCGAAATCAGTGGTATTCTCACGAAAGGTCTGCTCGCTCCAACTGCCCGATTCCGCGTAATCGTAGAACATCTTCGGCGTGCGGCGCTTATAGATGCGCTTGAGATCGTCGATATTGGTGATGACGGGCATCGGGGCGTCTCCGCGTGTGACTGGTAAGATAGTTTTACCAATCAAGCCCAGACCGCGCAATGCCCTTCGCCCGCGCCCCTCAGGCCCGGTGTGCGCCCTCGGCCAGCGCGCGCACGAAATCCAGAACCTCGGCCACCGGCTTGCCTGCCGCGATCTCGGACACGATGGCCGAGCCCACGACCGCCCCATCCGCGATCCGCGCGATGCCTTCCGACATCTCGGGCGTGCGGATGCCGAAGCCCACGATGATCGGCAGGTCGGTCTGCGACTTGATCCGCGCCACTTCGGGCGCCACGTCATCGGCCTCGGGCGCGGCGGCCCCGGTGATGCCGGTGATCGAGACGTAATAGACAAAGCCCGACGTGTTCTCCAACACCTTGGGCAGGCGGGCATCATCGGTGGTGGGCGTGGCCAGCCGGATGAAGTTCAGCCCCGCCTTCTGCGCCGGAATACACAGTTCCTCATCCTCCTCGGGCGGCAGGTCCACCACGATCAACCCGTCGATCCCGGCCTCCTTTGCGTCCCTCAGGAACGCCTCCACACCGTGGTTGTAGATGGGGTTGTAATAGCCCATCAGCACGATGGGGGTGGTGTCGTCGCCCTCGCGGAACGCGGCGGCCATCGCCAGCGTCTTCTTCAGCGTCTGGCCGGCCTCCAGCGCGCGTTGGCCCGCAAGCTGGATGGTGGGGCCGTCGGCCATCGGATCGGTGAAGGGCAGGCCAAGCTCGATGATATCGACGCCCGCGGCGGGCAGGCCCTTCACCACCTCCAGCGAGGTGTCGTAATCGGGATCGCCCGCCATCACATAGGTGACGAAGGCTTTCTTGCCCGCGCTGGCAAGCTCGGCGAATTTGGCGTCGATCCGTGTCATTCTGGGTTCCCCATCTGGCGTCCGGCCCGGTTTGGCGAATGCCGCGCCGGAAATCAATGGGGTCCGCACAGGCGAGGACGCCCGGCAGGGGCGGAGGAGCGGCTCCTCGCCCCCGTTCCGGGCGCTCCTCGCCCTATCCCGTTGCGCCCTATCCCGCATCCGCATAGAAGGCGCGCAGGATCAGCCAGGCGGAGAGGGATCATGGGATTCAGGATGGGAATTGTGGGTCTGCCCAATGTCGGCAAGTCGACCCTTTTCAACGCGCTCACACGCACCGCCGCCGCGCAGGCCGCCAACTTTCCCTTCTGCACGATCGAGCCCAATGTCGGCGATGTCGCCGTCCCCGATGCGCGGCTGGACCGCCTCGCCGCCATTGCCGGATCGAAACAGATCATCCCCACCCGCATGACCTTCGTCGACATCGCGGGCCTGGTGAAAGGCGCGTCGCGCGGCGAAGGGCTCGGCAACCAGTTCCTCGCCAATATCCGCGAGACCGACGCCATCGCCCATGTGCTGCGCTGTTTCGAGGATGGCGATGTCACCCATGTCGAGGACCGCATCGACCCCGTCGCGGATGCCGAAACCATCGAGACCGAGCTGATGCTGGCCGATATGGACTCGATCGAGAAACGCCTGCAGACCATCACCCGCAAGCTGCGCGGCGGCGACAAGGAGGCGGTGCAGCAGGAACGCCTGCTCAAGGCGGCGCTGGCGATGCTGGAAGACGGCAAGCCCGCCCGCATGGTCGAGGTCGCCCCCGATGACGCCAAGGCCTGGAAGATGCTGCAACTTCTGACCACCAAGCCCATCCTCTATGTCTGCAATGTTGAGGAGGCATCCGCGGCCACGGGCAACGAATTCTCCGCCAGGGTCGCAGACATGGCCGAGGCCCAGGGCGCCGCCCATGTCGTGATCTCCGCCCAGATCGAGGAGGAGATCAGCCAGCTCGACGCCGAGGAGGCCGCCATGTTCCTCGACGAAATGGGGCTGGAGGAGGCGGGCCTCGATCGCCTCATCCGCGCCGGATACGAGTTGCTGCACCTTGAGACCTATTTCACCGTCGGCCCCAAGGAGGCGCGCGCCTGGACCATCCGCACCGGCACCACCGCGCCCAAGGCCGCAGGCATCATCCACGGCGATTTCGAACGCGGCTTCATCCGCGCCGAGACGATTTCCTATGACGATTACATCGCCCATGACGGCGAACAGGGGTCAAAAGACGCGGGCAAGATGCGCGCCGAGGGCAAAGCTTACGTCGTCAAGGATGGCGACGTGCTGCACTTCCTGTTCAATACGTAATCCAGGTCAGAACGCGACCTGCAAGACTGGCCAAACGATCAACAGGAAAAGCGCGGCGCAGCAAAACAAGGCCAAGCCGAACCCGGCAGCTTTGACCCGCCGCACCCGGCGCACCATGTCGCCGCGCTCGATCTCGGTCAGCGCCGCACCGGTGTTCAGCTTGTCCTCAAGAATATCCGCCTCACGCTCAAGCGCCTGTCGGCGATAGGTGAACATCGCGCCAAATCCCGCGATCAGATGAACAACAGTCGGCAGCAGCGTCGTGGCGATCATCAGGTAGAGCGGGATGCCGCGCAGCGGGTTCGACGCGATTTCGGCCCAATAGGCCTGCCACGTAAAGGGCAGGGTGCCGGGGCTGACCCGGTCCCAGACCGCAAGGGCCAGAACGATGGCGGCCAGCAGACCGGCAAGACAGATCAGCGCCAGCACCAGATCAAACGCCGACCGCATCAGGATCAATGGCAGCGATGGCCGTTTCGCCGCATCCGTGGCGGCCTCTGCCAGCGGGGCCAGAAACCGCCGCGTTATGGCAATCGACAGCCAATCGGCCACCGCGTTGAGGATTGGCAGGGCCAGGTAGAGCAGCAGGATCAGCGCCGCCGCTTCTTGATTGCCAACGGCAAAGGCAACGGCACCGGCAAAGGCAAAGGCAACGGCACCGGCAACGGCACCGGCACCGGCAAAGGCAAAGGCAAAGGCACCGGCAACGGCAACGGCAAAGGCAACGGCACCGGCAACGGCACCGGCACCGGCACCGGCAAAGGCAAAGGCACCGGCAACGGCAACGGCAAAGGCACCGGCAACGGCAACGGCAAGCAATTCAAACCCCGCCCGGACCGCCTTCGCCAGAAAACCGGTCCGGGCGGGGGCAGTGTCAAGTGGGCCGAGCAAACGGTCAACAAAAAAATCGGCAAACTTTTCGGCGTTTTTCAGGATCCAGAAACAGATGCCCCACGCGCCAATCAGGGCCATGGCCTTTCCGATTCGCACCAGGAACCGGGGTTCATCCGGGAACAAAGCCAACCCACCCGGATCATACGCATTGGCCACAACCCACCCCAGCAGAACCGCCAGGATCGGATAGAGCAGGGCAAGGGTCAGGCAGCGGTCGAATGCGCGAAGGGAGAGTGCTTTGGGCCCATAGAAGGCGACCGCGAATTGCTGAACCTCGGCGATGGCATCGAAATAGGCCTGGCCCCACCCGCGCCGCCATCTTTGGGTCAGTCGCGGCCAGGATGCCCTGTCCTTCAGAATATCGCCGAGCGACGGGATGCCCGCCCGTGCCCGCGCCCCGATCAGGACGGCAAACAGCAGCGACAGCACCAACGCGAAAAAGGCGATGATTCCGCTATGTGCGTTCGTCCAGTCTCGAAAAAGGCCCCACCATTCCATTCGCAACGCCGCTCCTGCCCGAGGTTTCCCTAACCGTAAGGGGGGACCGTTTTTCGGGCAAGATGCGCGCCGAGGGCAAAGCCTACGTCGTCAAGGATGGCGACGTGCTGCATTTCCTGTTCAACACCTGACGGGCGGCGCGGCGGGATCGCCAGGTGTCGCCGCCACCAGCCAGCCCCGGTAGCGCACGATCAGCGCCCCGGTGATCGGCGCGCGCAGGCTGACGTCGAAATGGAACCTGCCGTCCCGCACATGCTCCCGCGCCTCCGAGACCGGCAGCAACCAGCGCGGCATCGGGATCGGCCCGACGCGGCCCGACCTGACCGGATAGAGCAGTTCCTCCCCCGCGACCCTCAGCCCCAGGAGGAAGGTGAACGGTCCAAAGCGTTCCGTCATCCCTGCGCGTGTCGGGATCAGGTGCGACCGGAACCGCCGCGTGCCAAACCGCCTCTCCCAGGTCTCGCCGCGCCGCGTCACGGTCTTCGTGACCTCCACCTCCACATCCGGGCTGGCGGGCGGAAACCGGACCAGCGCGGCCAGCAGCCGGGGCCAGAGCCCCGCCCCGCGCATCACCTCGCTCCGCCCCTGCCAGCGGCTCTTGTCCGCCGTCACGTGGGTCTGCCGGATCGGCGCGGGCAGGGCCGCGAAGCTTTCACCAAGGACGGCCTCGAAGATCGGCATGAACGGCACGGTATCGCGTTCCGTCCGCACCTGAAGGTCGCGCATCGCGGCCTCGGCTTCCGCCAGCGTGACGACCCCAAGCGCGGGCCGCGCGCCCAATGGCAAGGCGTCCCGGCGCAGGAGGGCGCGCGCGGCAATCGCCGGGATGAACGGCCCGTCGCCATCCTCGGCCAGCAACCGCCACCTGCGCCGCTCGCGCCCCGTGATCACCGTCACCGACATCGCGCCGCGTCCGCTGCCGAACGGGGCCAGCAGGTCGGCCAACCCCTTGAACACCGCCAGCACCGGCCCTGAGATCGGCACCGGCACCACCCGGCGCAGCATGGCGAAAGCGGCCAGCCCGTAGCGCATCACGGCCAGTTCCAACCCGGCCCGGAACACCACCGTCCCGGCCCCGAAATGCGCCGGGAAAAGGCGCAGGTCCGGCACCTCGATCATCCATCCCTGCCGCCTTGTGCCACCCGGCAGAGTGTAGCGCGCCGGGCTGGACCATCCCGGCACCTCCTCCCACGTCCCGCCGCGCCAGACCGCCATTGGCCGCCCGGCCTGTGACAGGATCGAGCGCATCACCGACCGCCCGCGCGGGCTGCGGTTTCCGGGCAGGATCGCGGTGTCGATCACCCGTGGCCGCTCCTCGCCCGCCAGCGCCGTGACCGCCGCCGAGGACAGCGCCGGAACCGACGAGAGGCCCGAGATCACGCAGACCCCGGCGGCCCGCGCCGCATCGTCCAGCGCGGTAATCCCGGTGCAGAAATCGGCGTCGTCGCACAGGTCGAGGTAATGCACCCCCGCCGTGATCGCCGCGCGCGGCAGGCGGTAGGGATCGCCGCCATAGGCGTGAAACGGCCCCGCGGCGTCGATCACGACCTCAAAGCCCGCCAGCCCGTCCAGCGCCCCCGCCCGGTCCATCCGCAACGCCCCGGCCCCGATCTCGGTGGCCAGGCGCTCGGCGGCCCCAAGGTCGCGCCCCGCGATGGTGACCGCATGGCCATCGCGCACAAGAAGCCGCGCCAGCCGTTCGCCGAAGACGCCATAGCCGCCAAGCAAAAGCACCTTCATCGCAGCAACCTCGCCTGGAAATCCGGGTCCGGCAGGGCGCAGAGATCGGCCCGCCCGAACAGCCGGTAGCGGTTGCGCGCAAGTGCCCGGTAGAACCAATCCCTCACCGGACGCGGCAGCACGCGCAGCCCCCCGGCGATCCGGCCCCATCCGCCAAAGCACCGCCCCGCTTTCATGATTGCATCGCTGTCGGCATACGCCACGCCATCCACGAGGAACAGCCAGCTTTCAGGATCCTCCGCCTCCAGCCCGTAATGCGCCATCAGCGCGGCGCCAAGCGGCGTCTGCATCGGGCAGATGCGCACGCGCCCGGTCTTGTCCAGCCGGTGGATCATCCGCGCGCCCCAGCTGCAAATCGCGCAGCTTGCATCCAACACCGCAACCGGCGCGCTGTCATCGAAGGCGGGCACGTCGGGGTCGTCGCGATAGGAATTGGGCGGGGTCATTGCGGGGCCGACTATCCGCCAGGTCCGTCCCCGCCACAAGCCCGCGCTTCAGCCGGAAACGCCGACGGCTCCCTATTCGGCGGCGATCCGTGCGGCGGTCGGCAGCGCCTGTTCCAGATCGGCCAGAATATCCTCGACCTCCTCCAGCCCCACCGACAGGCGGATCAGCCCGTCGCCGATGCCATGCACCGCGCGTTCCTCGGGCGTATAGACCGAATGTGTCATGGATGCCGGATGCTGGATCAGCGTTTCCGCATCGCCAAGCGACACCGCGCGCTGGATCATCTGCAACCGGTTCATCATGGCGCGGCCCGCCTCCATGCCGCCCTCCAGTTCAAAGGCGATCATCGCGCCGGGCTGGTCCATCTGGCGGCGTGCCAGCGCGACCTGACCGAAGCTCTCCAGCCCCGGATAATGCACCTTGGTGACACCCGGCTGCGCCTCCAGCCAATCGGCGATCACCTTGGCCGAGGCGCAATGCCGGTCCAGCCGCAGCGCCAGCGTCTTGAGACCGCGCAGCACCAGCATCGCGTTGAAGGGCGCCATCACCGCGCCCGTCATGTCCTTCATGCCCACCATGCGGATTTCGGTGATCTCTTCGGCGCGGCCCACCACGATTCCGGCCACGACATCGCCATGCCCGCCCAGGTACTTGGTCGCGGAATGTACCACCAGGTCGGCCCCAAGCGCGATGGGCCGGGTCAGGTAGGGCGTGGCATAGGTGTTGTCGACCACGACCGTCGCCCCCGCCTCATGCGCGATCTCCGCGACCGCGCGAATATCGACCAGCCGCATGTTGGGGTTCGCGGGCGTCTCGAAATAGACCACGCGGGTCTTTTCGCCGATCGCGGCGCGCAGGGTCTCCGGCTCGGTCAGGTCGATATGCGTGACGGTGACGCCCCATTTCTCCAGCCCGTGATGCAGGTAGGTGAAGGTGCAGCCGTAAAGCGTCTTGTCGATGATGATCTCGTCGCCCGGTTTCAGCAGCGTCCACAGCGTCGAGGTGATCGCCCCCATCCCCGAGGACAGCGCGAGGCCCGCCTCGGCCCCCTCCAATGTCGCCATGCGGTTCTCCAGCAGGTCGCAGGTCGGGTTCGAGATGCGCGAATAGAAATGGCCCTGACGCTCGCCCGCGAAAATCTCGCCGCCCGCCTCGGCGGTGTCGAAAGTGAAGGTCGAGGTCAGGTGCAGCGGCGGAACCAGCGCCCCCTCGTTCTGCCGCGGATCATATGCGTGGTGAATTGCGCGCGTGGAAAAACCCTTGCCGACAGCCATGACAGCCTCCTCATGTGCGATTTGCGGCAGGATGGCATGGGGGCAGGGGCATGTGCTTGCTATCTATGCCACTTTGACGGTAGATATTGGCATTAAATGCCAGAGCTGGCCGAAATTGGGGGCAGAATGGATAGCAAGGATCGCCAGATCCTCCGCGCCTTGCAGCAAGATGGCCGGATGACCAACCTGGAGCTGGCCGAGCGGGTCAGCCTCTCGCCCTCGCCCTGCCTGCGCCGGTTGCGAAACCTCGAGGCTTCGGGGGCCATTCGCGGCTTTCACGCCGATGTCGACCGCGCCGCCTACGGCCTGCCGATCCTGGCCTTCGTCCAGATCAGGCTGGAGCGTCACAGCGAAGAGGTCGTGCGCCAGTTCGAGGCGCGCGTCGCCGGTCTCGCCGAGGTTCTGGAATGTTACATGCTGACCGGCGGGACGGATTATTTCCTCAAGGTGGTGGTCTCGGGCCTGGATGCCTACGAGGAATTCATCCGTCACCGCATCCACACCATCGGCGGCATCGGATCCATCGACACCAGCTTCGTCTACGGCACGGTCAAGCGTTCCGGCGTGTTCCCCCAGATCGACTGAGGTGGCGCGACGATCCGCACCGGGGGGTGTACAGGGGGTGCATCGGGGGGTGTACGGGGGGCACCCCCCTCATTTCGGGCATTTCGGGGTCAGACGCGGACGATCAGTTTGCCGGTGTTTTCGCCCCGGTAGAGCATCCCGATCGCATCCATCGCGGCCTCGGGCCCGTCCAGAAAATGCTCGCGCACGGTCAGCTTGTCCTCGCGCAACCACCCCGCCAGAGCGGCCAGCGCCTCCTCGGTCCGGTCGGCGTAATCGAAGGCGAGAAAGCCCTGCATCCGCGCCCGCGCGACCAGCAGTTGCCGATGCACGCGCGGCCCCATTGGCGTGGGATTCCAATCGGTTACGGCAGCCGTCCCGCAAATCGTGATGCGCGCGCCGAGGGCTAGATGCGCCATCACCGCATCCGAGATCGGCCCGCAGGTATTGTCGAAATAGCAGTCCACGCCATCCGGGCAGGCTTCCGCCAGCGCGCCACCAACGTCTTGGGACTTATAGTCAATCGCCGCGTCATATCCGAAGTCTTCGATGCAGGCCCGAGTCTTCTCAGCCCCGCCCGCGATCCCCACCGTCCGGCACCCCATGATCTTCGCAATCTGCCCCACCGCCGACCCCACAGCCCCCGCCCCAGTCGACACTACGACGGTATCCCCCGCCTTCGCCGCACAGCTTTCGCGCAATCCGAAATAGGCGGTCACGCCGTTCAGCCCCATGATTCCAAGGGCATAGCTGCGCGGCAGATCGGTCTCTGTCACCTTGCGGCTGATCTCGCTGCCATCGCTGATCTTGTGCGTCTGCCAGCCGAAAAGCCCGTGAACCACATCGCCCTCGGCGTAATCCGGGTGCCGACTTTTGAGCACCTCGCCAACGCCAAAACTGCGCATTGGATCGCCAAGCGCCACCGGCGGCGAGTAATTCGGCACATCGTTCGCCCATCCCCGCATCGCCGGATCGACCGACCAATGCGTGACCCGGATCAGCACTTCACCCTCACCCGGTAGGCCCACGGGCACTTCGCGCCGCTCGAAATGTTCAGGCCCCGGAACCCCCACGGGCCGATTGGCAAGAATGATTTGCGTGTTCATCATGGCGGACCCTTTCGCTTTGCTGACGCGCCGCAGACTGCGCCAGGGCCGCATCCGCGACAACACGAAATGCCGCCCCGCATGATCTTTTCCGGGGCAGGCAACTGCTGCGAACAGCATCAAGGGAACAAGAGACCCCTATCGAACGTTGGCCGTGCGGAGATGGGAAAAGGACCAGAAAGCCCTTGCTGAGCGATGCATGGATCGGAACCTATTGCGGACCGGCACCCGGTCCGGGCGACCTCTGGTTGCGCTGGAACCTCGATCCGATCCTGCTGGTTGCCCTCTTTCTCCTGTCCATCGCCGTCGCGCGCAGTCGAGGCCATGGCGCTAGAGGCGCGCTGTCCATCGCCGTTCTGGCTTTGGCCTTCGTCTCGCCCCTCTGTGCACTCTCCTCGGCGCTGTTCTCGGCCCGGGTGGTGCATCACGTGTTGCTTGTCGCCGTCGCCGCCCCGCTTCTGGCTGAGGTCTGGCCCGCCCGCCGGGTTCGCAGTGCGGTGCCAGCCTTCATCGTTTCGACAGCCGTTCTCTGGGCGTGGCATGCCCCGCTGGCCTATGACCTCGCGCTTGGCCATGTCGGCGTCTACTGGGTCATGCAGGTATCCCTTCTGGCCAGCGCGACCTGGTTCTGGCGCGAGGTGCTCGCCCCGGACCGCTCGCCCATCGAGGCGATCGCGCTGATCGTGGCGGGGTTCGCGCAGATGGGGATGCTTGGCGCGCTCCTGACATTTGCGCCGGACCCGCTTTATGCCGCGCATGCGGTCGCGCCCTTCGCTTGGGGCCTGACCCCGCTGGCCGACCAGCAGCTTGGCGGATTGCTGATGTGGGTGCCGGCCGGTCTGCCCTATGCGGTGGCCGGCGTCGTGGTGGCGCGCCGGAGTTGGGCGACGCTTCGTGCCGGTGCCGCATGATCGACTGGAACACCATCCTGGTCGCGCTCTTCAAGGGCGTGCATATCGCCGCGCTGATGCTCTGGTGCGGAGGATTGCTGGCCTTGCCGCTCATGCTGTCGCGCCACGATCCGGCGGTGACCCCGGACGATTACCGTCGCATCCGCAGCGCCACGCACACGACCTATGCCATCATCGTCACGCCGGCCGCCATCATTGCCGTGGTGGCGGGCACTTGGCTCATCTTCCTGCGGGAGGTCTTCGTGCCCTGGCTCTATGCCAAGCTGCTGTTCGTCGCGGCGCTTTCGGCGGCGCATGTCTGGATCGGCCACCTGGTCGTACAGGTCGCCGAGAAACCGGGACGGTCCCGCTCGCCCTGGCCCTACCTGCCGGTGACCGCCACGCTGGTTCCGGTCCTCATCATTCTGATCCTGGTGCTGGGAAAGCCCGAACTGGGTGAAATTCCGCTGCCCGACTGGTTGCGTGAACCGCGCGGCGGTCAATTGCCCTTAGACGTGCCAAGCCGATAATCGAAGACGAGTTTGCCGCCATGCCATCCCGTGAATGCCACCATGACCGCACCGAGCCCCGACAGCAGGAGGCCATAGGGCAGCACGGCCTCCTCATAGCCGTCGAGCCTGTGGCCCCAGTTCGTCCCCAATACCGCCAGCAGGGTGACGGCGATGATCGCATGGGTCCAGGCCGCCGCGCGCGACCGGATCCCGCGGACCAGCAGAAGCTCGGCGGTTCCGGAAAAACCCGCCAGCATCCCGAAGAGAAACCCTGTCCCCGCAGCCCACAGCGCCGCTCGCGCCCAGAAGGGATCGCCGGTCCACCAATAGAGCAGATCGGCCCCCAGAAGGCAGAAGGACAGCGCGATGGGGAAGGCGACGCTCATGGCGTGGATCGGGTGACCACTCAGCGCGATGCGGGGCTCGGTCTCGTCATAGCCGGGTTGGGCTGCGATCGGGTCGTCAAGCCTATCCGGCGTTTCGGGTGCAGTGTCCTTGGTCACGGTCGCGGTCTCCTCCGGGGCATGGCTGCAGGGTCAACGTCCATCTTGCTGATTGGTTGCAGCGGCGACCTCTCAATCGTCGATCCCGCCGGTCCCGCCGCGCGCAGCATCGCAACGCTCTGGTGGGTGATGCTGGCCGGTGCGGTGGCGATCCTTGTGATGGTGACAGGGCTTGTGGTGGCCGCATTCCGGGTGCGACAGCCCGATGCCGGTGACGCCCGACGTGAGAAGATCTGGATCGTCGGCCTCGGTCTCGGGTTCTCCATGACGGTCCTTGCGGCGTTGCTGGCCTATGGTCTGGCCGCCGGTGAGCGTCTCATGCCCCGCGCCGCCCCCGACGTGGTGCGCGTCGCCGCCGAGGCCCGCCAGTGGGAGTGGCGTTTCACCTATGACGATCGGCCCGGCCATGTCACCGCCAACCTGCTGCATATCCCCGCCGGTCGTCCCGTCGATGTCGCGATCACCAGCGTGGACGTGGTCCACAGCTTCTGGGTGCCGCGGCTGGCCGGAAAGCTGGACGCCATACCGGGGCATGTCAACGTGCTGAGAATCGAGGCCGACCTGCCCGGCACCTATCGCGGGCTGACCGCTGAATATAATGGCGAAGGCTATCGCGGGCACGTCTTCGCGGTTCAGGCCCATGACGCCGAGGGTTGGGCCGCATTCCTCGAAGGGAGTACGCCATGACTGCCCTGCGCCGCCATCGCAAGCTGAGCGCCATCTGGGCCTCCGAACCCGGCTGGAAGGGCTGGACCAGCAGCGTCAACCACACCGATCTAGGCCGGATGTTCCTGGTCACCGCCTTTTTCTTTTTCCTGGTGGGCGGCCTTCTGGCCATGCTGATCCGCGCGCAACTGGCGACGCCGGACTCGGCCTTCGTCGATGCGGGCGCCTTCAGCCAGTTCTTCACCATGCACGGAACGATCATGATGTTCCTCTTCGCCATCCCCACCTTCGAGGGGCTGGCGATCTACCTGCTGCCGAAGATGTTGGGCACGCGCGACCTGGCTTTTCCGCGCCTCACCGCCTACGGCTACTGGTGCTACGTATTCGGCGGATTGATGCTGCTGGTGGCGCTGGTCTTCGGCATCGCGCCGAATGGCGGCTGGTTCATGTATCCGCCGCTGACCGGGCCGCTGTATTCGCCGGGGATCAACACCGATTTCTGGCTGATCGGGATCACCTTCGTGGAAATCTCGGCGATCTGCGCCGCCGTCGAGTTCACCGTCTCGATCCTGAAATACCGCGCGCCGGGGATGTCGCTGGACAAGATGCCGATCTTTGCCTGGTATGCCCTCGTCACCTCGCTGATGATCCTGACGGGGTTTCCGCCGCTCATCCTCGGCTCGATCCTGCTGGAGGTCGAGCGCGCCTTCGGCCTGCCGTTCTTCCAGGCCGATCTGGGGGGCGACAGCCTGCTGTGGCAGCACCTCTTCTGGCTGTTCGGGCATCCGGAGGTCTATATCATCTTCCTGCCCGCCGCCGGTGTGATCTCGACCATCCTTCCGGTGATGGCACGCACGACGCTGTTGGGCTATGGCTGGATCGTGGCCTCGGCGGTGGCACTGGCCTTCCTGAGTTTCGGGCTCTGGGTGCATCACATGTTCACCACCGGCATCCCCCAGATGGGACTTGCCTTCTTCTCGGCGGCCTCGACGCTGGTGGCGGTGCCGACGGGGGTGCAGGTCTTCGCCTGGATCGGGACGCTGTGGAAGGGGCGGCCCGAATTGCACCTGCCGATGCTGCATATCCTGGGCTTCTTCGTCACCTTCGTCATCGGCGGGCTGACCGGCGTGATGGTGGCCGTCGTGCCCTTCGATTGGCAGGCGCATGACACCGCCTTCATCACCGCGCATCTGCATTACGTGCTGTTCGGCGGCTTCGTCTTTCCGATCCTCGCCGGGATCTACTACTGGCTGCCGCTGGTCACCGGGCGCAGGCGGTTCTTCCGTTTGGGCGAGATGGCCTTTGCGCTGATCTTCCTGGGCTTTCACGGCACCTTCCTTGCCATGCACTGGGTCGGGCTTCTGGGTCAACGCCGCCGGATCGAGACCTATGACGCCGAAACCGGATGGGGCGCGATCAACTTTGTCTCGTCCCTCAGCAGTTTCGTCATGGCGATCGGGCTGGCGATGGTGCTGATCGACGTGGCGATACACGCCCTCATCGCGGTGCGCGGCAGGCGCAATCCCTGGGGGGCGGGCTCGCTGGAATGGGCCAGCATGTCGCCGCCACCCGCCTACAACTTCGCCAGCCTGCCCGAGGTGACCTCGCGCGAGCCACTTCACGGCGATCCCGGCTTGCCCAACCGGCTGGCCCGTGGCGAGGGCTACCTAGGCACCCCCAGGGACGGGCGGCGTGAGACGCTGAGCGTGGACATTTCCAGCGGACGGCCAGAGTCGTTGGTGATCTATCCTGGCAACACCCGGTTGCCGATCGTGATGGCGGCGGTGACCGGGCTCTTCTTCCTGTCGATCCTGCTGAAACTGTTCTGGCTTACGCCCTTCGCCCTGGCAGGCATCGCCACCCTGGCGCTGGTCTGGGTCTGGCAGTTGGGAGACCGCGCCGATCAGGGACCGCAGGACGCGGGCCGTGGGGCTGTGTTGCCGCTGGCGGGTGAAACCGACCGCGCGCCGGGCTGGTGGGGGTCGGTCTTCCTGCTGGTCGCGAACGCGACCTTCTTTGGCTCGCTTCTCTTCGGTTACGCGTTCCTGTGGACGGTCGCCCCTGGCTGGCCGCCGCCTGAGTGGCTGCCGCCGTCAATTGCCGAACTGGGGATCGGTGCCGGATTGGCGGTCGGGGCGGCCCTGGCCATGCGCCTGGCCATTCGGCGCAACAGGCGGTCCGAGACCGCGGTGCCATTCCTCGCGCTGGCGCTGGCGGCAACGCTGGCAACGGCCCTGACTTTCGGGATGCTCATCCTCCGGCTGCCGCCACCGGATGGCCATGCCTATGCGGCAACTCTGCTGATCCTCGGCGCCTATGTGATGCTCCACGCCGTGCTGGCCGGGTTGATGCAGGCGTTCCTCATTGTGCGGGCCCGGCGCGGCTTCATCTCGTCCCGGCGCAGGGCCGAATTGCCCATCGTCCTGCTCTGGTCCGACTACCTCGCGGCGATCGCGGTACTGAGCCTCCTCGCCGCCCACCTTCCAGGATTCCTGGTATGAGGGACGTCTTGCGCATCTTGCTGCCCCCGCTGATCTGGCTGGCCAGCTTCAGTGCGATCTACGGGCTGCACGGGGTCGGCTGCGTGCTGCTTTGGCCAGAGGTTGCGATGCCCGTGATGTCCCTCTTCCGATGGCTGCTGTTCCTGGCCTGGCTTGCGGCTGTTCTGGCGCAGGTCGGTCTGCTCTTGGCTCTGCGCTCCGAGCGTTTCCGTTCGGACTCTCCCTTCATCCGATGGACCAGTACCGCCATGTCCTGGGCGGGACTCATCGCAACGCTCTGGACGCTATATCCCGTCGCCGTGCTTGCACCATGTGCAGTGGGCTGACCAAGTCCCGCAGCCGCGCGGCACCGGAACGCAAGTGTCGCCCCAGGGGCATTGCCCAATGCACGTCACGCGATTGCGCGCTGATCCGGGAGCGCAGAATGATCAGATCTTGTCCAAACCCGGAGCGTTACAGCATGACCTGTGCCGGTTCCCCGGCGTGTCGGGCTTTTTCGGTAGAAGGCTAGAATCGCCTTGTAATCCCCATCTTCGCTTGGCTATACGCGTCGGCGGAGACGTGGCCGAGTGGTCGAAGGCGCTCCCCTGCTAAGGGAGTAGGCGGGAAACCGTCTCGAGGGTTCGAATCCCTTCGTCTCCGCCATTATCCTCTGATTCCATTGGATAAATTCGTTACGCGGGCCTTTTCTCGGCAATTACGGCATGTCTTCGGTCTATCGCGCCGCGCGGATCATGCGCATGCAATGCAGCACCCCCCTGATACCGATACGATTGATTGTCCGTGCGGATCTGCGCGTTGTGCTGTATCACTCCATGACCCGATCCGAGTGAGGTTTCCACCGATGCCCCGTCCCGATACCATGCAGGCCGTTCTCTTGACCGGCCATGGCGGGCTCGACCGGCTGGAATGGCGTGACGATGTTGCTGTTCCGGTGCCCGAGGAAGGCGAGGTCTTGATCCGTGTCGGCGCATCGGCGGTCAACAATACCGATGTGAACACGCGCACCGGCTGGTATTCCAAGGCCGTGCGCGGCGACACTGGATCGGCGGCGACGACTGGTTACGATGGCGCCTCGGATGCCGACGGGGCCTGGTCCGGCGCGTTGAGCTTTCCGCGCATCCAGGGTGCCGATTGCTGTGGCGAGATCGTTGCCGCGGGCTGCGGTGTGGATACCCGGCGCATTGGTCAGCGTGTGCTGGTGCGGCCGATGTACCATCCGACAGGCGCGGAGGATCCCCATGCCCTCGTGACTTTCGGGTCCGAGCGCAACGGGGCCTTTGCCGAGTTCTCCACGGTCGAGGCCGAACACGCGATCCGGGTCGATAGCGCGCTGAGCGACCTGGAGCTTGCCTCCTTTCCTTGCGCCTTTTCCACCGCGGAGGGCATGATCCAGCGCGCCGCGCTCGGGGCGGAACGGGTTCTGATCACCGGGGCCTCGGGCGGGGTCGGATCGGCGGCGGTGCAATTGTCCAAGCGGCGCGGGGCGCATGTGACGGCGGTGACCAGCGCCTCAAAGCAGGCGGAGCTGATGCGGTTGGGGGCAGATACGACCCTGACCCGCGAGGATGCGGTGCCGATGGACGGGTTTGACGTGGTGCTGGACCTTGTCGGCGGGCCGCGTTGGCCGGAATTGCTGGAGGCGCTGGCCATTGGCGGGCGCTACGTGACCTCGGGCGCCATCGCCGGGCCGATCGTGGAGCTTGACCTGCGCACACTCTACCTGCGCGACCTGACCCTCATCGGCAGCACCCGGCAGAACCCGCGCGTCTTCACCGATCTCGTGCGCTACATCGAGGCGGGCGAGATCCGGCCCGTTGTGGCCGAGAGCTTTCCGTTGCGCGATTTGCGCGCGGCGCAGGAGGCGTTTCTTGAGAAATCCCACATGGGCAAGATCGGCATCGACGTGCCGGGTTGATCGCGCGCGGGCGTGAATGGGGACACGCTACCGTGCCTTGCCCGCCTCATCACGCGCAAGACCAAGCAGCCAGTCCCGAACGTGCGCCGCTGCCCCTGACCCGATATGCCGTGGTGCAAGCAGGTAGAAATCCAGACCTCCCTCCAGGCTGCATCTGACCGGCTGGACGAGACGGCCCTCGGCCAGGTCCCGCGCTACCAGGAAGCGGCTGGCAAGGGCAATCCCCTGTCCCGCGAGGGCCGCATCGAGGCTGAGCGTCGTCTGGTTGAAACGCAGACTGCGTGGCGCGTCCACGCTCTGGCCGAACGCCGACTGGAAGAATTTCGGCCAGAGGTCATGCGTGTCATGCAGCAACGTCATCCGCGAGAAAGCCAAGGCATCGAGCGGCAGATCCTGATTGGCGACAAGCGCGGGGGAACAGACGGCGATAACGTCTTGCGAGAACAGCAGATCGGCCCGAAGGCTTGCCCCGAAAGGTGGGCGTGCCTGCCGCACCGCAAGGTCGATCCCGTCCGAGTGAAAGCTGGCAACCCGCTCGGTCGCGGTGAGGCGGAGATCAATGCCGGGATGGGCGCGGGTCAGGTCCGCCAGACGCGGGATGAGCCATTTGGAGGCGAAGGTCGGCGTGACGCTGATCGTTGCCCGCGCGGGGGCGCGACGCAACGCATCCGTCGCCTCGGCAAGCTGCGCAAAGGCGCGCGAGACAGCCGCATGGTAGGTGCGCCCTTCCTCGGTGAAGGACAGACCCCGCGGATGCCGCAGGAACAGGCGCAGGCCGAGATGGTCTTCCAGTCCGCGCACCTGTTGGGCAACGGCGCCCTGCGTCACGCCCAAATCATCGGCGGCGGCGCGGAAATTCAGGTGCCTGCCCGCGGCAGAGAAGGCGCGGAGGCCGTTCAAAGGCGGCAATGCGGCGTCATCGGGCATGATAGAATTTCTACTGTCACGTGACAGAGCTTCTGGTTGGTGATTCAAGCATAGGCGCCCTATTTCAAGAAGAGAAGGTAAAATTGATATGCGACATGCGGCAAGGAGGAACGGAGCATGACGATAGAAAAAACAGCACTGATCACGGCGGGCGGCAGCGGCATGGGGGCCGGCGCGGCGAAACGGCTTGCGGCTGATGGATACAAGGTTGGCGTCCTTTCCTCCTCCGGCAAGGGCGAGGCCCTCGGCGAGGCGCTTGGCGGTTTCGGCGTCACCGGGTCGAACCGGTCGGTCGCCGACCTTGCCCGCCTGGTGGATGGCGCGATGGATCGGTGGGGGAGGGTCGATGTCCTCGTGAATTCCGCCGGACATGGGCCCAAGGGCGACATCCTCGAAATGACCGATGAGGATTGGCATGACGGGCTGGACGTCTACCTGATGAACGTGATCCGTCCGACCCGTCTTGTCACGCCGATCATGGCGGCGCAGGGCGGTGGCGCGATCATCAACATCTCGACATTCGCCGCTTTCGAGTCTGATCCGTTGTTTCCGACCTCGGGGATCTTCCGGGCGGGGCTGGCGGGGTTCGCCAAGCTCTTCGCCGACCGCCATGCGGCGGAGAATATCCGCATGAACAACATCCTGCCGGGCTTCATCGACAGCCTGCCCGAGACTGAAGACCGACGCGCCCGCATCCCGATGGGGCGTTACGGCCGGGAGGAGGAGGTTGCCTCGCTGATTGCGTGGCTTGCGTCCGGAGATGGCGGCTATGTCACCGGCCAGAACTGGCGCATCGACGGAGGTTTGACGCGTGGCGTTTGAAGCGACACAGATCGCCGGACACGGGCGCGGCGTTTTCGTCATTAAATGGACCGCGTCGATCATGCAGATCCTCGGCTATGCCGCGACCGGCTTCGGCTGGAGCCCCTGGAACCTCTACCTGTTTCTCGTGGGCGTCTTGGGCTGGCTGGTCGTCGGCATGCTCTGGAACGACAAGGCCCTCATCTTGATTCACCTCGTCGCCCTCGGCTCGATGCTGGCGGGGATGGCCAGTCGGTAGGAGCAAGTCCGGCGGGGACTGCGTCGAAACCTACCGTTTGCCGCCGATATAGGCTGCCAATGCCGCCTCGGTCCCGTCCTGCCAGATCAGCGTAATCCAGCGTACGAAGGCGGCTGAGAAGGCCGGATCGGCGGCGGTATCCGCGTATATGCCGGATTGCTCCAGCCAGGCGAGGGGGCGGGTCTTGGCCGCGTTAGCCGTCTGGTGCAAGTCCGCCCAAAACGGGTCGTTCGGCTCGATCACCGTGCCGTCCTCGCGCTGACCGGCGCACATGCGCGCCCATAGCGCCTCGACCAGGGCCAGTCCGTCGACAGGCCCGCCCGCCGCCAGTGCATCGTGCAGGATCGGCAGGACAAAGCCGGGATGGCGCGAGGAGCCGTCAAAGGCCACCCGGCGCGTCGTGTCGCGGATCGCAGGGTTGGCGAAGCGGCTTTCGATCAGGTCAAGATACTGGTCCGGCGTCATGTCCGGCACCGGGTCGATATAGGGCAGGATCTCTTCGCTCTGCACCTTGCGGAAGAAGGCGCGGATGACGGGATGCGCCATGCAATCGGCGATGGTGCCCTGGGACAGAAGCTCGCCCGCATTGGCCAGAACCTGGTGGCCGGCATTGAGAATGCGGATCTTCATCATCTCGTAGGAATGCACATCTGCGGTGAGGGTCGCGCCGACCCTGTCCCAGTCGGGGCGGCCCGCGCAGAACGCATCCTCAAGCACCCATTGGCGGTAGTTTTCATGCGTGACCGGCACTTCGTCCGCGATGCCGAGGTCGCGCGCCAGCGCGCGTTCGGCGGGGCCGGTGGCGGGCACGATGCAATCCACCATCGAGTTCGGGAAGGCGCCCTCGCTGTCGATCCAACCGGCAAGGTCGGGATCGCTCAACCGGGCCAGCCCGACGACGGCCTGACGCAGGATATCCCCGTTGCCGCGCAGGTTGTCGCAGCTCATGCCGGTGAAGGGGCCGTGCCCTTCCGCGCGACGCTGGCGCAATGCGGCGACCATCGCGCCGAAGGCGGTGCGCGGCCGGTCGGGGTTCTGCGCGTCATGCCGGATATCGGCATGGCCCGTGTCCAGCCCGCCGGTGGCCGGGTCGATATGGTAGCCGCCCTCGGTCACGGTCAGCGCCACGATACGGATCGCGGGGTCGGCCATGGCGCGGATCAGGCTGGCATTGCCCTCCTCGATCGGCAGGTAGTCGATCATCGCGCCGGTCACTTCCGCCGATCGGCTGTCGGGCGACAATTCGATCAGCGTGGTCAGGCAATCCTGCGCCAGCAGCTTCTTGCGCATGGCCGCGTCATAGGAGCGGACACCGGCCCCCAGGATCGCCCAATCCCGCGCCGCGCCCAACTGCATCAGCCGGTGCAGATACCAGGCCTGGTGCGCGCGGTGGAAATTGCCCAGGCCGATATGAACCATGCCGGGGGTCAGCGCCGCGCGGTCATAGACCGGTCTGGCGATATCGGCGGGCAGGCGGTCCAGCGTCGCGTCGGACAGCGGAAGGGGGTCTGAAACTGAAACTGTCATTAGCTCATCCAATTGCCGCCATCGACGTTGTAGGTTTGCGCGACGATGTATTCGGCCTCGTCCGAGGCGAGGAACACCGCCATCCCGGTCAGGTCGTGGGCTGTGCCCATGCGACCGAAGGGAACAGCCGCGCCGACCTCGCGTTTCTTCTGCCCCGGTGCCTTGCCTTCATGCTTGGCAAAGAAGGCATCGACGCCGTCCCAATGCTCGCCATCGACGACACCCGGCGAAATGGCGTTCACGTTGATCCCGTGCCGGATCAGGTCCAGCCCGGCGGATTGCGTAAGGCTGATGATCGCGGCCTTCGAGGCGCAATAGACGGCGACCAGCGGCTCACCCCGGCGGCCCGCCTGGCTGGCCATGTTGATGATCCGACCGCCGCCCCCGCGCGCGATCATGTGCCGGGCGACGGCCTGCAAGGTGAAAAGCGTTCCCGCCACGTTGATCTTGAACGCCGCGTCGAAATCGGCGCGCTCGATCTCGACAATCGGCGCGGCGGTGAAGATCGCGGCGTTGTTGATCAGGATGTCGACCTGCCCGAACCGGTCCACCGTCTCGGCCACAGCGGCCTCGATGCTTGCCTGCTGGGTCACGTCCATCTCGACCGCGATGGCCGCATCGCCGATGTCCCGTGCGGCCTTGCTGGCGCGCTCGATGTCGATATCGGCGAGGGCGACCTTGGCCCCCTCCGCCGCATAGGCCTGGGCGAAAGCCAGCCCGATCCCGCGCGCGGCACCGGTGATCAGGGCTGATTTTCCTCGCAGGCGGCCCATCAGATCCGCAGCCCCTCGGCGTCGAACCTGTGGATCCGGTCCGCGTGCAGCGGCGAGATATGGACGGTGTCGCCATGGCTGGCCACAAACTCGCCACCGACGCGCACGGTCAGCGTGGCCGCCGGATCGCCCTCGGGATGGACGTGAATGAACGTGTCCGAGCCGAGGTGTTCGGCGACGCCGACGGTGCCTTTCCAGCGCCCCTCGGTGGTCGAGACCGTCAGGTGTTCGGGCCGGATGCCGATGGTGTGGGCATCGTGCTCGGCGGCATCCGCGCCGGAGAAGAAATTCATCTTGGGGCTGCCGATGAAGCCGGCCACAAAGAGGTTCTGCGGCGAATGATACAGCTCCAGCGGGCTGCCGACCTGTTCGATCACACCGGCCTGCAGGACCACGATCTTGTCGGCCATGGTCATCGCCTCGACCTGGTCATGCGTGACGTAGATCATCGTCGTCTTCAGCCGCTCATGCAGTTCGCTGATTTCAAGCCGCATGCCGTGGCGCAGGGCGGCATCGAGGTTCGACAGCGGCTCATCGAAGAGGAACGCCGCCGGTTCGCGCACGATGGCCCGACCGATGGCGACGCGCTGGCGCTGGCCGCCCGACAATTGGCCAGGACGCCGGTCCAGGTAATCGGTCAGGTTCAGCGCCGCCGCCGCGCCTTCGATGCGGCGGTCCTGCTCGGCCTTGTCCATGCCCGCCATGCGCATCGGAAAGGCGATGTTCTTGCGCACCGACATATGCGGATAGAGCGCGTAGGACTGGAACACCATCGCCAGGCCGCGCTTGGCGGGCGGCACGCGCGTGGCATCGTTTCCGTCGATGCTGATCACACCGCCGGAGACGTCCTCCAGCCCCGCGATCAGCCGCAGAAGGGTGGATTTGCCGCAGCCCGAGGGGCCGACGAAGACAACGAATTCGCCGTCATTGATGGTCAGGTCGAGCGGCGGGATGACGGATACGTCGCCAAAGCTCTTCTCGACCTTATCGAGTGTAATGCGTCCCATGGGGCCCTCCGTTCATTTCACCGCGCCGAATGTCAGGCCACGGACAAGTTGTTTCTGGCTGAACCAGCCAAGGATGAGGATCGGTGCGATGGCCATTGTCGAGGCGGCACTGAGTTTTGCGAAGAACAGGCCCTCGGGGCTGGAATAGCTGGCGATGAACGCGGTCAGGGGCGCGGCATCCACGGCGGTCAGGTTGAGGGTCCAGAACGCCTCGTTCCAGGCGAGGATGAAATTCAGCAGCAGGGTCGAGGCGATGCCCGGAATGGCCATCGGCGTCAGCACATAGAGCAGCTCGTCCTTCAGGGATGCGCCGTCCATCCGCGCGGCTTCCAGGATCTCGCCGGGAATTTCGCGGAAATAGGTGTAGAGCATCCAGACGATGATCGGCAGGTTGATCAGCATCAGGATCACGACCAGGGCATAGCGATTGTCCAGCACCCCAAGCTGGATGCAGAGCAGGTAGATCGGGTAGAGCACGCCGACCGCGGGCAGCATCTTGGTCGAGAGCATCCACAGCAGGATGTCCTTGGTGCGGCGCGACGGAACGAAGGCCATTGACCAGGCGGCGGGGATCGCGACGAGGAGGCCCAGGATGGTCGAGCCGCCCGCGATGAAGATCGAGTTCCACAGGAACCGCATGTAGTTCGACCGCTCCTGCACCACCTCGTAGTTTTCCAGTGTCCAGTCGAAGAACAGGAAGACGGGGGGGTTGGCGATGGCATCCGCCTCGGTCTTGAACGATGTCAGGATCGTCCAGAGGATCGGGAAGAAGATCAGGAACCCGACAAGCCACGCGAGTGTGGTGTTCAGGGCCTTGCGTCGGGATGTGACAGCGCGTGCCATGGTTCAGCTCCTCCTCAACGATCCAGGTTCTTGCCGACGATGCGCATCAGGAAGAGCGCAATGATGTTGGCAAGGATGATGGCGTAGACGCCGCCCGCGCTGCCCAGTCCGACATTCTGGCTTTCCAGCACGCGCTGGTAGATCAGGTAGGTCAGGGTCCGGGTTCCGAAGGCGCCGCCGGTGGTCACGAAGATTTCGGCGAAGACGGCCAGAAGAAAGATCGTCTGGATCAGGATCACGATGGTGATGGCGCGGCTCAGATGCGGCAGGGTCAGGTAGAAAAAGCGCGACAGCGGCCCGGCGCCATCCATCTCGGCGGCTTCCATCTGTTCTCCGTCCAGCGACTGGATCGCGGTCAGCAGGATCAGGGTCGCGAAAGGCAGCCATTGCCAGGACACGATCACGACAAGCGCGAAGATCGGCATCTCGCTGAGCCAGACCACCGGGTCGGCCCCGAAGAATCGCCATAGATGGGCGAAGAGACCGTTCACGGGATCCATGAACATGTTCTTCCAGACCAGCGCGGAGACCGTCGGCATGACGAAGAAGGGCGCGATGACCAGGATGCGGACAACGCCCTGTCCCCACATCGGCTGGTCCAGGAGGATCGCCAGAAGGATGCCGAAGACGATCGAGATCAGCAGCGCACCGCCGACGATCATCAGCGTGGTGACGATGGACGGCCAGAAGGCGCTGGACGAGACGAAACGGACGAAATTCTCAAGCCCGACGAAGCCCTGGTCGCCGCCACGCAGGGGCAGGTAGCTTCTGAGCGAGAACCACACGGTCATGGACAGGGGCACGAGCATCCAGACGAGGAGCAGGAAGACGGCGGGGGCCATCATGACTCGGGCGGCTGATCGGGAATGCTGTGTCGCCATGGGACAAATCCTCTGCGGTCAGGCGCTAGGCCCGTTGGAAACCGTGTTCAGGGGGAAAGATGCGGGGCTTTGGGGCCGGAAGGCAACGGCGCGCGCTGCCTTCCGGGATCGTTGAGAGGGGCGGCTTAGCGGTAGCCGGCCGCTTCCATCGCTTCGTTGGTGATGGCCTGGGCGTTTTCCAGGGCCTCTTCGACCGAGATCTGACCGGCATAGGCGGCCGCGAATTCCTGGCTCACCTCGGTCGCGATACCCGCGAATTCCGGGATCGCCACGAACTGGATGCCGACGTAAGGAACGGGGTCCACGGTCGGGTTGGTCGGATCGGCCGCAAGGATCGAGTCCAGCGTCATCTGTGCAAAGGGCACATCCTGGTAGTTCGGGTTCTCATAGAGCGAGGTGCGCGCACCCGGAGGCACATTGGCCCAACCTTCGTTCTCGGCCACCAGCTCGATATAGTCGGTCGAGGTTGCCCATTCGATGAACTGCATCGCGGCGTCTTCCTGCTGCGTGCCGGCGGGGATCGCCAGCGCCCAGGCCCAGAGCCAGTTCGCCCGGCGATCGACGCCTTCGGAATTGGGGGCCAGTGCAAACCCGACGCTGTCGGCGACGGTGGAATCTTCCGGGTTGGTCACGAAGGACGCCGCGACGGTGGCGTCGATCCACATGCCGCAGAGGCCCTGGTTGAAGAGGTTGAGATTCTCGGTGAAACCGTTGTTCTCATACCCGTCCGGCCCGTAGTCGTTCATCAGGTTGACGAAGAAGTTGAGCGCCTCGGCCCATTCCGGCTGGTCGAACTGGGCGTTCCAGTCCTCGTCGAACCAGCGTGCGCCGAACGAGTTGCCGGTGACGGTGATGAAGGCACCGCCTTCGCCCCAACCGGGCTTGCCGCGCAGGCAGATGCCGTTGACGCCGTTTTCGGGATCATCCATGGCCGCGGCGGCCTCGCGGATGAACTGCCAGGTTGGTGCCTCGGGCATTTCCAGACCGGCCGCCTCCATCAGGTCGGTGCGGTACATGATCATCGAGCTTTCGCCGTAGAACGGGGCGGCGTAGAGTGTGCCGTCATGGCTGAGGCCCGCGCGCATCGCGGGAAGCAGGTCGTCGACATTGTATTCTTCCGACAGGCCGTCCAGCGGAACGAGCCAGCCATTGGCACCCCAGATCGGGGTCTCGTACATGCCGATGGTCATGATGTCGAACTGGCCGCCATTGGTGGTGATGTCGGTCGTCACGCGCTGACGAAGGACGTTTTCCTCCAGCGTGACCCATTCGACATTGATGCCGGTCTCTTCGGTGAACTGGTCGGTGTAGCCCTGCATCCGGATCATGTCGCCGTTGTTCACGGTGGCGATGGTGATGGTGGGCGCGTGGCTTTCAGCGAATGCCGCAGTTGCCGATACGCAGAGCGCAAGAGCAGTGGATGTGCGTAGTGCTGCCTTGAAGAACATCCTATTCCTCCCTGTTTGGATGTGATCGCAGGCAAGATGTCCAGAATGTTACTCCGAGTCAACAAAATATTTTACGCGCGTAAAATTTACTGATGAATCAGGCCGAATCCCGCAAGATCAATCGCGCCGCGAACAGGGTTTCGCGCCGCTGATCGAATCGCCCGCCGCTTTCGATCAGTTCAAACAGCGTATCGACGCTGCGCCCGGACACTTCCGCGTAATCATGCGCCGCCGTGGTCAGCGAAGGGCAGGTGAAGCGCGAATAGGGATGATCGTCATGGCTGGCGACGCGCATCGCGCAGCCATCGCCGCGCCCCACGCGCAGGCCGTGCTCGTAACAGGCCGCCAGAAGGCCGATCGCGAGCCGGTCGTTGCTGCACAGCACCGTGTCGGACGGGAAGCCGCCGGATGCGATCACGTCATGCGTGCCCTTGTGGCCGATCTCCTCGAAGCGCCAGCCCTCGCCGTCGATCTTGATCACCTGCGGGTCCAGCCCCGCGCGTTCCATCGCCGCGATATAGGCCAGCCGCCGCTTGTTGGCATTCGGGTTGGCAGGGGTTTTCATCTCGAAAAAACAGGGCGGGGTGCCGGTGCGGCAGAGGTAATCGACGGTCTGATCGACGAAACTGACATTGTCCGATCCGATGAAGGCGGCGCCTGTCCCCTCCATGTTGCTGTCAAATAGAACGGTGGGAACCGCCTTGCAAAAGCTCTCAATCGCGGACCGGTCCGAGATCCGGCCAAGCGGTGCCAGCAGGACACCGGCGGGCTTGATCGAGCGCAGGCTTTCCAGGTTGTCGATCTCTTGCCCGCGATCCCCGTGCGAGCCGAGCAGGATGGGCCGGAACCCGGCCTCGATCACCAGCATCTCGATGCTGCGCGCGATCTCGGCAAAGAAGGGATCCGCCAGGTAGGGAACCACGATGCCGATATTCTTGGTCAGACGCCGGTTCTGGTTCACCGCGTAGATGTTCGGGCGGTATTCGTGGCGCTCCAGCGCGGCCTCGATTCGTTTGCGTGTCGTGGCCCGGACGCTGTCGGGATCGTTGAAATACTTGGATACGGTGGGACGCGACAAGCCGCTGACGGCGGCGAACTCCTCCATATTCCGTATCTTTTTTTCGGGCATCCCGTGGCTTCCTGGTCCATGTTCCTGTGCAAGCCGGGTGAACGGGGCTTGCGTCTTGCCCAGTTAACCTGAAAAACATTACGCGAGTAAAGTTTTATTCGAGAGCCGCGACCGTCGCGGCAAGGGGACTGGAATGTATCTGGGCATAGACTTGGGAACCTCCGGGGTAAAGGTCTGCCTCATGCGCCCGGATGGCACCGTGTCGGAAACGGCCACCGCCCCGCTTGCCACAAGCCATCCCTTCGATGGTGCCAGCGAGCAGGATTGCCTGTCCTGGTGGGACGCCTGCTGCACCGCCGTGCAGTCGCTTCCATCGGCGTTGCGCCACGAGGTGCGCGCCATCGGGCTGTCGGGGCAGATGCACGGGGCGGTTGTGCTGGACGGGCAGGGGCAGCCGGTGCGGCCCGTGATGCTGTGGAACGACGCCCGCGCCACGAAGGAAAGCGCCGACATGATCGCGGCGGAACCCGAGGCGGGCGAGATCGCGGGCATTACCCCGATGGCGGGCTTCACCGCGCCCAAGCTGCTTTGGCTGGCCCGGCATGAGCCTAAGGCACATGCCCGCATCGCCCATATCCTGCTGCCCAAGGATTATCTGGGCCTCCGCCTGCATGGGCGCTATGTCACCGATCCGACCGATGCGGCGGGCACCTCCTGGCTGGACCAGCGCACCCGGCAATGGTCGGAGAAGATCTGCGCGGTCAGCGCGACGGACCCGGCCTGGTTGCCCGAGATCGCCTATGGCACCAAGGTGGCGGGGGAGTTGCGGACCGATGCCGCCCTAGCGCTCGGGCTGCCCGCGGGCATTCCCGTGGCGGTCGGAGGTGGCGATATCGCGGCGGGCGCCGTGGGGATCGGTGCTATCGGGGCGGGGGACGGGTTCATCTCGCTCGGCACCTCGGGGCAGCTTTTCGTGACGACGCCGGACTATCGCCCGAACACCGACAACCTGATCCATGCCTATGCGCATACGGTGCCGGGGCTGTGGTTCCAGATGGCCGCGATGCTGAACGGGGCACGCCCGATGGCGTGGCTGGCCAACCTTCTGGGCCGACCCATCGCCGACCTGCTGGCCGAGGCCGAGGTGGCGGAGGCGGGGCCGATCTTCCTGCCCTATCTGACCGGCGAACGCACGCCGCATGGCGATTCGACGATCCGGGCCGGATTCTCGGGCCTGGGCGAGACCACGACACCGGGCGGGTTGATGCGCGCGGTGGTCGAGGCGATTGCATTCACCCTTGCCGATGCCTCAGATGCGTTGCGGCGCGGGGGCACGGAGCCTGGCACGCTGCTGGCCATTGGCGGCGGCACCAAGAGCGATTTCCTGATGCAGACCATCGCCACCGTCATGGATTGCCGGATCGGCAGAAGCGGCGCGTCCGGGGTCGGGCCCGCGCTTGGCGCGGCGCGGCTTGCCTGCGTGGCAGAAAGCGGGCGGGCCATGCGCGATGTGATGACCAAGCCCGAGGTCGCCAGGTGGTTTGAACCGCAGAGCGCCGACAAGGACCAGTTGCAGGCGCGGTTGGCGGGGTTCCGCGCGCTCTACCCGGCCCTGCGCGGCGTGCAGGCGGCAGGCCGGTGGACCTAACGCTGTGGTTTGGAAATGTCTGCCGCGATCCTGCGCCGCATCAGGCGCTGGTACAGCCCCGGCGACGCGCGCGAGATCAGCGCGGCAAGACGGGCCACGCGGCCCACGGGGATGAACTCCTGCCCCCGCTCGACCCCGCGCAGGATGGTTTCGGCGGCGGCCTCTGCCGACATGTAATCCACACCGTCAGTGGCCGAGCCTGGCCGCTGGATACCATCCTCGCCGCACCCCGCATTGCCCAGATTTGTCGCCACGAAACTCGGGGCCGCGATCAGGCAGCGCACGCCGAACGCCGCTTCCTCGGATCGCAGCGACCCGAAAAACCCCTGCATCGCATGTTTCGATGCGGCATAGGCGGTGCGGCCATAGAGCGGCGCAAAGCCCGCGACGGATGAGATCGCCAGATGGGTGCCCCGGCTTGCCCGGATCGGGTGCAGGAACGCGCGGGCCAGCTCCACCGCGGCAAAATAGTTGATCTCGAACACGCGCCGGTGGCTTGCGGCGTCGGCCTCGGCGAAGGGGCCGATCTGCGACACGCCCGCATTGTAGATCACCATGTCGATCGAGGGGCGCGCGGCGATGATCCGATCCGCCGCCCGCGCCAAAGCCTGCCCATCGGTGAGGTCGACGGCCACCGGCGTCCGGGTTTCCGTATCCTCCAACCCGCCAGTGTCGACATCCATCAAGACGCAGTGCCAGCCCCCGGCCTCCAGCCGTGCCGCCATTGCCCGTCCAAGGCCGCCATTACCCCCTGAAATGACGGCCGTTCTCATGGGTTCGCCTCCAGCCGCCAGAGATCGAAGACCTGGGCCGAGGACAGTTCGGGCGTGTAGCCGAACACCTGCTTGAGCCGCTGATTGTCCAGTACGGGCCGGTATTGCAGGAACCTCACCTGCTCCGGCCCATAGCGCGACAGGCCGAGGGGATGCGCCACCGCCAGCGCCAGTTTCAGGGCCGACGCCGGCAGGCGGAGAACCGGCTTGCCCAGCGCGCGCGCAATGTCATCGACCGTCATCCAGCCATCCCCCGCGACATTGTAGACCCCCGCCGGGGCGCCCGTCGCGGCGCGTTCGACGATCCGGGCCAGGTCACGGGTCCAGATGAAGACGAAGGGGCTGTCGCTGCCCCGGACCGCCAGAAGCCACCTGCGCCGGAACAGAGCGGTGATCTGGTTGTCGGTCCCCGCCCCAAGCACGGTGCCGACGCGCAGCACGACCTGTTCCAGCCCCGGATGATCGCGGCGCGCGTCCGCCAGCATCGCCTCGACGCGGGCCTTGTGGTCGGCATAGGCGAACTCGGGATTGCCGCGGCAGGGCGCATCCTCGGTCAGGGGCACGGGGTTGTCGGCGTGATAGCCATAGGCCGCGCCGGAACTGGTGACGACCAGCCGCGTTACCCGATGCGCGATGCAGGCCGCCAGCACGTTGCGCGTGCCGGTCACATCGACCGCGAAGGCCCGGTCGCGGGTCATCCCCGGCGGTGGCGTCACGATGGAGGCGAGGTGGACCACGACATCCGGTTTCTCGTCGCCGATGACGGTATCAGGATCGGGGCCGGTCACGTCCATGCGCCGGAACCGCACGCCTTCGGGCAGGCCCACGCGGGCGAGGTCGGTGACCAGGATGTCCTCGCGCGGCAACGCATCGGCCAGCGCCCGTCCCACCATGCCCGCGCCGCCGGTGATCAGGATGCGGGTCATGGCGCGACCGGGGTGCGGGCCATCACGCTGGCCAGTGCCAGCCCGGAAATCGCGTGCCAGATGCCCCAGAACGCGGCGACGATTGCCATGCCGCCGAGCCCGCCAAAAAAACCGAAGATCAGGACAAGGCCGAGCCCTGAGTTCTGGATCCCGGTCTCGATGGTCACGGCGCGGCGGTCGAAGGGCGACAGCCCCGCGAGGCTGGCCAGCGCGTACCCCCCCGCAAGGGCCAGCGAATTATGCGCGATGACCAACCCGGCAATGCCGCCCGCGAAGGCCAGGAAAAGGGCCCAGTTCGCGGCGAGGGCCAGCGCGATGAAGGCCACGAAAATCGCCATCGACACCCATTGCAGCGGCCTGCGCAACCGGCGCGTCAGATCGGGCCGCCCGGTGTTCAGCGTCACCCCCAGGATCAACGGCAGGACCAGCATCAGGCCCACGGTAATCGCGATGCGCACGGGGTCGATCGAGGTGGCGCGCAGGATCTCGGCGGAGGGTTCATAGAGGCTGCCCCAGAACGCGATGTTGAGCGGGGTCAGCAGGATGGCGCCGACAGTGGCGAAGGCGGTCATCGACACTGACAGGGCGGCATTGCCCCCGGCCCGATGGGTGATGAAGTTCGAGATATTGCCGCCCGGACAGGCCGCGACAAGGATCAACCCCAACGCCACCGAGGCGCGCGGCGTCGTGGCCAGCACCAGCAGGAAAGTCAGCGCGGGCAGCAGCAGGAATTGCGAGGCGAGGCCCACGATCAGCGGTTTCGGGGCCTTCGCCAGCAGCTTGAAATCGCGCGCGGTCAGGTCGATTGCGATCGAGAACATGACGATGGCCAGGATCGCGTTGAGCAGGGTCAACGACCCGGCCGAGAAATTCAGAACCGCCTCGTCAATCATGCGCGGTTGCCTTTCAGCTTGCGGATCCAGCCTCGCACGGCCTTGAGATAGGTCGCCTTGTCGACGTAATAGGCCATGCGCGGCAGGTCGAGGTAATTCATGCCCCCCGTCGCGCGGTCGAACTCCTGCGCTTTTGCCTGCTGCAACTCCCGTGCCTCGGGCGTGCCCTCGCGCAGCCCCTTGATATAGCGCACCACCATTTCCGCCTGGTCGTGGCGCCCCTGCCAGCCGAGGCCCGTGGCCTCGACCATGCCGAGGAGGAAGAGGTCATCGCGCTTCGGGTGCATGGCGTTGAGGAAGAGATGTGGCGCATCACCCTGCCAGTTGAGCAACCCGTCGTCGATGAACGGGTAATCCAGCTTGTAGCCGGTCGCGGCCAGGATCATGTCATACTCGGCGCTGGTGCCATCGTTGAAATGGACGGTCTGCCCATCGAACCGGTCGATATCGGGCCGGATCGAGATGTCGCCATGGCCCGCATGATACAGCACCAGCGAATTGACCACGGGGTGACTTTCATAGAGCTTGTGGTCGGGCTTGGGGAACCCGTATTTCTGCGGGTCGCCCACGAACCATTTCAGCATCGTGCCATCGACGAGCCGTTTCAGCGCCATCGGCAGCCGGATCGCACCGCCCAAGGTGTCGGCGGGCCTGCCGAAGACGTATTTCGGCACGAAATGATAGCCCCGCCGCATCGAGAGGTCGCACGACACCCCGTGATGGATCGCGTCCACCGCGATGTCGCAGCCGGAATTGCCCGCGCCGATCACCAGCACGCGCTTGCCGTCGAACTGGCGCGGATGGCGGTAGTCGGCGGCATGGATCAATTCGCCGTCGAAATTGCCCTTGAACGTCGGCATGTTGGGCGTGCTGAGCGTGCCATTGGCAATGAGGAGGCCCGCGAAGTCCTCCTCATGCGTGCCGTCCGCGTCGCGCCAGGTCACACGCCAGCCGTCGCCAGGTGATCCAAGCGGCGTGCAGGACAGAACCTCGGCCCCGAACCGGTAATGCCGGTTCAGGTCGAACGCCTCGGCGAACTCCTCGAAATAGCGCTTCATCTCGCGGTGCGAGGGGTATTCGGCCACATCCTCACGCATCGGGAAATCGGTGAACTCGGTCATCTTGCGCGATGAGATCAGATGCGCCGTTTCGTACATGGTCGATCGGGGGCCTTCGATGTCCCACAATCCGCCCACACCTGAGTTCAGCTCGAACCCCTGAAACCCGATGCCATGCCGGGACAGCAGCTTGGCCGCCGCCAAACCCATCGGCCCCGCCCCGATCAGGGCGAAGCGTTCGCGCGCGTTTGTCATTATCGTCCTCCGTTCCTGCGCTTAAGTTGAACAACTGTTCAAAACAAGGCAAGATGAAATCCATGATGACAGCCCAATCCACGGTGTCCGAACGCAAAAGAGCGCCGTCCAAGCGGGCGCTGGCGACGCGGGACCGTGTGTTTGACGCGGCGGAACGGGTGTTTGCGCAGCGCGGTTTCGACGGCGCCACGATTCGCGACATCGCGGCGGAGGCAGGCGAACCGGTCGGCACGATCCACCATCACGGCGGCGGCAAGGAGGTGCTGTTTCAGCGAACCGTGGCGCGCCGGGCCGAAGCCTTGTCGGATGCGCGCCTGGCCATGCTGGAGCGGATCAAGGAAAACCTGACCCTCGAAACCGTGCTGGAGGCTTTTATCCGCCCCTTCTTCGCGCTGTCGGCACAGGATGGGCGGTGGCGCGATTACGCGCGGCTGGTGGCCTATGTCTCGGTCGATGACAGGTGGCGCGAGGTCTCGGCGCGCCATTTCGATCCGACGGCGGCAATCTTCATTGCCGAAATGCGCAAGCTGATGCCGGGGGTCTCACCCCAGCAGGTGGCCGAAGGGTTCGTGTTCTCGGTCTCGGCGATGCTGGCGCTCCTGACCTCCGGCGACCGGATCGCAGCCCTTGGCGGATCGGTCGGGTCCGAGGCCGACCAGGTCGACCGCCTGATCCGGTTCTGCGCGGCGGGCATGGCCGGGAGGCTGACCCGATAGGATCACGCCGCGACGCGAGGCTCCACTTCTGCAAATGCCCAGATCATCAACTCGTCTAAATCTGCCGGGATCTGCACGGCCAGACCGGCGGTGAAGGCGTGAAACGCCTCGGCATTCAGGCTGTTCAACCCGACCAGAACCGGAATGCCCCGTGCTGCGGCCTCGGCGATGGCGCCCCGAAACCCGCGCCCTTCGGCCTCGTGCTTGCCGAACTTGTTGATGATCAGCATATCCGCGCCCTGCGCCAGTCGTGCCTCGGCCCGCGCGACCGCCGTTTCCAGCGCGGCAGGGTCCAGCCGACATCCCCGCGCCGCTGCGCCCAGGTTCTGCGAGATCCGCAAGGTCGGCCCGTCCGGCAAGACCCGCACATCCATGTCACAGCGATGCGTGTCGGGCCGGTCGGTGTTGATCTGGACGGTGCCGCACAGGCGCGCGCCCCCGGCGATCAGGCGGTCGGCAAGATCGGCCAGCAGCAGGTCGGTATCACCGCGCCCCTCGGCCATGACATAGGCTATGTTCATTATCTCTCTCGCTTTCTCATCAGGTCTCGAAGGGCAGGAATTCGACCAGGTCGCCCGCGCGCATCTGGTCGGCCTCTGCCGGGATCAGGATCAGCCCGTCGGCGCGGGCCAGCGTGGCGACACGGGCGGAATGGGTTTGCCCCTCGAACCGGACCATCTCGCGGCCATTGGCGTCATGTCCGGCCAACAGGGCGGGGCGCATCTCACAGCGGCCCGGCTTGTGCTCCAGCGGATCGGCAAGGACCGCGTGGCGGCGCGCGGTGACGGGCTGCCTGCCGGTCAGGTGGTCCAGCAGGGCGGTTCCGAAGACCTGCCAGATCACATGGGCCGAAACCGGATTGCCCGGCAGCCCGAGCCATGCAGTGCGCCCGAGCGTGCCGACCGAAACCGGCTTGCCCGGTTTGATCGCGACGCCGGAAAGGTGGATCGTGCCGCCAAGCGCCAGCAGCGAGGGCTTGACCAGATCGGTATCGCCCACGGAAATGCCGCCGCTGGTGATCAGAAGATCGGCCATATCGGCCAGCGCGGCGATCTGCGCGGTCAGCGCGTCGGCGTCATCCTCGGCCACGGCACGGGCGGTGATCTCGACATCCGGGCGGGTCAGCATCGCGATCATCATCGGGCCGTTCACGTCCCAGATCTGACCGGGGGCGAGGTCCTGGCGCTGCGGAACGATCTCGTTGCCCGTCAGCAGCAGCGCGACCCGCAGCGCCTTCGTCACGGTCACCGACGCGCGCCCCGATGCGGCGGCGGCGGCGATGTCGCGGGCGGTCAGGCGCCGCCCGGCGGGCAGGATCACGTCGCCTTGTCCCATGTCATCGGAGACGGCCCTGACGTTCTGGCCGGGGGAGGGCCGGGGGCGGATCTCGATGCGACCGGGATGGGCGGTGACCGCCTCCTGCATCACCACGCAATCGGCCCCGCCGGGCACCGCGCCGCCGGTGAAGATGCGCGCGGCATGGCCGGGGGGCAGCGGGGCACGGGCATCGTCGCCCGCCGCGATCCGGGCCGAGACCGGCAAGACCCAGGGGCCATCGCCGATCAGGTCGCCCGCGCAGAGCGCATAGCCATCCATCGCGGAAGAGGCGAAAGGCGGCACATTGGCGCGCGCGGTCACCGGGCGGGCCAGCACGCGGCCCATGGCCTTGGCCAGCGGCACGTCTTCGGTATCTTTCCGGCGGGGCAGGGCGCGGATGCGCTCCAGCGCCTGGTCGATGCTGGCCAGTCCCTGCGCGGCGTCGCAGCCGCAGCCGGGCGCGTCCAGTCGGGCGATCACGGTCATGTTTCGGTCTCCGTCACGTTTCGTGGGCGTGCGACGCTGCATTGCAGATCGCGCAGGCGCCCGTCTTTCAGCCCATAGATCAGGCCATGCACGCGGACATCCTCGCCACGTTTCCAGGCCGCTTGCAGGATCGGCGTTTCGGCCACCCTTCGCACGCCCTCGACGACATTCAACTCGGCCAGCTTGTCGCGCCGTGCCTCGGCGCTGTCCAGCCGCGCCAGGTCCAGGGCGTAGGCGCGGCCAAGGCGGCGGATCGGTTCCAGCCAGTGATCGGCCAGCCCATGAGCGATCTCCTCGGTCGCCGCCTTGACGCCGCCGCAGCCGTGATGACCGCAGACGACGATTTCGCGGACCTTGAGCGCATCGACCGCAAACTCCAGCGCGCTGAGCAGGTTGAGGTCGGAGGAATGCACCACATTGGCGACATTGCGATGCACGAAGACCTCGCCCGGATCCAGACCTGCCACGACATTGGCCGAGACCCGGCTGTCGGAACAGCCGATCCAGAAGAACTCCGGCACCTGCTGCACGGCGAGGCGGGCGAAGAACTCCGGCTCCGCCGCGCTCCGGCCCTCGGCCCAGTCTCGGTTGCGTTGCAGAAGATCGCTCAGCATCGCGCCCGCCTAGCCCGCCATTTCCGGGTTCTTCAGGTCCGCGCCCTTGATCTCGGCTTCGGACACCAGACCGGCGACGAAATCCTTGGCGGCGCGGGCCCAAGCGGCCTTCTCCATCGCCTCGGCGATGCGCGGCTTGACGGCGTCGAAGGGCAAGACCGCCCCCTTGGCCAAGCCATCGAGGCGGATGATGTGATAGCCGTGACGGGTCAGGACGGGGTCCGCCGTGATCTCGTGTTCGGCCATCTCGCGCAGGGCGGCCTCGAATTCCGGCACGGTGTCGCCGGGGCCAAGCTGGCCCAGGGCACCGCCCGCGGATTTCGAGCCGCAATCGCTTTCCTCACCGGCCAGCTTGTAAAACCCCTTGGGCGCGTCCAGTGCCGCGGCGGTCAGGGCCCGTGCCTTGGTCAGCGCCTTTTCGCGGCCCGCCTCGTCGCGCGGATCACAGGCCACCAGGATATGCGACACCTCCCAAAGCGGCGGTGCGCGGAAGCGCGACGGGTCTTTCAGCCATTCGGCGCGGATGGCGTCCTCGGAGGGGGCCTGCGCGTCGATGGCGGTATCGAGAAGGCCCCGGATCAGGGCCTCCTCCTCGGTCTCGAACCGGCCCGGGCCCACTTCGGCGGGCTCGGGCGCGATGCCCCGGCGGGCCGCCTCCTGCAACAGCAGGGTGCGGATCGCGACGGCATTGGCGGCCTTGCGCCAGGCGATGCCGGGCTTGCCCTTGGGGCCGGTGTGGTTCTGGGTCTCGGCGGCCACCACGGCGTGGGGGACGGTTTCGCCATTGACCACCAGGTCGGGGAAGAGTGCAGCATTCATGGCAGCTTACTCCGACCGGGCCGCAGGGGCGCGGCGTGTCCGCACGATCTGATAGCCCGAGCGGAAAAGGTAACGGAACGGAGCAGCGAAGCCCGACACCATATGCACAAGCCGCGTGAACGGGAACAGGATGGTGATCAGCAGGCCCAGGAAGATATGCACTTTGTAGAGCCAATGCACGTTGGCCACGTCCAGCCAGGCGTTGATGTTGAGCAAGATCACGCTTTGCGACCAGTTCATGAAGGTGACCATCTCGACCCCGTCCATATGGCGCAGCGTCAGGGTGATCGTGCCCAGGCCGATCAGCAATTGCAGCCAGATCAGCACCATGATGCCGATATCGGAGAAGCTGGAGTTCATCCGGATGCGGCTGTCGGTCAACCGGCGGTGCAGCAGGATTGTCGCGCCGACAAGCGCCACGGCGCCGGCGATGCCGCCGATCAGCACGGCCATCCACTGTTTCACCGCGTAGGGGATTCCCAACGCGTCCAGCACCCAGACCGGGGTGAAGAGGCCCAACAGGTGGCCGAAAAACACCGTGATGATACCGACATGGAAGAGGACCGAGCCCAGGATCAGCTGCTTGCGCCGCAAGAGCTGGCTGGAGGAGGATTTCCAGGTGAAAGGGTCGCGCTCGTAGCGCGCGATCGAGCCCACGATCAGCACGGTGAGCGCGATATAGGGCATGATCCCGAAGATGAAGAAGTCGATACTGAAGTTTGCAAACATTTCCATTACTCCCTATTCGGCCGCGTGGGGCGCGTTACGGACGGGCATGTCCATTTTCGACAGCATGTCGCGAACCTGCGGACAGCCTGCGTTGGGGTCGGGGCCGAAGCGCACTTCGCTTTCCTCCCAGACCTCGTCCAGCGCCTCCAGATCCTCGGGGTCGTCGTCGGGCTGCTCCAGCAGTTCCGCCAGTGCCTCGTCGTTCGCCCTGGCACCCGATAGCTGGAAAAGAGCGGCGAACACGGCACCATAAGGACTTTCGCGCCGGTCAAGCCGGGTGGCGAGCGCCTCGAAGATATGGGCCGCGTCCGCCAGAGTTTCCCTGGCCTCGACGAAGGGTTGCGTGGCCAGGAATTCCAACAATACGGGCAGGTGATCGGGCAGTTCGGGCGTGGCGGGGTCGAACCCCGCCGCGCGGTAGGTTTCCACCAGCGAAACCATCGCGCCGCCCCGGTCCCGGCTTTCGCCATGGACATGCTCGAAGAGGTTGAGCGACAGCGTGCGCGAGCGGTCGAAGAGCATCACGAACTGCTCCTCCAACTCGTAGATGTCACGCTGCGCCAATTCCTCCAGCAAGGGGCTCAGATCCCGGCGGGCGGCGGCGGTCAGACGGCTTTCCGCCATCAGCGTGCCGGCGATCTCGGGCATGGCTGCCTGAAGCTCCCGGGTGGGATAGCTCAGGATCAGCGACAATGCCTTCAAGGTGCGGTCTTGCAATTGCAGGGTCATTACCTCGCCTCCGTCGGCATCTTCAGGGGTTTCTTGCCGCCGCCGAAGAGCGATCCGCCCTTGTTGCCGGTGGAGCAGCCATTGCTGTCGGTAAAGCCGCAGCCGCCGCGCAGGTCATAGGCTTCCTCGACATGTTCGCGGTGCGTCGTCGGGATGACGAAACGATCCTCGTAATCGGCCAGCGCCATGATCTTGTACATGTCCTCGATCATGCGGCCATTCAGGCCGACGCTTTCCGCGATGCCTTCGTCGATGACGCCCTCGACGGTCTTGGACCGCATGTAGGAGCGCATCGCCAGCATCCGTTCCAGCGCGGTGACAACCGGGGCTTCTTCGCCCGCCGTCAGCATGTTGGCCAGATACTTGACCGGAATCCGCAGGTTGCGCACATCCGGCATCCCGTTCTTGGAGCTGATCGCGCCCGCCTCGGCGGCGTTCTGGATCGGGGAAAGCGGCGGGATATACCACACCATCGGCAGCGTCCGGTATTCGGGATGCAGCGGGAAGGCGACCTTCCACTCCATCGCCATCTTCCAGATCGGGCTTTGCTGCGCGGCCTTGATCCAGTCCTGCGGGATGCCGTCACGCTTCGCCGCGGCGATCACTTCGGGGTCCTTGGGGTCCAGGAAGACGCTCAGTTGTGCCTCGTAGAGGTCGCTCGTTTCATGCGCGTTCGCCGCTTCCTCGATCCGGTCGGCATCGTAGAGGATGACGCCGAGATACCGGATTCGACCGACGCAGGTTTCCGAACAGACGGTCGGGTTGCCGCTTTCGATCCGGGGATAGCACAGGGTGCATTTCTCGGATTTGCCGGTTTCCCAGTTGTAATAGACCTTCTTGTAGGGGCAGCCCGAGACGCACATCCGCCAGCCGCGGCATTTCTCCTGGTCGATCAGCACGATGCCGTCCTCCTCGCGCTTGTAGATCGCGCCAGAGGGGCAGGAGGCCGCACAGGTCGGGTTGAGGCAATGTTCGCACAGCCGCGGCAGATACATCATGAAGGTATTTTCATACTCTCCATACATCTGCTTCTGGATGCCTTCGAAATTGTAATCCTTGCTGCGCTTCTCGAACTCCCCGCCCAGGATTTCCTCCCAGTTGGGGCCTTTCTCGATCTTCTGCATCCGCTCGCCCGAGATCCGCGACCGGGGCCGGGCGGTCGGAAACGCCGCGCCCTCGGGGGCGGATTTCAGGTGGTCGTAGTCGAAATCGAACGGCTCATAGTAATCGTCGATCTCGGGCAGGTCCGGGTTGCCGAAGATGTTGGACAGGATACGCCACTTGTTGCCCTGCTTGGGCTGCAACTTGCCGGCGCGGGTCCGTTCCCAGCCGCCGTTCCAGCGGGCCTGGTTCTCCCAATCGGTGGGATAGCCAAGGCCCGGCTTGGACTCGACGTTGTTGAACCAGGCGTATTCGACTCCGTCGCGGCTGGTCCAGACGTTCTTGCAGGTAACGGAGCAGGTGTGGCACCCGATGCATTTATCGAGGTTCAGCACCATGCCGATTTGAGCGCGGACTTTCATTCTGCTGCCTCCGTGGGGGTTGCTTCATTGTCGAGCCAGTCGACGTTCTTCATTTTGCGGACCACGACATATTCATCGCGGTTCGACCCGACCGTGCCGTAGTAGTTGAAGCCGTAGGCCTGATGGGCGTAGCCGCCGATCATATGCGTGGGCTTCAGCGTGGCGCGGGTGACCGAGTTGTGGATGCCACCGCGATTGCCGGTCTTTTCACTGCCCGGCGTGTTCACGATCTTCTCCTGCGCGTGATACATGAAGGTCGAGCCTTCCTTGATCCGCTGGGACACAACCGCCCGGGCCGTCAGCGCCCCGTTCACGTTGTAAAGCTCGATCCAGTCGTTATCGACGATGCCCACCTTCTGCGCGTCCACCTCGGAGATCCAGACGACCGGCCCGCCCCTGTTCAGCGTCAACATCAGCAGGTTGTCGGTATAGGTCGAGTGAATGCCCCATTTCTGGTGCGGCGTGATGAAGTTCAGGAACAGGCTGTCGCCTTCGTCCAGCACGTCCTTGTTGATGGTCTTGAGGTCCACCGGGGGCCGGTAGCTCATCAAGCCTTCGCCGAATGCGCGCATCCACAGGTGATCCTGGTAGAGCTGCTGACGCCCCGTCAGGGTCCGCCACGGGATCAGCTCATGCACGTTGGTGTAGCCCGCGTTGTAGCTGACCTTCTCGGATTCAATCCCCGACCAGGTGGGGCTGGAGATGATCTTGCGGGGCTGCGCCGCGATGTCCCGGAAGCGGATCTTGTTGTGATGCTCGCCTTCGGCCAGGTGCGCATGTTCGCGACCCGTGGCCTTCTCCAGCGCGTGCCAGGCCTTGACGGCCACTTCACCGTTGGTTTCAGGCGCCAGCATCAGCACCGCTTCGCAGGCATCGAGCGCGCTTTCCATCTTCGGTCGACCCTCGGCCGAGCCGTCAAGCTGGCGGCCATTCAGATCGCCAAGATTGTCCACCTCGCTTTGCGTGTTCCACGAGATGCCCTTGCCGCCATTGCCGAGCTTGTCCATGAGCGGCCCAAGCGCGGTGAAACGGTCGTAGATCTTGGTGTAATCCCGCTCGACCGCGATGAAGTTCGGCGCGGTCTTGCCGGGGATCAGGTCGCATTCGCCCTTCTTCCAGTCCTTGACCTGGTCCTGCGCGATCTCGGCAGGGGTGTCGTGCAGGATCGGAAGCGCGACGATGTCGGTCTCCTCGCCCAGGATTTCCGGCGCGACCTCCTGCACCTTCTTGGCAATCGCCTTGAAGATTTCCCAGTCCGACTTGGATTCATACGCCGGATCGACCGCCGCCTGAAGCGGGTGGATGAACGGGTGCATGTCCGAGGTGTTCATGTCGTCCTTTTCGTACCAGGACGCGGTCGGCAGAACGATGTCGGAATAGACGCAGGTGGTGGACATGCGGAAGTCGATGGTCACCAGAAGGTCCAGCTTGCCGCGCGGGGCCTCCTCGTGCCACTTGGCCTCCTTGGGCAGTTGCCCGCCTTCCTCGCCCAAGTCCTTGCCCATGACGCCATGCTTGGTGCCCAGGAGGTGCTTGAGGAAATACTCATGCCCCTTGCCGGACGAGCCAAGCAGGTTGGAACGCCACACAAACAGGTTGCGCGGCCAGTTCGCCGGATCGTCGGGGTCTTCGCAGGCCATTTGCAACTCGCCCGATTTCAGCTGCTCGGTGACATATTCCGGGATTGCCTTTCCGGACGCCTTGGCCGCCTTGGCAACCTCCAGCGGGTTGGTCTTGAGCTGCGGCGCGGAGGGCAGCCAGCCCATGCGCTCGGCCCGGATGTTGTAGTCGATCAGGTTGATGTCCCAATCGCCTTCGGGCGCGGTGGGGCTGAGGATCTCCTTGGCCTCCAGCGTCTCGTAGCGCCACTGGTCGGTATGGGCATACCAGGCGCTGGTGGAGTTCATGTGACGCGGCGGGCGGTGCCAGTCCAGCGCGAAGGCCACCGGCAGCCAGCCGGTCTGCGGGCGCAGTTTCTCCTGGCCCACGTAATGCGCCCAACCGCCGCCGGATTGGCCGACGCAGCCGCACATCACCAGCATGTTGATGATGCCGCGATAGTTCATGTCCATGTGGTACCAGTGGTTGATACCGGCCCCCAGGATGACCATGGACTTGCCCTGCGTGTCCTCGGCGTTCTGCGCAAATTCACGCGCGACATGGATGATCTTGTCGGCGGGCACGCCGGTGATGCGCGATGCCCAGGCCGGGGTGCCCGGCATCTCGTCGGCATAGTCGGACGTCACCCAGTCGCCGCCAAGCCCGCGATCCAGGCCATAGTTGGCGCAAAAGAGGTCGAACACCGTCGTCACCAGGGTCTCGCCCTCGGCGGTGGTCACCTTGCGGGCCGGGATGTTGCGCGTCAGGATATCGGGGTGATCCGCGCCGGTGGCGAAATGCTCATGCGCCTGGCCGCCGAAATAGGGGAAGTCGACGCCGACGACATCGTCATGGTCTTCTTCCAGGATCAGGCTCATCTTGAGCTGCGTATCCGCCCCCTTGGCGCGTTCCTCGAGGTTCCATTCACCCTCTTCGCCCCACCGGTAACCGACCGAGCCATTCGGTGCGACCAGGTCGCCGGAAGTCTCGTCCAGCGCGACGGTCTTCCATTCCGGGTTGTTGTCCTCGCCCAGTTTGCCATCCAGATCGTCGGCGCGCAGGAAGCGGCCCGGAACGTATCTGCCGTCTTTCTCCTCCAGCTTCACCAGCATCGGGAAGTCGGAATATTTGCGGCAGTAATCCTCGAAATACTCGGCCTGACGGTCGAGGTGGAATTCACGCAGGATGACGTGGCCGAACGCCATCGCCAGCGCCGCGTCGGTGCCCTGCTTGGCGGGCAGCCAGACATCGCCGAACTTGGCGGCCTCGGAATAGTCGGGGCAGACGACGGCGGATTTGGTGCCCTTGTAGCGCGCCTCGGTGTAGAAATGCGCATCCGGCGTCCGCGTCTGCGGCACGTTCGAGCCCCAGAGCAGCAGGTAGCCCGAGTTATACCAGTCAGCCGATTCCGGCACGTCGGTCTGTTCGCCCCAGGTCATGGGCGAGGCGGGCGGCAGGTCGCAATACCAGTCGTAGAAGGACATGCAGACGCCGCCCATCAGGGACAGGTAGCGCGAGCCCGCGGCATAGGAAATCATCGACATCGCGGGGATCGGCGAGAAGCCGAAGATGCGGTCGGGGCCATAGGTCTTGGCGGTATAGGAATTGGCGGCGGCGACGATCTCGGTTGCCTCTTCCCAGGTGGCGCGCACAAAGCCGCCCTTGCCGCGGGTCTCGACATAGCCCTGGCGCAGGATCGGATCGGCTTGGATCGCGGTCCAGGCCTCGATCGGCGATTTCGTCTCGCGCATCTTGCGCCAGACCTTCATCAGTTTGCCACGGATAAGCGGGTTCTTCACCCGGTTGGCGGAATAGAGATACCACGAATAGGAGGCGCCGCGGGCGCAGCCGCGCGGTTCGTGGTTGGGCAGGTCGGGCCGGGTGCGCGGATAATCGGTATGCTGCGTTTCCCAGGTGACGATGCCGGACTTGACGTAGATCTTCCAGCTGCACGACCCGGTGCAGTTCACGCCATGGGTCGAGCGCACGACTTTGTCGTGGCGCCAGCGGTTGCGATAGGTGTCCTCCCAATCGCGGTTTTCACGGGTCATCTGCCCATGTCCGTCCGAGAACTTTTCGACCGTGTCGGAGCGGAGGAAATTCAGTCTGTCGAGCAGGTGGCTCATGTCATTGGCTCCCTAAGGGGTGGGGTGGTGGGGCCCGCCCGAAGCGGCGCTCCGGGCAGGCGCTGTCGGATCAGGGGTTCTTGATGTAGGCGTTCGGGCGCAGGTAGAACCACCAGTTGATGGCGATGCAGAGCACGTAGAAGGCCGCGAACCCGTAGAGGGCGTATTCCGGCGTGCCCGCGCTCATCTGCTCCCCGAAAATCTGCGGGATGATGAACGCGCCATAGGCGGCAACCGCGGCAGTCCAGCCCAGGACCGGTCCGGCCTGCTCCTTGTTGAACGCAACCGCGATCGTGCGGAAGGTCGAGCCGTTGCCAATGCCGGTGGCGGCGAACAGGATCAGGAACAGGATCAGGAAGGGCAGGAAGAAGTCCTGCGGCGTCGCCGAGGCATAGGCGGCCTGGATGAAATAGGCCACGCCAAGCGCCGAGGCGACCATCACGATGGAAATCCACTGCGTCACACGCGCCCCGCCCAGTTTGTCGGCCATCATGCCGCCGATCGGACGGATCAGCGCGCCGATGAACGGCCCCATCCAGGCAAACATCAGGGCGGATGGGCCATCGGGGTTGGCGGTGTCATGCGTCATGATACCGTCGATCTCGATATGCTGGAAGCCGAAGACCACCTTGATGGTCAGCGCCAGTGCCGCCGAATAGCCGATGAAGCTGCCGAAGGTCATCGTGTAGATCACGGTCATTGCCCAGGTGTGCTTGTTGCCGAAGATCTTGTACTGGCGCGACAGGTTCTGCCCGACGGCACCGGGGATCAGCTTGAGGCCCAACACGGTCAGCGCGATCACGATGGGCAGCACGAGCCATTTCGACAGGCCCAGACCGGAGGACGGCATGCCGCCTTCCACGCCCGGAAGCATCAGCCAGATGCCAAGGACAGAGGTCGCAAACCCGATCAGCAGCATGCCGGTGATGATACCAAAGGCCCCAAACGGGTTCGGGATGTTCGGGCTGACATGTTCGTCACGGATGTTGTTCATTCCGAACCAGCCGATGATGACCAGCGGAACCAGCGCAAGCAGCCAGACGAAGCCTGCGTTCTGAATGTATGTCTCGGATCCTGCGGGGATACGGGCAAAGAAGGTGCCCGAGGTGTTCTGCAGCGTCATCGACTCGCCGCCGAACAAACCGAAAGTCATCACAAGGGGGATCACGATCTGCATCGTGGTCACGCCGAAATTGCCCAGACCGGCGTTCATGCCAAGTGCATAGCCCTGGATCTTCTTGGGGAAGAAGAACGAGATGTTGGACATCGAGGAGGAGAAGTTGCCGCCGCCGATACCCGACAGGAACGCCAGAACCTGGAACTGCCAGAGCGGCGTATCCGGGTTGGTCAGGGCAAAGCCCGTCAGGACAGCGGGGATGATCAGCAGCGCGGTCGTAAAGACGATGGTGTTGCGCCCGCCAGCGATGCGGATGAAGAAGGTCGAGGGGATACGCAAGGTCGCCCCGGCGAGACCCGCGATCGCGGTCAGGGTAAAGAGCTGTGATTGCTCGAAGGCAAAGCCCAGGTTGATCATCTGGACCGTGATGATGCCCCAGTAGAGCCAGACGGCAAAGCCGCAGAGCAGCGATGGAATGGAAATCCAGAGGTTGCGGTTCGCAATCCCCTTGCCGGTCGACGCCCAATAGGACTCATCATCCGGTGTGTAGTTTCTCAGGTCTTGTCCCACGAGTGGTCTCCTCGTTCTTTAGGGTGTGTGACGCCCCGCCGCCTGGGATCGGCGGCGAAGCGCGGGAGATGTTGCTTATTGCGGCTGCGGCGCTTGATCGCGGTTTCTGATCGCGATCAGGCCTTCCTCCAGCTCGGCATTGGCCCGTTCGGCACGGCGGCGCAGCGTCTCGATATTGGCCGCGGCGAAGTTGGCGCGTTCCTCGTCTTCCTGGCGGGTCGAGAAGCGGACGAAGAAGGCCAGGAACGAGGCACAGGTCACCACGATGCCGAGGATGAAGAAGGCTTCGGACCAGTCGATCATGTTCTTGAACAGGAACCCCGCCAGAACCGCGCCCGCATTGCCGCCCGCGCCGACCACGCCGGCCACGGCACCAAGCGCCTTCTTGTTGATGAAGGGCACGACCGAATAGGTGGCCCCTTCGGCCATCTGGGTGAACAGCGAGAACACGATGAGCGACGGAATGGCCAGGAACAGCACCTGCATCTGGCTGAAGATCATCAGCGCGATGCCCTCGAACAGGAGGCAGATGAAGAGCCAGAACGACCGCCCCCGCAGGCCCCAGAGCGCCCCGAAATTGTCCCCGAAAATGCCGCCGAGCGTCCGGGCAAAGAGGTTCATCAGGCCAAAGCTTGCGGCCACCAGGCCGGCAGTCACCAGCGTGAGGTCGAAATAGTCGATGAAGTAGAGCGCGGCGACGTTGTTGACCGTCAGCTCGATGCCGAAAGAGGCCCCGTAGATGACGAACAGAACCCAGACCCTCGGGTCGCGCAGCGCCTGCCTGTAGTTCTTGTTGACGTTCTTTTTCTCGATCATGCGGCCCTGGGCGCGCAGATCGTCGAAATTGCCGTCGGGCGCGTCCTGGGTCAGGAAATAGTAGGCGATCCCGACCAGGAAGATGATGATACCGACAACGACCATCGACAGTCGCCAGCCGACCGCCTCGGAAAAGCCGAACCCGACAACCATGACCGAGAACAGCAGCGGCATGACGAACTGCGTGACACCGCCACCCAGGTTACCCCAACCGGCCGATGTGGCGTTCGCCTGGCCCACCACGTTCGGCGCGAACATGACCGAGGTGTGGTATTGCGTGATCACAAAGGAGGCCCCGATGCCGCCGATAAGAACGCGGAACAGCAGGAAGGTCTCGAAACTTTGCGCCAGACCAATGCCCATCACCGGCAGCGAGCCCAGAATCAGCAGCCAGGTATAGGATTTCCTGGGGCCGATCCGGTCGCAGAGCCAGCCGATGAACAGCCGCGCGAAGATTGTCATCGACACCGAGCCGATGATCGCCCAACCGATCTGGTTGGGTGTCAGCGCCAGTTCATCGCGCACGACAGACATAAGTGGCGCAATGCCGAACCATGCGAAAAAGCACGAAAAGAACGCAAACCACGTCATGTGGAAGGTTCTGATCTGCACCATCTTCACGTTTAAGAAATTGCCCCAGAGACTGGTGGCCTTGTTTTGCAGCTCCATCGAGTTCCCTCCGATCCTTGGCAGATGCAAACCTGACTGCCTTGCTTGATCTGGCCGGACCCTGTCAGGATGGATGGGCGGGCTGCTTGATCTGGGTCAAAAACCGGGAAAAAGCGTATGAAATAAATGAGTTACAAAAATATGTCAGTTGGTGAGGCAGGGTTTCGCAAGGCAGGGCCCGAGAAATTCCGCAGAGGTGTTGACATCGCCCCCGCCCCGCCTTGATAAATGTCAATCCATCCAAGAGCGGGGCACGCTGCCACCATGCCTGAGTCGGAAAAGCATCATATCCGATCCCTGAACGTGTTTTCGCAGATGGCGGATTCGCATTTCGATCGGCTGACGCGCGGGGCCTATGTCCAGAACTTCCCGCCGATGATCGACCTGATCGCCGAGGGCGACCAGAGCGATTTTCTGCATATCCTGCTGTCGGGCTCGGTCGAGCTCTATTCAAGCTGGAACGGGCGCGAGACGACGATGTCCACGGTCTGGCCGGTCTCGACCTTCATCCTGGCCGCCACCATTAAGGACGCGCCCTACCTGATGTCCGCGCGCACGCTGGAGAAAAGCCGGGTGGTGCTGCTGCCCTCGTCGGATGTGCGCGAAACCTTCGATGCCGACCCCGATTTCGCCCGCGCCATCGTGACCGAACTGGCGCAATGCTACCGCTCGGTGGTGCGCAACACCAAGGATCTGAAACTGCGCAGCTCGGTCGAGCGGCTGGCCAACTACCTCCTGCGTCAGCAGAAGCGGGCAAACGGTGCCGCGGTATTCACGCTGCACACCGAAAAGCGCCGCCTTGCCTCGTCGCTTGGCATGACGCCCGAGAACATGAGCCGGGCGCTCAAGAACCTGCGCGCCTACGGGGTGCAGGTCGACGGCAACAGGGTCACGATCACCGATCAGTCCGATCTTGAGCAGTTCGCCAAGCCAAGCCCGCTGATCGACGATTACCGGGTCTAGGGCGGGTGACGATGCCACAACGCCGGGCCGTCTTCTTCTTGCACGGGCTGCCCGATTACGAGGCGCTGTTCCCGCTGGCCTGTCACCTGGCGGCGCGCGGTGTGCCGGTAAACTGTTTCGGAGCGTCGGCCGCCCCGCGCCGGGAACCGCGCCTGCGCGGGCTTGTCGCGAAGGCCCCTGTCCCTGTCAGGTTGATCCCCAACCGCCTACTCAAGCGTTTTTCGGGGCTGTGGCTGAAACCGGGCGATGTGCCGGTGGTGCTGGCCGATCCGGCCTATGACCGCAGCGCGACGGGGCGGCGGGGGCAGCATATCCTGCGCCACGGGATCGACAGCATCTTCGTGCAGCACGGCGTGATCCAGACCCATGTGAACTATCCTCTCGACATGGCAGACCCGCAGCCGTTTCATTCCGCCCTGCTGCTGCTCTATGGCCCGCCCCAAGGGGCCACCGCGATCACCGAGGAGGCCCGTGGCCGCGCCCGGCAGGTCGGGTTCCTGAAACGGCCCCTCTTCGCGCCCCGCCCGCCGTCACCGGCCTTTCGCCAACTGCAATCGGGCTTTGCCCGGACCGTTCTGCTCTGTCATTCCTTCCGCTGGCAGGCGCGCTACTCGGGCTCGGAGATCGAGAGCTACTATTCCTTCGTCCGGCAGATCGCGGGCGCGCGCCCCGATCACCTGTTCATCCTGCGCGGCCACCGTGGCAAGGCGCGGGCGATGCACCGTGAGAAGGATGCCGAGCTGTTGCGCGCGGTCCCCAATGTCGTGCTGTCCAACGCCCATTCGGGACCGTTGAAAGCCATGGACATGCACGATGTGCTGGACCTTGCCGACCTCACCATATCGACCGCGTCAACGGCGATCCTGGACAGCCTCTATCGTGGCAGGATGGCCGCCGTCTTTCGCAACGAACACCCCGTGTTTCAGGATCTGCCCAATATCGAAACGGCCGAGGATGCGCTGCGTTTTCTCGACGCGCCGCCACAGCAGGCGGGGGACGCGCTACTTGGCCGGTTCGGAGAGGTCGACGCCAATCTTGACCGCGCGGCGGATGAGATCGCTGATTTCCTCGCCCGCTGAGCCGGATCAGAAATCCACCGTCACGCCCGGCAGGTTCATCGCCTTGACCAGGTCGCGCACTTCCTGCCGCGCGGCGACGTTCGAGATGTTCATCTTCTCCACCCCCATGTCGCGCAGGTCCAGCAGCGTCATGCCCGTCGGGAACAACTCGCGGAAGATCACCCGTTCGGACAGGCCGGGGGCCACGCGAAACCCGATGCGCTGCGACAGCGCGGTCAATGCGTCGCCCACCTTGCGCTTGTTGTGCATGTATTGCGCGCCAAGCCGGTTGCGCACGACGATCCAGTCGATCGGGCTGAGCCCTGCCTTGGCGCGCAACTGACGCGCGTGCCAGACCATCTCGGAATAGACCGATGGGCCCTTGATCTCGTAGGTCTCGGGTTCGATCCGGGCCAGCAGGTCGAAATCGACGAAACTGTCATTCATCGGCGTGACCAGCGTGTCGGCCAGGGAATGGGCCACCTGGCTGAGGCGGGTGTGGCTGCCGGGGCAGTCGATGACGATGAAATCGCAGCGCCCCTCAAGATCGCTGACCGCCGCCGACAGGCGCAGGTCATAGATGTTCTCATCGGGGCCAAGCGTGTCTGGGTCGATCTCGGGCAATTCGATCAGCATTGGAGCGGCCAGGGTCAGGTCGCGGGCGGCGATCGAGTTGCGCCGGTTCTCGATATAGCGCCCGAAACTGCGCTGGCGCAGGTCGAGGTCCAGCCCGCCGACCCGGTGGCCCATGCGCGCCAGCGCCGTCGCCACATGCATGGCCGAGGTCGATTTGCCCGACCCGCCCTTTTCGTTGCCGAAAACGATGATATGCGCCACCGCTGTCCCCTTTGAGATATGTCCCGAACCGACCCTCGTTTGGTGGGGCCGACCTCATTTTCGCGGCAATATACGGAAGGGTTTGCCGGGTGTTAAGGCGGAAAGGTCAGGCAGTTGGAAACTGTGTCTGAAACTGCGCGCGTCCGTGGGGGGTAAAGCGGATCACGCGGCTGTTCGGGTCGCGCGTGGCCCATCCGCGCGCCTGCATCATCTCCAGCATCGCCTGCCCCAGACTGCCGGCAAGATGCGTGCGCCGCTCGCTCCAATCCAGGCAGGAGCGGCAAAGCGGGCGGCGGGTGGCCTCCAGCGGTGCCAGGTCAAGGCCCATGCCGGTCAGCGCCGCGCGGCCCTTAGCGGTCAGTTCGGGAAACTCGGCATCGTCGCGCAGGAGGCCCCGGCGGATCATGCTGTCATACATCGCGATGCCCATGGTGCCTGCCAGGTGATCGTAGCAGATGCGCGCCTCGCGCAGCGCTGCATCCTTGGGGCCAGTGCGGGTGCGCAGATGGCCGGTGCCCGCCGCCAGCCCCATCAGAGCCTCAAGCAGATCGGCCACCTGGTCCGAGGCGATGGTGAAATACTTGTGCCGCCCCTGCTTGCGCGCCGCGATCAACGCGCCGCCCGCCAGTTTCGATAGATGCGCCGAGGCCGTGGGCAAGGTGACGCCCGCCTCTGCCGCCAATTCACTGGCGGTCAGGGCCTTGCCGCTCATCAGTGCGGTCAGGATATTGGCGCGGGCCGGGTCGCCGATCAGCGCGGCGATGGCGGATATGTCGGGGCCTTCTTTCATGGTTCGACCGTAGCCGAACCATCGACGCGGATCAATCCGCTATGGTTCGTCCATCATCGAACCATGAAAGGAGACCCCATGCTGACCTGCATCATCCGCTACCAGATCGACCCGATCAAGCGCGACGCCTTCGCGCAATATGCCCGCAACTGGGGCCAGGCCATTCCGCGCAACGGCGCCGATCTGATCGGCTATTTCGCCCCGCATGAGGGATCCTCGACGCTGGCCTATGGCATCTACAACATCCCTTCGCTGGCCGAATACGAGGCCTATCGCGCGCGTCTGGCCGAAGATCCCCTGGGGCGCGAGAATTACGAATATGCGCAGCGCGAGAAATTTCTGCTGCGCGAGGATCGGACGTTCCTCAAATGCGTCTCGCTGCCGCATGGGGGGTGAATTGACAGTCCCGGTCGCGGCCTGCATGGTCCGCCACCTACTGCCAATCTGCTGGAGATACTGTCATGATGTTGGGTGAAGTCCTTGCCGCCGCGCGCAAGTCCGGGTCCGGAATGGAAGACTGGCTGGCCCGTGCCGAGCCGGAAATCTGGGCCGCATTGGGCGAGGCCGCCGCGTCCGAAGGCATGGACCCCGCCGGTTATGCCCGCATGGCGGTTGCCGACTTCTCGAACCGCGCGCCCGAGGAAGACTGGGCCACGCTGATGGGCCGCATCCGGGATGCGCGCGACCCCGGTCAGGCCTGCCTTCTGTCCATGATCACCTGGCGGTTGAGAAAACCCACCAGTTCCTGCGGCCACAATCACTAAGCCGCACACCGACCAGGCCCAAAGAAAAACGCCGCCCGAACGGGGGCGGCGTCTTTCCTTGGAACAGCGAGAGCGAAGGCTTAGAAGCCGAGCCCCTCGTATTTCTTCTTGAACTTGGACACGCGGCCGCCGGTATCCATCAGGCGGGACGAGCCGCCGGTCCAGGCCGGGTGAACGGTCGGGTCGATGTCCAGCGACAGCTGGTCGCCCTCGGACCCCCAGGTGGATTTCATCTGGATGACATCGCCATTCGTCATCTTGACGTCGATGATGTGGTAATCGGGATGGGTCTCTTTTTTCATGACATCCGCTCCTTACGCTTCAGCGCCGGATTTGGGCTTGTAGTTGGTGACTTCCGCGATCCGGGCCGACTTGCCGCGGCGCGAGCGCAGGTAGTAGAGCTTGGCACGGCGCACACGGCCACGGCGGACAACCTCGATGCTGTCGATATTCGTGGAATGTAGCGGGAACACACGTTCCACGCCTTCGCCGAAGCTGATCTTGCGGACGGTGAAGGATCCGGCGATGCCCGACCCGTTCTTGCGCGCGATGCAGACGCCTTCGTAGTTCTGCACACGGCTGCGCGTGCCCTCGGTCACCTTGTAACCGACGCGGATGGTATCACCCGCCTTGAAATCGGGGATGTCTTTCCCCAGGGCGGCAACTTGCTCCGCCTCGATCTGTGCGATCAGGTCCATCGCAATTCTCCAATACTGACCACGGTTTGTCCCGTGAATGTGATGCCGTCCTCGAGAGCTCTCGGTCTTCTTCCGGGTCCGCATGATGCGCCCGCCAGAGGTCAGGTCAACGTTTCCTTGTCGCGTCTTGCAGGTGCCAGTGGCCGCAGGGAAGGGGCGAAGAAACCCCTTTTGCAGATGGCCGTGGCAATAGCAAAACGGCCCCGAGTCGGATTTCCGACCGGGACGGGCGGGGTATAGGCAGGAAAGGGGCCGGGATCAAGCGCAACTTGGCGGAGCGCCCCCAAATCGCGGGAACCTGACCTTGGCAGCACCCTTCGGCCAATGCAACATGGCGCGAAACGCATAGGGGGAACACGATGGCAGGTTCGGGCAGGGCGGTTGACCTCGCGGTTATCGGCGGCGGCACGGCAGGGTTCGGTGCGGCGGTGACGGCTGCGCGGCAGGGGCTCGAGGTCTGCCTGGTCGAGGCCGGGGCCAGGATCGGCGGGGTCATGGCCTTCTGTCCCGGCATGCCGTGGGGCGGCGGATATCCCTGCGGCACGTCCATCGGGGGGGTGATGGAGGAGCTGACCGACCGGCTCAGGGCGCTTGATCCGCCAGCCGCGGAGATCCGCCGGTCGACATTGGAGAATTTCGGGCCCGAGATTGTTTACGACCCCGACATGGCGCAAATCGCGATGTTCGGGATGCTGGAAGAGGCTGGCGTCGAATGCCACCTGAACACGCTGGCGCAAAGGCCCGTGATGGACGGGGCGCGCATCGCACGCATTGATTGCGCCAACCGGCATGGCTGTTTTGCCCTGACCCCGCGCCTTGTCGTGGATTGCTCGGGCGATGGCGATCTTTCGGCGCAAGCCGGGGTGCCGTTCGACCTGGGTGACGCGAGCGGCGCGATGATGGGGGTGACGCTCTCGTTTCTCTTGGTGAACGCGCCCTGGGACGTGGTGTTTGCCGATCCCGACCCCTATTTCACGAGCCATGCCACGCGCGGTGTTGCCGATGGGCGCCTGCACTCCGATCTGGCGCAGCTTTATCTGATGCGGGGGTTTCACCGCGATACGGTATTCTGCAACTCGGTGATCATCCGCGATGTCGATGGCCGGGATGCCGATGCCATCGCCCGCTCCACACAGGAAGGCCGTCGCCGGGTGGCGCAGCTGGTGGCGTTCCTGCGGGCAGAGGTGCCGGGATTCTCAGATGCGTGGATGACCGCGCTCGGGCCGACAGTCGGCGTGCGCGAAACCCGAAAATTGCACGGGTTGTATCGACTCAGCGCCTCGGACGTGGCGATGGCGACAAAGTTCGAGGACGGGATCGTGGCCTGTTCCAACCCGGTCGATGACGTGATGCGGGGGGCCGATGGCGCAATGACTCATGAGGCGGCAGTTGAGGGGCAGGGATATTACACGCTGCCCTTTCGCTGCCTGGTGCCCGAAATGGTCGAGAACCTGCTTTTTGCCGGTCGGATCGTTTCGGCCGACCCGGCGGCCTTCGCGTCCATTCGCGGCATGCCGCAATGCATGGCGATGGGGCAGGCTGCTGGCAACGGGGCAGCCCTGGCGCTGCGCGGGGGATGCGCGGTGCAAGCGATTGATCCTGCCGATGTGGTGGCCGCGATGCAGGCGCAGGGCATGCGGGGGCTGGCCGGTGAGGGGCTTGGGCCGCCTCAGCTCTGATCCTTGCGCGCCTCATACGCGGCCCAGAGGTCGGGGCGGCGTTCCTGCGTAAGCTTCTCGGCCTGCGCGCGCCGCCATTCGGCGATTTTGGCGTGATTGCCCGAGAGCAGCACCTCGGGGATGGCATGGCCCTGCCAGTCTGCGGGCTTGGTGTATTGCGGATGTTCCAGCAGGCCGTCGGAGAAGCTCTCCTCCTCGGTTGAAGCCTGGTTGCCGAGGACATTGGGGATCAGCCGCACGGTCGCGTCGATCAGGGCCTGCGCCGCGATCTCTCCGCCCGTCATGACGAAATCGCCAAGGCTGACCTCCTCCATATCGAAATGGTCGATCACGCGCTGATCGACGCCCTCGAAACGGCCGCAGAGCAGGGTCATGCCCTCGGCGCGGGAATAACGCTCGGCATCCGCTTGCGTGAAGGGCCGCCCGCGCGGGGTCAGGAAGACGCGGGGCCAGCGGGCGGGATCCTCGGGCGTGCCGCGTGACGCCATGCCGATGGCGCGGCCAAGCACATCGGCGCGCATCACCAGACCCGCGCCGCCGCCCGCGGGCGTATCATCGACATTGCGGTGCTTGCCCTGGCCGAAGGTCCGCAGGTCGATAGGCTCCAGCGCCCATAGCCCGTGTTGCAGCGCCTTGCCGGTCAGGGATTGGCCAAGCACGCCGGGGAACGCCTCGGGGAAGAGGGTGATCACCTTCGCCTTCCACGCGCCCTTCAGATGCGGCGTGGGCGTCATCAGGTCGCGCGGCGTGTGGCTGGCGCTGATCGACAGGCGACCGTGGGATTTCCTGGGCGGTTCTTTCATGAACGATGGCGTTACCGGGAAAGCGGGGCGGTGACAATATCGGGCAGGAACGGCCCCTTGTTTGCAGGGCCGGTGAAATAGGTTAACGTGCCCGTCATTCAAGACCATCCCTGCCAGGATGGGTTTTTTCATGGGGGCATCCAATGCGCATTTTTTCGCGCCTGTTTCTGGCGGGCCTGCTGATCCCGCTTTTCGGCTGCGCCACCGGCACGCAGACCCGCGCCACACCGACGGAAGGCACGCCCGTCACCGTCTGGGCGACGATCTACCGCCTGGTCGAGGCGCGCCCGGTCGAGGACGGCGTGCCGATCCGCAACATGCGCGGCGCCGAGATCGGGCCAGCGGTGGCGCGGGCCGACTGGTGCGCCGGGGCCTTGGCGGGGTCGATGCGCGTGGGGGGGCAGGTCTACAACTTCGCGGGCACCAATGGCGGCTCGCAGGCCTCCTGCCCGCATGACCCGAGCGAGCGGGTGCGCTGGCAACGCTCACCGCACCCCTACGGCACCGGATCCCGCTCGAACCCGCTGCGCCCCTTCCGCACCATTGCCTGCGACCTGGGATGGGTCGGCGGCTCGCGCCCCTGGGTGGCGGGGGGATACCCGGAGTTCGGCCAGAGGCTCTATATCCCCGCCGCCGATGGCACGGTCCTGCCCGATGGCTCCGTGCATGACGGCATATTCACCTGCGGCGATACCGGCGGCGCGGTCACCGGCAACCATATCGACGTGTTTCTGGGCCCGTTTCGCGGCGACCTGACGGCGGCACTGGCGTACAACCCGTTCGATTTTGTCAGCCATGGCGATAACCGCGAGGTCGAGGCGCTGCTTCTGCCAATGGAAACCCCAGAGCCGGAGGCCCCCCCGGACCCGCGTTGCGGCGCGCCCGCCTTCCTGTGCCGGTTGGGCGGTCCGGGCTAGGCGTCGTCCAGCAGACCCTCCGGCGGGTCGATCACGATGCGGCCCGAGGCGAGATCGACGGTCGGCACGATGCCTTGCGTGAAGGGCACCAGCGCGGTGCCGGTCCGGCCCTTCTGGCGCAACTCCAACAGGTCACCGCCGCCATGGTTGTGGACGGCATGAACCTGGCCCAGTTCTTCCCCGCCGGTCTCGACCGCCGTGAGGCCGATCAGGTCGGCGTGGTAAAACTCATCGTCTGGAAGCGCGGGTAATGCCTCCCGCGGGGCGTGGAGCGTGGTGCCGCGCAGGGCGTCGGCCTGTTCCTTGGTCTTGACGCCCGAGAGGCGCACCGCGAAGCCGCCCTTGACGGGGCGGGTGATGGTCAGGCTGTAGCTGGTCTGCCCGTCCTTGGTGGTCAGCGGGCCGTAATCGCCGATCGCGGCGGGCTCGGCGCAGAAGCTCTTGACGCGGGCTTCGCCCTTGACGCCGAAGGAGCCGGTGATGGCGCCGACACAGATGCGATCCGTCATGACAGTCCCATCCCCTCTGCTATCAGGTTGAAATCGCTTTCCGAAATCTCGAACTGGCGGCACCTGAACGGCGATTTGGCGAAGCTGAGACGGTCGAGCAGCGGGCGCAGGAAATCGCCCTTGAGCGTATAAGACAGGACATGGTCCCCCGGAGAGAGCGTCTTCGCCGCAGCTTCTTTGCCATGTGACAAGGCAATGAGCCCGGCCGCTTGCGCGGCGCGGGCCTGGGCTTGGTGAACGACGCCGATCCAGTATCGGGGGACCATGTTTTCTTGTGTCCTTCCAGAGGCTTATTCGGCGCTGTCGTCGGCCGGGGCGTCCTCGGCGGGGGCGTTGGCGGCCTCGGTGGCGGCGCTGGCCTTGGCGGCTTTTTCCTCGGCGCGGTCGGTGGCTTTCTTGCCCGGCGTGCCTTTCTTCAGGTTGGCGCGCTCTTTCTTGGCGATCACGCCGGAGGCTTCCAGGAAGCGGCTGACGCGGTCGGTCGGCTGTGCGCCCTGGTCGAGCCAGTATTGCACGCGCTCCATGTCCATCTGGATGCGGTCCTCGGAATCCTTCGGCAGGAGCGGGTTGTAGGTGCCCAGTTTTTCGATGTAGCGGCCATCGCGGGGCATCCGGCTGTCGGAGGCGACGATGCGATAGAAGGGACGCTTTTTCGAACCACCACGGGCGAGACGAAGTTTCATGGCCATTTGAGTTTCTCCTTTGAAATGGCGGGTTTGGCGGGGGTTGCCCCTGCGCCTTACGATTGGTGTTGCTGGTGATGCCGAATGACTTCGGCGATGATGAAGTTGAGGAATTTCTTGGCGAATTCCGGATCCAGATCGGCCCTGCGGGCCAGGTCTTCGAGCCGTTCGATCTGCGCCTCTTCGCGGGCGGGATCGGACGGGGGAAGGGCGTGTTCGGCCTTGAGTCTGCCCACGGCCTGGGTGTGCTTGAAGCGCTCGCCAAGCGTGTAGACCAGGATCGCGTCGAGCCTGTCGATGCTCTCGCGGTGGTCCTTCAGAAGGGCGGCGGCGCGGGTCGTGGCGTCGGTCATGTCTGGCCTCCAGAGGTCGAAATCGGGTGTGCACCCCCCGTACACCCCCCGATGCACCCCCCGTACATACGCGCGGTCATGTTCGGGCCTCCGGGGTGGGGTGGCGGTAGACGCGGATGGTGTTGCCATGCGCGGCTTCGGCCGGAAAATCGCGGGCCGCACCGAGCCGGGTGGCGAGGCGGATGGAGCGGGCATTGTCAGGGTTGATGGTGCTGACGAGGCCTGGCAGGGCGAGGGTGGTGAGGGCGTGGTCACGGGCGGCGGTTGCAGCCTCCTGCGCATATCCCCGGCCCTCGGCGGTCTCGCGGAAGAGGTAGCCCAGTTCCGGTTCGTGATCGCCGGGCTCGAACCCGATCAGGACGAAGCCCAGGACCGCGCCATCCGTGCGCGCCTCGACCGTCCAGACGCCATGGCCGCGCAGGAGCCATGTTGCGACCATCTGGGTGAAATCGAGCCAGAGCGCCGCGCGGTCGGTATTGTCCGCGACCAGGTGGCGGCCCCGGTCGCTGGCGCCGATCCGGGCATAGATCTCGAAATCCTCCAGCCGGGGCGCGCGCAGGATCAGGCGCGCGGTTTCCAGCCGCGGCAGGGCGGCCTGCATCCGGGCAGCCGCATCGGCGGCGGGGCCGGGGGTGGCGATCTCATGCGGAGCCCGGATCATGCCAACGCCTCCGGGGCCGGGTGGCGGTAGACGAGGGTGGTCCTGTCGGCCTCGGTCGCGGGGGCCTCGGCCTGCGGGTCGAGGGTGCAGCCAAGCCGTTCGGCCAGCGCGATGGAGCGGGTATTGCGCGCGTCGATATAGGAGACGGCGGTGGTCCAGCCGAGCCTGTCATAGGCGAAGCGGCGCGCGGCGGTCGCGGCCTCACCCTTGCCTTCGGCGGCGGCGGACCAGATTGTCCAGCCCAGTTCCTTTTCCGGCCAGTCCCGCGGATGCCAGGGGCCGGTCATGCCGAGCGGCGTGCCGGGGTCGGATTTCAGGGCGAAGATGAAGCTGCCATAGCCGCGCAGCATCCACATGCCCGCGGCATGGGCAAAGCCGCGCCAGCCTTTCGCCAGCCCCAGATTCGGGCCGCCGACAAATTCCGCACGGTCGGTCTCCACGAAATCGACCCAGGGCTGCGCGTCGCCCATGACGGGGCCGCGCAGGATCAGGCGCGCGGTTTCGAGGGTCGGGATAGGCAGGGGCGCGGTCATGCTCTCAACCAAAATGACGCGCTGCCGCGCGGCTTGTTTGCAGGCAAGGGGCGGGTGATCGCATCAACGCGGGCGTGGAGCGGATGCGGGCGGAGTTGCTTGAGTATTTGGACCAAGAAGATGGGATCATTTCTTCTTGCCCAGACCGGAGAGACCGGGGGGAAGCGGCTGGCCGCCGAGGCCGGGCAGGCTGCCGCCCTGGCCCATCTGGCGGGCCGCCGCCTCCATCGCGGCGGGGTCCATGCCCGCGCCCGCGCCGCCCGGGCCACCTTGCATGCCGCCCTTGCCGAAGAGCGCGCCGAGGCCGCCGCGCATCATGCCCTTCTTGCCCATCTTGCCGAGCTTCTTCATCGCGTCCGACATCTGGCGGTGCATCTTCAGGAGCTTGTTGAGGTCGGAGACCTCCTGGCCCGCGCCCCTGGCGATGCGTTTCTTGCGGCTGGCCTGCAGGAGGGCCGGATTGGCGCGCTCACGCTTGGTCATCGAGTTGATCAGCGCGATCTGGCGGCGGATCACCTTGTCATCCATGCCCGCATCCTCGACCTGTTTGGCCATCTTCTTCATGCCGGGCATCATCGACATCATGCCCTCCATGCCGCCCATCTTGAGCATCTGTTCAAGCTGGCCCCGCATGTCGTTGAGGTTGAACTGGCCCTTCTGGAAGCGCTTCATCATGCGTTCGGCCTGTTCGGCCTCGAGCGTTTCCTGCGCCTTTTCCACCAGAGCCACGATGTCGCCCATGCCGAGGATGCGCCCGGCAATCCGTTCGGGCTCGAACGTCTCGATGGCGTCCATCTTTTCGCCGAGGCCGACGAAGCGAATGGGCTTGCCGGTGACGGCGCGCATCGAAAGCGCCGCGCCGCCGCGCCCGTCGCCATCCATCCGGGTCAGGACCACGCCGGTGACGCCGATCTTGTCGTCGAATTCCTGCGCGACATTGACCGCGTCCTGGCCGGTGAGGCCGTCGACCACGAGGAGGGTTTCGCGCGGGGTGGCGATGTCGCGGACCTCCTGCGCCTGGGCGATCAGCTCCTGGTCGATATGGAGGCGACCGGCGGTGTCGAGCATGTAGACGTCATAGCCGCCGAGGCTGGCCTGGGTCTTGGCGCGCTTGGCGATCTGTTGCGCGGTCTCGCCCTTGACGATGGGCAGGGTGTCGACGCCGATCTGGCTGCCGAGGATGGCGAGCTGTTCCATGGCCGCGGGGCGGTTGGTGTCGAGCGAGGCCATGAGGACGCGCTTGCCCTCCCGCTCCTTCAGGCGCTTGGCGAGTTTCGCGGTGGTGGTGGTCTTGCCCGAGCCTTGCAGGCCGACCATCAGAATGGGGGCGGGCGGGCTGTCGATCTTGAGCTTGCCGGGGTCGCTATCGCCGGTCAGCGTGGCAATGAGCTCGTCATGGACGATCTTGATGACCTGCTGGCCGGGGGTCACGGATTTGGTGACGGCGGCGCCGGTGGCCTTGGCCTCGACCGCCTTGATGAACTGCCGCGCGACGGGCAGGGAGACGTCGGCCTCCAGGAGCGCCACGCGGACCTCGCGCATCGCGGTCTTGACGTCATCCTCGCTAAGTGCGCCCTGCTTGGTCAGGCGGTCGAAGACACCGGAGAGGCGTTCGGAGAGATTTTCAAACATCGGGCGCGGCCCTTTCCTTCATGCGTCACTGGTCCCCGCCAAGATAGGGGCCGAGCCCGAATGCACCAACACCCCCGTGGGCGAAACCTCGCTGACGGGGGGCGATCCTGACGCAGGCCAGGACCGGAAAGCTGGCACTTCCCGGGTATTGGCGCGGGGTTTAGTCCTGTGGGGCGTCGGAGTCAACACAGGTGGCATCCAGCCGGGTGACGTCGCCGCCGAGCATGTCCTGGCTGTTGGAGGCGTGCAGGATGAAGACGCGGCGCAGGTCGAGGCTGTCCCATTCATCTTGCGTGATCGGCGGGCGGTCGTGGCGCCAGCTGCCGGGATCGCCGTAGAGGGTGATGGCCATCGGGCCGGTGAATTCCTGACCCGCGAATTCCAGCCCCTCGACATCGACGGCATAGACCCCGACCAGATCGGCAGCCTGGGTGCGCCGGGTGGTGATGAGCGTCCACAGGCGGCCGGCGATATTGCCGTCCAGGGTCATTGAGCCGGTGGCGAGGTGGCCGGTGGCGCCGCCTTCCTGGCGGAAGGAGCGGACCGTTCGGAATTGCGCCTCGCCGGTCAGGGTGGTGCCGGGCGGGTAGGGGCCGATGCCATGGGTGACGGTGATGTCGAAGCTCAGCGCGCAGGTGAGGGCGAGGGCTGGCGAGGGGAGGAGGGTGAGGGCGAGGAGGGCAAGGGAACGCATGGGGCGCAGGCTAGCACGGGCGTGCCTGTATGCGAAACGCCGCGTTGCGCGCCGCCGGACGGGCGGTGGATGGGGGGCGTTCGGTTTCATCTGGCAGGGGCAGGCTGAGGAGGCGGGCAGCGGTTTGCGCGCCGTCGCCTTCGGAATGCGCGCAGGCTCGGTGCCTTTGCCGAACAGGATGACGAAGACGCGATTGACCAGGCCGTCGGTCAGCCAAGCGTCATCCCTTCCGTTCCGACAGGCGGAAGAGACCGGGTATCGCGCCCGGTCCGGCCCCGGCAATCCATTCCGCACTGGAACGGAGCCCAAAGGTCCGGATTGCAAAGAAGATAGCCCGTCCATTCGGGCCCATCCGCAGGGGTGGCGCGCCTCGTCGGGGTCACGCCGCCAGTGGCAATGCGGCGACCTGGTCATGCGCCGATTTTACCGTGGCCTCGGGGTCAAGCGCCAGCCGGTCGGCGCTGACGAAGCTGACATCAGTGATGCCGACAAAGCCGAGAATATGGCGCAGGTAGCCGGTGGCGAAGTCCAGCGGCGATCCTGTCTCGGTGCCGCCAGATGCAACCGCGACGATGGCGCGTTTGCCGGTCAGAAGGCCCTCGGGCCCGGCCTCGGTATAGCGGAAGGTCACGCCGGCCCGCGCGATCAGGTCGATCCAGGCCTTGAGCGTCGCGGGCACGCCGAAATTGTAGATCGGCAACCCGATGACCAGCGTGTCGGCGGCCCTGACCTCGGCAATCAGCGTATCGGAAAGGGCGAGGGCGGCGCGCTGGGCGGCGTTGCGGTCTGCCTCGGGCGTGAAATTCGCGGCAACCCAGCTGGCGTCGATCAGCGGCAGGCCGTCGGCCAGGTCGCGGGTGGTGACATCGGCCTGCGGGAACCGGGCCAGGACACGACCGGTCAGGTCGCGCGTGACCGAGCCGTCGCGGCGGGCGGAGGCATCGAGGCGGAGGATGGAATGGGGCATGATCTGGATCCTGTTGATGGGGGGTCTTGCATGCTCCGACAAATTGGGCCTTGCGCGATCAGGCACAATCTGGCCAGATGATATGGTTTATGTGCAGTGGCGCACGGAGTTATGGATATGTCATTTGATCATTGGGATGAGATCCGCACCGCCTACCAGGTGGCGCGGATGGGGACGGTCAGCGGCGCGGCGGATGTGCTGGGGGTGCATCATGCCACCGTCATTCGCCATATCGACGCGCTGGAGGGGCGGCTTGGCGCGAAGCTGTTTCAGCGCCACGCGCGCGGGTACACGCCGACCGAGGCGGGCCAGGACCTGTTGAGCGTCGGCAGCCGTGCCGATGACCAGTTCACGCAGCTTGCGGGCCGCATCAAGGGGCGCGGCAACGAGGTGACGGGCGACCTGATCGTGACCTCGATCAACGGGCTCTCGGGCCTTCTGGTGCCCGCGATGGGCGAGTTCCAGGAGCGTCATCCCGACCTGCGGGTGCAGCTTGTCACCGATACGCGGCTCTTCCGCATGGAATACGGCGAGGCGCATGTCGCCATCCGGGCGGGCAAGCCCGGCGACAGCCCCGACAATATCGTGCAGCCCTTCTGCACCTCCTCGGTCGGGCTTTACGCCACGCAGGCCTATGTCGACGCGCATGGCCTGCCCGATGACACCAACCTGGACAGTCACCGTTTCATCGGCTCGACCATCGAGAACAGCCGCGCGCCGTTCCTGCGCTGGCTGACCGAGCAGGTGCCGGCCGAATGTATCGTGTTCCGCGCCAATGAGCTGGACACGTTCCGCCACGCGGTGCGGGCGAATATGGGCATCGGCTTCATCAGCCGGGCCGAGGTGCGCGAGGAAGACGCGCTGGTCGAGGTGCTGCCGCCGATGGAGGAGTGGTCGACCAAGCTGTGGCTGGTCACCCATATGGACCTGCACCGGACGGCGAAGGTGCAGACCTTCCTGCGGTTCCTGAAAGAGAAAGTGCAGGATTGGCCGGTGGAGCCCGCCTGACATGTCAGGCGTGTCTCGCGGCCACCTGGCCATGCTGGTGTTCTCGGCGCTGGTGGCGGGGTCGTTCTCGCTGGGCTCACTGGCGGCCAATCATATCGCGCCGGTTGCCCTGAACGCGGTGCGTTTCGTGCTGGCGGCGGCGGTGATCGGGGGCGTGGCGCTGGCATGGGGCGGGGTGCCGCGCGCCGCCTTTCGCGCGCCCTGGCGCTACCTGGTGCTGGGCGGCCTCTTCGGTTTCTATTTCGTGATGATGTTCGAGGGGCTGAAGACCGCGCCGCCCGTGTCGGCCTCGGCGGTGTTCACGCTGACGCCCCTGATGGCGGCGGGGTTCGGATACCTGCTCTTGCGCCAGCACATGACAGGCCGGATGGCGCTGGCGATGTTCTGCGGCGCGGTTGGCGCGCTCTGGGTGATCTTCCGGGCCGATCTGGGGGCGCTGATGGCCTTCGAGGTGGGCCGGGGCGAGGTGATCTATTTCATCGGCTGCGCGGCGCATGCGCTCTATGCGCCGATGGTGCGGATGCTGAATCGGGGCGAGAACGCGGTCGTCTTCGCCTTCGGCACCATGCTGGGCGGCGCGGTCACGCTGATGGGCTGGGGCTGGCAGGAGGTTGTGGCGACCGATTGGCCGGGCCTGCCCGCGATCGTCTGGATCACGCTGGTCTACACGGCGGTCTTCGCCAGCGCGGCGACCACGGTGCTCTTGCAATTCGCGGCGCTGCATCTGCCCTCCTCCAAGGTCATGGCCTATACTTACCTGACGCCGACCTGGGTGATCGGGTGGGAGTTCTTCCTGGGCAACGGATTGCCGGGGCCGCTGATCGTGATCGGCGTGGCGCTGACGGCGGTGGCTCTGTTGCTCCTGTTGAAGGACGAGCATTGAGGGGTGGGGTGGGCCCGCCCACCCACCCCCTTTCGTGGGGGCGCTGCCCGTCGCCATTGTCGTTCGGACCAATGGCGCAACAATGACGACCCCCGAGGTATTTCCGGCAAAATGAAAAGGTCAGTCTGAGGGCGTGTTGAATTCGCGCGCCAGGAAGGCCTCGAAGGCGTCGAGGTTGACCGGCTCGAACTGGCCGAAGCCCTGCATCCAGACCGAGGCCGCTTTCAGCGCGTCGGGCTCCAGCTTGCACCATTTCAGACGGCCGCGTTTTTCCTGCGTGATCAGGCCCGCATGGGCCAGGATGGTCAGGTGCTTGGAGATCGCGGCCAGCGACATCTCGAAAGGCTCGGCCACATCCGTCACGGCCATGTCATCCTCGAGCAGCATCGACAGGATGGCGCGGCGGGTGGGGTCGGCGAGGGCCGCGAAGACGGTGTCGAGAGAGGCGGGCATGGCGGAACTCTACGCGGTGCGGAGCGGCAGGGAAAGCGCAGGTTCCGGATTGTGCATGGCGCGCGATCGGGGGTAGAGCGGGCGGCGGACCGGACGCGACAGGAGAGACCGACAGATGACAGTGCGCCATTGGCTGGTGATCTTCGTGCTGGGCATCGGCTGGGGGTCGTCTTTCTTCTTCAACGAGATCCTGCTGCGCGAGCTGGGACCGATCACGGTGGGCTTGGGTCGGGTCGGCATGGGGGCGATTGGCTGCTGGCTGTGGCTGTCGGTGCGGCGGGTGTCGGGCGCGGTGCCGCGCGCGGCGCTGGCGCAGCTGGCCCTGTTCGGCACGGTGCAATATGCCATTCCGCTGACCATCTACCCGGTTATGCAGCAATTCATCACCTCCTCCGCCGCGGGCATCGTCAATGCGATGACGCCGATCATGGTGGTGCTGGTCAGCCATGTCTGGCCGCAGGGCGAACGCGCGACGCCGCTGAAATCGGCGGGGGTGGTGCTGGGCTTTGCCGGCATCGTCGTCATGGCGATCCCGGCGATGCGGGGGCAGGGGCCGTCGAACCCCTGGGCGCTTCTGGGCACGATCTCGGCGCCGCTGTGTTATGGCATCGCAGTGAACCTCTTGCGCCGGATGGATGCGATGGACCGGACCGTGCTGACCGCCTGGTCGCTGAGCTTCGGCGCGCTGATCATCGCGCCCCTGGCGATCTGGGCCGAGGGCGTGCCGGTGATCACGCGGGCCGAGACCTGGGGGGCGCTGCTGTTCATCGGGTTCGTGCTGACCTCGGCCAGCTTCATCGTGATGTTCTGGCTGATCCGGATCGTCGGCGGCACCATCGCCTCGACCATCACCTTCATCGCGCCGGTTTCGGCGGTGTTCCTGGGCGTCGCCATCCTGAACGAGGAGATCGGGGCCTTTCACATCGCCGGGATGGCGTTGATCTTCGCCGGGTTGCTGTTCATCGACGGGCGCGCGATGCGGGTTTTCGGGCGCCGGGTCGGGCATGTGCCCTAGGATACTCAACCAAAGGGTTGAATATGGGATTTGCGGGATGCGGGCGGTCGTGCCGGGAGGCGGGCGGTGCGACAAATGGAAAAATATATCCATATCAAAGACATAAATAGCATCCGCCGACGTCAACTTCGCGTTGACTCCACCCCGCCGCCTGCCTAGGTTCCGCACGACACCTCGGATGGGGCAATTTCGATGTCTGACCACCCTGATCCTGATCGCCTGAAGGCGCTGGAAGAGCGGCTGGACCGGCTGAAGGGCCAGGGCGACGCGAAACCGCATACCGAGGAGCATTATTCACAGGCGCAGCACGCCTGGCGGATGGTGGTAGAGCTGGTGGCCGGTCTGGGGATCGGATTTTTCATCGGCCTCGGTCTGGATGCCCTGATCGGCACCGCGCCCTGGCTGATGGTTGTGTTTACATTGCTGGGGTTCGTGGCGGGGGTCAAAACCATGATCCGATCCGCCCATGAGATGCAGCGGGATGCGCAGGCGAATGAGGCCGCGCAGGGCGATGAGAGGGACTGAACGGTGTCTGAAGATACAGCAACCAACGGCGCGGAAACCCTTGTGGAAGGCGGCTCGAACCATGGCGGTGACGCCGCGGCCGCCGTTGGCGGATCGAGCCATGACATTCCCGGCGTCGAGCCGAGCGGGTTGCAGATCCACCCGATGGACCAGTTCATCCCCGAACGTCTGTTCGGCGAGGGCGCGATTGCCTGGTACACCCCCACCAATGTGAGCCTGTGGATGCTGCTGGCGGTTCTGGCGGTCGCGCTGATGATGGTTGTCGGCACCTCGGGCCGCGCGATCATCCCGAGCCGGGCGCAGTCCATCGCGGAGCTGGCCTATGGCTTCGTGCGCAAGATGGTCGAGGATGTGGCGGGCCGCGATGCGCTGCCCTTCTTCCCCTATATCATGACGCTCTTCATGTTCATCGTGATGGCCAATTTCCTGGGCCTCATCCCGATGAGCTTTTCCACCACCTCGCATATCGCCGTCACCGCCGTGCTGGCGCTGGCCGTTTTCCTGACCGTCACCGTGGTGGGCTTCGTCAAGAACGGCACCAAGTTCCTGGGCCTGTTCTGGGTGGCCTCGGCGCCGCTGGCGCTGCGCCCCGTCCTGGCGATCATCGAGCTGATCTCGTATTTCGTGCGCCCCGTCAGCCATTCCATTCGTCTGGCGGGCAACATCATGGCCGGTCACGCCGTGATCAAGGTCTTCGCGGGCTTTGCCGGGGTGCTGGGGGTCGGCTCGGTCCTGCCGATCTTCGCCATCACGGCGGTCTTCGGGCTGGAGGTGCTTGTCGCCTTCATCCAGGCCTATGTCTTTACCATTCTGACCTGTGTGTATCTGAAAGATGCGCTGCATCCGTCACACTGAGGTCCGACCCGTCACTCTCAATTCAAACTTCCAATCGTAAGGAGAATTCTCATGGAAGGTGAACTCGCACATATCGGCGCAGGTCTTGCAGCAATCGGGTCCGGCGCTGCCGCGATCGGGGTTGGCCATGTGGCCGGCAACTTCCTGTCAGGCGCCCTGCGCAACCCCTCGGCCGCTGCCGGCCAGACCGCGACCCTTTTCATCGGCATCGCCTTCGCGGAAGCGCTGGGGATCTTCGCGTTCCTCGTCGCCCTGCTGCTGATGTTCGCCGTCTAAACCCCCGAGCGGACCATCCTTACGCACGGCCCATCTGTTTGGACGGGTGGGCCGGAGTAACCCGGTTTCCAGGAGGATATGATGGCTGTTGACGCAACAGAGGGCGCTGCTTCCGCACCCGGAATGCCGCAGCTCGACTTTTCGACTTTCCCGAACCAGATCTTCTGGCTCGTGGTCGCCATCGTGGCGATCTACCTGATCCTGGACCGCGTCGCGCTGCCCCGGATCGGGGCGGTTCTGGCCGAGCGCCAGGGCACGATAACGAATGACATCGCCGCGGCCGAGGATCTGAAACGTCAGGCCACGGAGGCGGAGACCGCCTATAACAAGGCGCTGGCTGACGCCCGTGCCGAGGCGCAGAGCATCGCCGCCGAAGCCCGGTCCGAGATCATGGCCGAGCTGGACGAGGCGACCGCCAGGGCCGATGCCGAGATCGCGGCGAAAGCGGCGGAATCGGCTGCCGTGATCGACGAGATCCGCGCCGGTGCGCTGGAGGCGGTGGAAGCCGTCGCCAAGGACACCGCGCAGGCGATCGTGGCCAAGCTGGCCCCCGGTGCCGCCGCCGACGAGGCCGATATCGCCTCGGCTGTCGAAGCCCGCGTGAGAGGATAGGATCATGAAACGACTGACCCTTCTCTTTACCCTGATCGCAACGCCGGCACTTGCCGCCGAAGTGTCGTTCTTCTCGCTCTTCAACACCGATTTCGTGGCGTGGCTTGGCTTCCTCGTCTTCATCGCGGTGCTGCTCTATTTCAAGGTGCCCGGCATCCTGGCCGGTATGCTGGACAAGCGCGCCGAGGGCATCCGCGACGATCTGGACGAGGCGCGTGCCCTGCGCGAAGAGGCGCAGACGATCCTGGCCACCTATGAGCGCAAGCAGCGTGAAGTGGCCGAGCAGTCCGAGCGTATCGTCGCCCAGGCCCGCGAGGAGGCGCAGCTGGCCGCCGAGCAGGCCAAGGCCGATCTGCAAGCCTCGATTAAGCGCCGGTTGGCGGCGGCGACCGATCAGATCGCGTCCGCCGAGGCCAATGCCGTGCGCGAGGTGCGCGACCGCGCCATCGCCATCGCCACCCAGGTGGCGGCGCAGGTGATCGCCGAGAAGACGAGTGCGGCCGATGCCAACAAGCTGATCGACGCCTCGATCACCGAGGTGGGCGAACGTCTGCACTGACAGTGCGAACGTCTGCACTGACAGGCGCCGCCCCTGGCGAAACGAGATACCCGGACTGACGCGGCGTCGGTCCGGGTTTTTCTTTGCGGGGGCGGGTCGGGCGCACTAGGTAGAGTCGGAATGCTGCCAAAGGAGACCCAGCCATGACCCTGCCCTCCAAGATGTCCGCCCTGATCCAGTGCCATGATGGCTATGCCAGTGGCGACGACCGGGACATGCCGAAAGACCTGACCGGGCTGGTCGAGCTGGCCGAGGTGCCGCTGCCCGAGGTCGGGCCGGGGCAGGCGCTGGTCAAGGTGGCGCGCGCGGCGGTGAACCCCTCGGACCTGATGTTCGTCGCCGGGCTCTACGGTCAGCCGCGCGTCAAGGGTGCGCCTGCCGGGTTCGAGGGTGTGGGCGAGGTCGTGGCGGGCGACACGCCACTTCTCGGCCAGCGGGTCAGCTTTTTCGGCAGCGGTTCGGGCACCTGGGCGGAATACGCGCTGACCGATGCGAAACAGATGATCCCGCTGCGCCCCGACCTGAAGGACAAGGATGCCGCCGGACTGATCGTGAACCCGATGACGGCGATGGCGATGTTCGGCATCGCGCGGGAGGATGGCGCGGAAAGCTTCCTCTTTACCGCCGGTGGCTCGCAATTGGGCAAGTTCATGATCGGGCTCGGCAAGGATCACGGGCTCGCGCCCATCCCGGTGGTGCGCCGGGCCGAGCAGGTCGAGGACCTCAGGGCGCTCGGGGCTGCGGAGGTTCTGGTCACCTCTCAGGATGATTTCAAGGAGAAGGCGGCGGAGGTGATCAAGGCGCGGGGCCCGCGCGTCCTGCTGGATGCGGTGGCCGACCAGATCTCGGCCGACCTGTTCTTTGCCATGCCGAAGGGGGCGCGCTGGATCACCTATGGGCGGCTGGCGACCAAGCCGCCGGTGCTGAGAGAAATGGGCCAGTTCATCTTCATGGACAAGCGGATCGAGGGGTTCTGGCTGAGCCAGTGGATGCGCGAGGCCGGGGTCGAGAAACTTGGCAAGGCCGTCACGGATGTGCAGGCGCGGTTCGCGACCAGGGCCTGGTCAACCGACATTTCCGCCACCCTGCCGTTGAATGAGGCGCTGGAGACATCCGCGCAGGCGCTGGCGGTCAAGGACGCGAAACTGCTGATCGCGCCCTGACCGAGACCGGCCCTATTGCCCAAAATTCTGCATCTCGCGGAAATCCATGGTTTCGAGGTGGGCGATCATGGTGTCGATATCGCCGCCCTCGGCCTGCACCAGGATGCGGTTGGCCACCAGCGCGTTCAGGTCGCCATCCTGCTCGACGAAGCTGACGCGGCCAATGCGGTGGATCGTACCCATCGAGGCCATCAGGGCGGAGTTGCCGAGCATGGCGCCCATCGAGGTGACCATGGGGCTGTCGGCCATCAGGGTGATGGTAAAGCCGTCGCCATTGCCGGAATAGTCCCCTGACGCGATGGATCCGCCGCCCATGAAGCCCATCGCGGCCCCGGCCTCCTCGTTGAGGGTCATGGTCCAGCCGTCCATCGGCTCGGGCAGGAATTCGGCCAGTCCTTCCGCCTTGAGCGCGTTCAGAAGCTGTTCGGCATAGGCGAGCTCGTCCAGCGCGTATTGCAGGTCACCATCGGCATAGGCGTCCAGCGCGTTTTGCAGGCTGGTTGCGATGGGATCGGCATGGCTGTCGGCGAGGCTTGGCACGGGGACAAGCGCCAGGGTTGCGGCGGTGGCGAGGGTCAAAAGACGCATGGGACATCTCCATTCGGTCAAAACTTCCCCGTCAGGGTAACGCCGCCGGGGCTTTCGGGGAAGCCCGATCAGGACCGGCGGAAGCGGTCGGCATGGGTGGGCAGCGTGTCGCCCCTGGCGGCGGTCGCGTGAAAGACGCCCCGCGCGATGGCCCGCGAGAGGCACAGCGCGGCGGCATGACCCAGCAGAAGCGGGGTCTGGCCGGAAGGATCGAGCGGGCGGGTGCCGGTGGCGGCGGCGAACACGAGGTCGCCATCCATCGGCGTGTGACTGGGCGAGATCGCGCGTGCCATGCCGTCATGCGCGGCGGTGGCCATGCGGGTGGCCTCGGCCTGGGTCAGCGCGGCATCGGTGGCGACGATGGCGATGGTCGTCGCCTCGCGCGCGTGGCCCTTGAAGCGGGGCATGGCGGTGGGGTCATGGATGGGCGCGGGGCCGAGGCCGCCGAACTCGGTCCCGATCTCACAGGGCGCGGCGAGGAAATGCGGGGTGTCGCCCACCGTCACCTGACCGAGCGCATTGACCACGACCAGCGCGCCGACCGTATGGCCCGAGGGCAGGACCAGCGAGGCCGAGCCGAGACCGCCCTTGAGATCGGCAATCGTGGCGCCGGTGCCCGCGCCCGTGGTCCCGATGGGGAACTGTGTGTCCGCCGCCTCCAGCGCCAAGCGCCCGAGGCGCTTGTAGGGGTTGTCGGGCCAGTCCTTGTCGCCGCCATTGAGCAGGTCGAAGACGATCGCACCGGGCACGATCGGCACACGCTGGCCACCGACGTCGAAGCCGCGCCCCGCCGCGCGCAAGCCGTCGGCCACGCCCGAGGCCGCATCCAGCCCGAAGGCCGAGCCGCCCGACAGCACCACCGCGTCGACCTGCTGCACCGTCTTGTCGGGGGCCAGAAGGTCGGTCTCGCGCGTGCCGGGGGCGCCGCCCATGACATGGACGGCTGCGGTGAAGGGGGTGTCGGAGAGAAGCACGGTTGCGCCGGTCTTCACGGCGTGATCCTCGGCATTGCCGACAAGAAGGCCGGGAATGTCGGTGATCAGGTTGCGGGGACCGGGGCGCATCATGGGCGGGGGGCCGAGTTTGGATGGGTTCGACGCGCAGGCGCGCCGACCGGTGCGAGGGGGCTGTCTGCCCCCTCGCGCTCCCCCGAGGATATTTTCGGAACAAAGAAGGGGAAAAGGAGGGGTGTCATATGCAGCGGCCTCCGTCGACTTCCATGGCGACGCCCGTGACCATGCTGGCCTCGTCCGAGCAGAGGTAGAGCGCGGCATTGGCGATGTCGTCGGGCGTGGAGAAGCGGCCGAGCGGGATGGTGGAGAGGAATTTTTCGCGGATCGCGGGTGTGTCTTCGCCCATGAAGCTTTTCAGGAGCGGCGTTTCGCCCGCCACCGGGTTGACCGCGTTGACGCGGATGCCGTGCGAGGCAAGCTCCACCGCCATGGTCTTTGTGGCCGTGATCATCCAGCCTTTCGAGGCGTTGTACCAGTTGAGGTTGGGGCGCGGCGAGACGCCCGCCGTGGAGGCCACGTTGAGGATCGCGCCGGCGCCTGCGGCCTTCATATGGGGCACGATGGCGCGCGCCGTCAGGTAGACCGACTTGGCGTTGACCGAGAGGACGCGGTCGAACTCTTCCTCGCTGACCTCCTCCAGCGGTTTCGGCATATGGGTGATGCCGGCGTTGTTGACGAGGATGTCGATGCGGCCCCAGCTGTCCATCGCGGTCTGGGTCATCGCGGCCACATCCGCCGCGGAGGACACATCGCAGACCTGCGCGATGCCGCCGATCTCGCCCGCGACACCCTGTGCCGCGCCTTCGTTGAGATCCACCACCATGACGCGCGCGCCTTCCGCCGCGAAGCGGGCCGCAATGCCCGCGCCGAAGCCCGAGCCCGCGCCGGTGATGATCGCCGTCTTGTCCTGCAACCGCATGGGGGTACCCTCCGTTATCGCGGGCAGCGTTTCACGGAAATCGCCTGTCGAAAAGCCCTAAGAACCCGCGCCGAGGACCAGCGCCACCACCTGCGTGGCCGAGGTCAGGCCGAGCTTGCGATAGGCACGGCGGCGCAGGGTGCGGATGGTGTTCTCGGACACGCCCAGTTCCAGCGCGCTGCCCGCCACGCTGATGCCCTTGACGATGAGGTCGCAGACCTGCGCCTCACGCATGGAGAGGCCGGCGAAGCCCGCGACGCTGCGCTCCCGCAGGGCGGAGGCGCTGGCGCGGGGGGCGAAGTGGAACGCCTCGGAGCCCACGATGCGATGGCGCAACCCGATCAGTTCATGGGCCAGCGGCAGGACCGATTTGAGGCGGGCGAGGTCCGGCGCGCTGATCGGTCCGGCCTCGGCCCCGCGCAGGTAGAAGGACAGGAATCCGGCCCGGCCCGTGCGCGAGGAGACGGTGACCCTTTCGATCACGCCATCACGGGCGTAGATCGGTGCACGGGGATCGTGACTGGGCGGGTGCCAGTGTTCGATGGCGAGGCCACCCTCGGGCGCGGCCGCGATCCGCGAGGCGATGTCGTCGCGCAGGAAGGGGTTGGACAGGATCGTGCGGGCGTTGCGGTTGAACCAGTAATCGCTCATCTCGCCCGACCAGACCGACAGCACCGGGTCGGGCCGCGCGCGATCGGCGATGTAGAAGGCCCCGAAATTGGCGATGCTGGCGGCGGCGCGGATATGGGCCAGCAGCCTCTGCCCGAAATCGGGGCCGGGGACCGAGGCCGCAAGGCGCGCGGCGGCATCGCGGGGCAGGGGGCGCATGATGTCATCCATTCGGGTGACATGACTAATCTCCGGCGGCGCGGTATTCAAGGCGAGGATCGCCAGACAGGACTGCTCATGACCCGCATCTTTTCCGACAAGAACCGCCCCGTGCATCTGGGGCCCTTCCCGCTGGAACGGCTGGCGCGGGTGGCGCGGGTGGACCTGGATGCCGTGACGCCGATGCGGCCCCTGTCCTTCCGCAGGCCGGAGGCGCCGGAGAGCATCGTCAATGCGATGGGCGAATACCAGGCGATGATGGATGCGATCCGGATCGGGCTGGTCAACAAGGCGGTGGCCGAGATCCCCGCCGATCCGGTTGAGCGGTCGAACCACCTGAAATCATTCGGCTACTTCTCGGATGCCGCGATGGTGGGGGTGTGCGAGCTGCCGCGTGCGGCGCTGCTGGAAACCCCCGTCGAGAACCCCGATATCGACCGCCTGGCGCAGGATCTGCGCACCAAGCAGACCAAGACGCTGGCCTCGGGGATCGATATGATCATGGCCGACCTCAAGGAAAGCATGGAGGCCCCGGCGACGAGCATCGCGGGGCATAGCCATGCGCTGGTCTTCCTCTACGAGAACCCCCGCGCGCCGGAGCCAGGCGAGGAGGGCTGCGACTGGCTGGAGGATGCGCAGGAGCATCGCGCCTGCCTGCGGGCGACGGAAACCGCCTGCGTCATCGCCAATTACATCCGCATCCTGGGGTTCGACGCGCGCGCGCATTCCTCCAACGCCAGCGATGTGGACCTGAACAAGCTGGCCGTTGCGGCGGGGCTGGTCTGGGGGGAGTCCTTGCGCGCGCCCTATATCGGGGATCGCTTCGGGCTGGCGGCTGTGACCTGCGACCTGACGCTCGAGGCCGACAGGCCGCTGGCCCCCGAGGCGGCGCAGCCCGCGTTCCGCACCAGGGGCCCCGCGTGGCAATTGGGGATGGGCTTTGCCCGGTCGGGGCTGAACGGCAACCCTTATGACAAGCGCCGCTTCGTCGATGGCGCGCAGCCCTTCGAGAAGCTCAAACGCGTCGATACGCCCACCACCTATATCGACGAGGCGCGCGTCGCGCGGGTGCCGAAACGCGCCGACATGTTCGCCCGTGCGCAATTCGGCGATATGGGCAAGACGTTGCAGGACGGGGCCAAGGGTGGGCATTACGTGCGCAAGGCCGCGCCCGCCTTTGCGCAGCGCCGCGCGCTTGGGGCCTTCGTGCTGTTGCAGGATGGTCCCGCCGGGGACGGCCCGCGCCCCGATGACGCCGCCCGCAATGCCGCCAATGTCAAAGCGGCCAGCTATTTCCTCGGCGTCGATGCGGTGGGGATCAGCCGCTGCCCGGACTGGACCTGGTATTCGCATGACGCCGCCGGCGACCCGATCGACCCACCGCATGACCAGGCCATCAGCATGATCATCGACCAGGGTTATGAGACGATGGAAGGATCCAGCGGCGATGACTGGATCGCGGTGGCGCAGTCGATGCGGGCCTATCTGCGGTTCTCGCTCTTGGGGGGCGTGATCGCCAAGCAGATTCGCAACCTGGGCTACAAGGCCAAGGCGCATACGGTGATGGATGGCGAGGTGTTGCAGCCGCCGCTGCTGCTGCTCTCGGGGCTGGGCGAGGTCTCCCGCATCGGCGAGGTGATCCTGAACCCCTATCTGGGTCCGCGCCTGAAATCCGGCGTGGTGACGACCGACATGCCGCTGGCGCATGACAGGCCCATCGACTTCGGCCTGCAGAAATTCTGCGAGTCCTGCAACAAATGCGCCCGCGAATGTCCCTCGGGCGCGATCACCGCCGGTCCGAAGCTGATGTTCAATGGCTACGAGATCTGGAAATCCGACAGCCAGAAATGCGCCACCTACCGGATCACCACCAAGGGCGGCGCGATGTGCGGACGCTGCATGAAGACCTGCCCGTGGAATCTTGAGGGGCTGTTCAAGGAGGCCCCGTTCCGGTGGGCCGCGATGAAGCTTCCCAAGGCGGCCCCCGTGCTGGCGAAGCTGGATGATGCGGTCGGCAATGGCGGGCTGAACGATGTCAAGAAATGGTGGTGGGATATCGAGTTGCAGGAGGATGGCGGCTATCGCCCGACGCAACACGCGGTCAACCGGCGCGATTTGCAGACGGATCTGGACCTGAAATTCGAGGATCAGACGCTGGCCGTCTATCCCGCGCCGCTGGCCCCGCATCCCTGGCCCTACCCGTTCCACATGGACCGCGAGGCGGGGATCGAGGCCTATCAGGCGATGGTCACGGCGCGCGAATACCAGGCGCGGCTGAAGATGGGCGAGACCGGGTTCCTGCATAGCTACAAGGTTCCGGGCGATGCCCCCGTGATCCGGGTCGAGGTGACGAAAGCCGAAAAGATGACCCCCGAAGTGACCAAGTTCGAGTTCCGCGCGCTCGATGGCGGCGACTTGCCGGAATGGACCGCCGGGGCACATCTGGATATTGTCGTCGCGCCCGAGTTCCTGCGGCAATATTCGATGTCGGGCGACCCGGCGGACCGGTCGAAATACCAGATCGGCGTGCTGCGCGAGGAGGGCGGGCGGGGCGGATCGGCGCTGATGCACCGGATCTTCGCCGAGGGGCGCAAGATCTTCATCTCCAAGCCGATCAACCACTTTGAGCTGGTGGAGGAGGCGGAAAAGACCTTCCTCATGGGCGGCGGTATCGGGATCACGCCGATGATCGCCTTCGCCCACAGGCTGCACGCGTTGGGGCGCGATTTCGAGCTGCATTACTCCTGCTCCAACCGGGGCGCCGCGGGGTATCTGGACGATCTGGCGGCGATGCCCTGGGCGGGCAGGGTGCAGTATCATTTCTCGGATGAAGGCAGCCGCGCCGATCTGGCCCGTATCCTGACCTATGCCCCCGGCACCCATGTCTATACCTGCGGGCCGGATCGCTACATGAACGGTGTCATAGAGGCCGCGGAGGCGGCAGGGTTCCCGGACGAGGCGCGGCACCTGGAATATTTCTCGGTTCCCGAGGTGCCGGATTACGTCAACCACCCCTTCACGCTGGAACTCAAGGATGGCCGCAGGCTGGAAGTGCCCGAGGACCGATCCGCCGCCGAGATGTTGCAGGAGGCCGGGATCGCCGTCGATATAAAATGCGAGGATGGCATCTGCGGTGTCTGCAAATGCGGCGTGCGGGAGGGCGCGGTGGAGCATCGCGATTTCGTGCTGTCCAAGGCGCAGCGCGAGGGCGCGATGATCACCTGCCAGAGCCGCGCCGCCAGCCCCGGCGCGGTGATCAAGCTGGATATCTAGCCAGGTCTAGAGGCGCGCAATCCGAAAACCGGTGCCCACTTTTCGGATTGCACCCTTCTGTGGACGCGCAATTTTGCCCGAAAACCGGTGCCCACTTTTCGGATTGCGCTTAGTGGCTCATCAGCACCGGGATTTTCGGGGCTTTCAGGATGTCATGGGTGACGCCGCCAAAGATGTCCTGCGAGAACTTGGAATGTTCGAACGCGCCCATGACCAGCAATTCGGCCCCGACCTTCTGCGCGGCTTCGGCGATGATCCGGGCGATGGAGCGGCGGTCGCGGTCGACATGCATGGACACCGCGTGGATGCCGTGGCGCTCCAGCAATGTCATGATGCCGCCGCCGGGCATGGTCGCGGGCAGGGTCTTGCCGATGGTCAGCACCGTGACCTTGGCCTTTTCCTCCAGCGTGGCCATCGCGTCGCCAAGCGCGCGGGCGGCGGATTTCTTGCCGTCCCAGGCGATGATCGCGTGGCGGGACAGCCCCTCGGCCTCGAACCCGTCGGGCACCACCAGCACCGGGCGGCCACTGTTCAGCGCCAGCGTGTCGGGATTGGCCGAGAGGTGCGATTCGGCGGTCGCGCCGCTATGCGGGCCGGTGACGATCAGGTCGTAATGGCGGGCAAGCTCGGACAGGCGAACGCCGCCCTCGGGCTCCAGGCTGATGAACTCGGAGCGGTCCTGCATCCCCGACTTCTCCATCGTGCGGGCGAATTTGCGCTTCACCTCGGTGATACGGTCGGTGTCGAGGTTGCGAAGCTGCTTCATCAGGTCATGCGGGATCATCGCGTGATGGCGCGATTGCAGCAGGTCGTTGCCGTGGCGCAGCACGCCGGTCAGGTGCGCGCCGTGGTGATCGGCCAGGCGCAGGGCATGGCGCAATTCGCCTCCGCCGCTGGTCTCGCCGCCATAGGCGCACAGGATGCTCTTCAGACTCATGCCGTTTCCCTCCGCTGGTCCTGATATGGATCATAGCGGGTTTCAGCCGACGGGACTTGATCCGGATCAATCGCGGGCGACCGGGCCATTGCAACGCCCGGCGGCTTCGGTGCAGGCTGGCCCGGACCCGGCCCCAGGAGTGACCCACGCAATGACCCTTCGCCCGACCCGCCGCATGATCGCCCTCGGCCTGCCCGCGCTGGCCCTTGCGGGCTGTTCCACCGGGATCGGCGGCATCGCCCCGCCCGCGCGCAGCGCCAATGAATGGCGCACTGTGCCGAATGACGATTTCGACGCCTGGCTGGCGGGGTTCCGGACCCGCGCGGTGGCCAGCGGCATCTCGGAGCCGACGGTGACGCGCGCCAGCCGCGAGATGGGCTATGTGCCGCTGGTGATCGAGCGCGACCGCAACCAGGCCGAGTTCAACCGCACGATGGAGGATTACCTTGCCATCGCCGCCTCGGATGAGCGGATTTCGCTAGGTCGCCAGAGGCTGCGCCAGCATGGCGGCACCCTGGACGGGATCGAGGCGGAATACGGCGTGCCGGGAAACGTGGTCGCGGCGATCTGGGGGATGGAGACCTTTTACGGCACGCGCATGGGCGATGCCCCGACGCTGGCCGCCATGGCCACGCTGACCTTTGACGGGCGGCGCGAGCGGTTCTTCAACGCGCAGCTTCTGTCGGCCTTGCGCACGCTGGACCGGGGCGATGCGCAGCTTGGCGATATGTATGGCTCCTGGGCGGGGGCGATGGGGCATACGCAGGTCATGCCCGAGGTGCTTGAGGAATACGGTGTCGATTTCAACCGCGACGGGCGCAAGGGCGCCTGGGAGGATGACCCGACCGACGCGCTGGCCACCACCGCCAATTACCTGCGCCGCTACGGCTGGCAGCGCGGCCGCCCCTGGGGAATGGAGGTGCAGGTGCCGGACGGGTTCGACGCCGGCTTGGCCGGCCGCGGCAACGGGCGCAGCGTGGCGGCCTGGAACGCGGCGGGCGTGCGCGACATGGACGGGGCCCCGGTGCCCGATCACGGCGAGGCGGCGCTGCTTCTGCCGATGGGGGTGAACGGGCCGGGGATCATGGCGTTCCGCAACTTCTTTGCGATCCGGCGCTACAACCCCGCCGACAATTACGTCATCGGCATCGGGCATCTTTCCGACCGGCTGGTCGGCGGGCCGCCCATTCGCGGCACCTATCCGCCCGATGAATACGGGCTGACGCGGGCCGGACGGCAGGAGGTGCAACGCCTGCTGACGCGCGCGGGATATGACACCGGCGGGGTGGATGGCGTGATCGGGCCGGCCAGCCAGTCGGCGATCCGCGACTACCAGCGCGCCAACGGTCTTGGCGTGGACGGCATCGCCAGCGCCGCCCTGCTGACCCATCTGCGGGGGTGAGCCGGGGTAAATCCAGGACAAACCTTGAGCGAACCCGGCGACTCCCCCTAGGCTGTAACCCTTAATCAAAGCAATTTTGGAGGGTTTTCACCAATGTCCCGTCTCGCATCCGCCACAGTCCTTGCCCTTGCCCTTGCCCTGTCGCTGCCTGCGGCGCCCGTTCTGGCGCAATCGCCGCTGACGCCGGTCTCGATCTCCGTCACCCGCTATGACACGCTGCCGCAATTGCAGCCCGATCACGGCATGGCCTGCTGCGCCCTGCCGATGCTGGAAAGCGGACCGGATCAGGATTTCTACTATATCGACCTGGATTTCAACGTCGCCTGGTCGGATGATCTGGACCGCGTCTCGATTTCGGGGCGCGACATCTTGCTGAATTTCGAGGGCGGCGACGAGGACGGGCTGCGCGCCTTCGGGCGGATCAACTACCTGCCGATGGTGGAACTCTCCGGCGGCTCCATCTCGGCCCGCCGCCCGCGCGACTGGCCCGATGAGACCGCGCAGGCGTTCCTGAACAACCTGTGGATGGTGCCAGACGGCGTCACGCAGGCGACCTTGAGCGTGGGGGAGGAGGGCGAGCAATTCGAGATCATCCTGAACCTCGACATCCCCGTCAGCGAGATGATGAGCCCGCTGGAGACCGTCGAGGTCACGCTGAACGGCTTCTCCATCGACGAATCCATGTCGCGCGACCGGCGGCTGACGGGGGGTGAACTGGCCATCACCATGACGCCGACCATGGGGCAGCTTCTGCGGCTGGATGCGACGTTGAGGCCGCTGATGAACACCAAGACGGATTCCGATCAGGGTGAAAACCGCTTCTTCTTCTATAACAACTACATCTCGCTGGTCGGCCCCGATGGCATTCCGCTGGCCCCGCTGGGGCAGGATCTGAGCGGGTCGTTGCAGAATGATTACTCCAACTCGATCAGCTGGGATGACGAGGAGGCGAACGGCTCGGATCGCGGGCTCTATTTCCTCGGTGCGGGCACGCCGGGCACCTACCAGGTCTATTACCTCAGCGATCTGGTCGGCGAGATCACGCTGCAATAATCGGCCAGTGGCACGCATGGGCGGCGGATGGGCAATGGGCCCCCCGCCGCCCATTTTCGTGCTGGCCATTCGGGCGGCCCGGTGGTCAACTCGCCGCGCGATGGCAAGAACGGAGGACCGGCCCGATGAGCATGACCTGTGGCGAAGCGACGATGCGCCTTCTGGCGCGCTATGGCGTGAGCACCGTCTTCGGTATTCCCGGCGTTCACACGCTGGATCTGTGCCGGGGCCTGACCGGCGGCGACAATGCGGGCGCGATCACCCATATCCGGTCGCGCAATGAACAGGGCGCGGGCTACATGGCCGAGGGGTGGGCACGCGCGACCGGCGAGGTCGGGGTGGCCGTCGTCATCTCCGGCCCCGGCGTGACCAATGCGGCCACCGCTGTGGGGCAGTGCTATGCCGACAGCCTGCCGATGCTGCTGATCTCGGCCGAGCCGCCGACGCGAACGCTTGGCAAGGGGTGGGGCGTATTGCACGAGATCACCGAACAACGCGGCGTGACCGAGCCGATCTGCGCGTTTTCCGCCACCGCGCATTGTGCCGCCGACATCCCCGACCTGGTGGCGCGCGCCTTTGCCGTCTTCAACAGCCAGCGGCCCCGCCCGGTGCATATCTCTTTGCCGATGGATGTGCAGGCCGAGTTGGTGGACGAGATCTGGGAGGCCGTTCCACTGCCCGCCCGCCCGGCACCCGATATGGCTTTGGTCGACCGCGCGGCGGAATTGTTGCGGGGGGCCAAGCGCCCCCTGATCCTGCCCGGCGGCGGCGCGACCGGGGCGGCGGCGGACCTGACCGCGATTGCCGAGGCGCTGGGCGCCGCCGTGATTCCATCCAGCGCGGGCAAGGGGATCGTACCGGATGATCACCCGCTGTCGCTCTCTGCCGCGATGGGCAAGCCTGAAGTCAGGGACTTCGCGGCCAAGGCCGATGTGATCCTGGCCGTCGGCACGGAACTGGCCGAGACCGACAGCTATGTCGAGCGGATGGACCTGCCCGGCGACATCATCCGCGTCGATATCGACCCGACCAAGATCAGCGATCTCTACCCGCCCAAGATCGGCATCGTGGGGGATACGAAACACGCCATGGCGCGGCTGCGCAAGGCGCTGGAGGGGGGCGCGGCGGTGTGCGATCCGCGACCGGAATTGGTGCAGGTCCGCGAGAGCATCGCCGCCACGCTCAGCCCCGCCGAGCGTCAGCATGTGCGCCTGACGAGGATCATGGACGAGGTCGCGCCCGAGGGCACGATCTGGTCCGCCGATGCGACGCAGATCGCCTATACCGGGCTCTTCTCCCTGCCCACGCGCGCGCCGCGCCACTGGATGTATCCGGCGGGGTTCTGCTCGCTCGGCAATGCGCTGCCCAATGCGATCGGCGCGATGAAGGCGCGGCCCGGCGTGCCGGTGGCGGCGATGGTGGGCGATGGCGGATTCATGTTCACCATGCCCGAGATCCTGGTGGCCGCCGAACAGGGCCTGTCCCTGCCCATCGTGATCTGGAACAACGAGGCGCTGAAACAGATCCGCGACGACATGGATGCGCGCGGCATCGACCGGGTCGGAATCGACGGGATCAACCCGGATTTCCAGATGCTGGCACGGTCCTGTCAATGCCATGCGGAATGCCCGGGATCGGAGGCGGAATTCCGCGAGGTCTTCGCGGCGGCCTTCAAGGCGGGTCGCCCGACGCTGATCGAGGTGCGCGAAGGCAGCGACTGGCTGCTGTGACGCGCTACCGCGCGACGGCGTAATGCACCGGCATCGGTGTGCAGTCCGGGCCGTTGATCGGGGCCGCGCCGCTGCCCGGTGGGACATCCATCGGGCAGGTCGAGAGCACGAGAAAAAGGTCGCAGAGCGCGCGGAAGGTAACGTTATCGCCCGGACGGCTGAGCGGCGCGGTGACGGTGACGGAATTGCCCTCGACCGGCACATTCATCCACAGGTTCAGCGGGTTCGGCGCGGTATCGGCATGGAGGCCCTGTTCGGCCAGCGCGGCGATGAAATTGTCGCGGCAATTGGCATGACCGGGGGCACAGCCGAGATGCGCATAGAGCCACGGATCGCAACAGGCCACGATGGTGTCATGCGTGCCGGGAAAACTGTCCTCCACCAGAGCCAGCATGGGCGTGCGGCGATTGCTGAGCATGTGGTCGCCTGTCACCGGATGCAGATGGCCGGTGACGCGACGGGTATGCTCCATCGACAGAACCTCGGATGGGTCATTCGCGCTCACGGCCCAGGTGTCGACGACCTGGCTGCCATGCGTGTTGGTGATGCGGATGCGGTCGCCGGGGCGCAGCCGGATGGCGGTGCCCGTGCGGGCGGGCAGTTCGGTGGGTGGGCCGAAATCGGGTGCGGTCATGGCTGGTATCCGGGACTGGACAGGGATCGGAGCATTGTAGGCGGCGTCGGAGAAGGGATCAATTTCGGGCAGGGGGATCCTCTCGCATATCCTTGGGATATGCTGCCGGATCGTGCAGCTTGCGTTGCAAGGTGCTTGGTGGAGCCTAGCGGGATCGAACCGCTGACCTCCTGCATGCCATGCAGGCGCTCTCCCAGCTGAGCTAAGGCCCCGAATACCGCCGCTGTCGCGACCGTAGGCGCGGTTTATGGGAGAGCGCGGACAGGATCAAGGGAAAAATTCGCGGCCCTTTACCCCGGCAATCCGGCACGAAAAAAGGCGGGCATGATGGATGCCCGCCCCGTCTCGTTCTCCGCAAGTCGGACCCGCTCAGCTGTCGTCGTCATCCGAGGCGACATCGGCCAGATCGTCCAGCGCGACGGTATCGTCGTCGTCGTCATCCTCGAGCAGATCGTCATCCAGTTCGATGTCGTCATCGTCATCTTCCAGGATCGCATCCGCATCATCGACCACGGCGGCATCATCGCCATCCTTGGCCTTCGCCTTGGTTGCGGATTTGTCGGGCTTGTCGGCGGTCAGGCTGCGCGACCCCTTGCCGGTGTCGATATTCACGACCTCGCCGGTATACGGGCTGACGACAGGCGACTGGTTCAGGTCATAGAACCGCTTGCCGGTGGTTGGGCAGACCCGTTTGACGCCCCATTCTTCTTTGGGCATGACACCCCCTTCAATCATCGCTATCGAGTGAATGCGGTCACCTGACACAATGTTCCGGGGCTGTCAAAGCCTTTCCTCGGCTGCCGGGGGTGGGCCAATGAGGAAAGCGGGCGCATGGGGCGGAAAACCCATATTCTGGACGGAGATCCACCGATCGAGGTGGCGCTGAAGCGCAATCCGCGGGCGCGGCGGTTCACCTTGCGGGTCTCGCGCTCGGGCGGGACGGTCAGCCTGTCGATGCCGCCCTTCGCGCGCGAGGCCGAGGCGCTGTCCTTCCTGCACGATCGCGCCGGTTGGGTGCGCAAGCATCTGTCGGATGCACCGGGCCCCAGGCGGCCCGAGATCGGCGGCGGCTTTCCCGTGCAGGGGGTAGAGCGGCAGGTGCAGGCGGCACACGGACGCGCCGCGCGGTTTCGCGATGGCGTGCTGTTCATGCCCGAGGGGCCACGCGGGCCGGTGGCGCTGACCTCCCTCCTGAAACGCATGGCGCGCGAGGAATTGGCGGCACGCTGCGCGGTTCATGCACGAGCGCTTGGCCTGTCCCACGGCAAGATCACGCTGCGCGATACGCGGTCGCGCTGGGGCAGTTGTTCCTCGCGCGGGGATCTGATGTTCTGTTGGCGGCTGATCATGGCGCCGACCGAGGTCTTGGATTACGTCGCCGCGCATGAGGTCGCGCACCTGGCCCATATGGACCATTCGCCCGCCTTCTGGGCCACCTGCGCGCGGCTTTGCCCCGGCTACGCCGCGCCGCGGGGGTGGTTGAAGGCGCAGGGCTCCGAGCTTCTGGCCTGGCGCTTTGACAGCTTGCCCTGAGGGGCGGCTTGTGATCACGTAATTTCATGCTGTTGAATCCCCGCCCGCCCGATGCCGGTGTCGCCCATGACCGCGTGTTCCGCACCTTGCGGACCCGGATCATGCATGGCGAGATTGCACCGGGCCAGGCGCTGACCCTGCGCGGGATCGGCAAGGAATTTGGAGTCTCGATGACGCCCGCCCGCGAGGCGGTGCGGCGGCTGGTCAGCGAAGGGGCGCTGTCGCTGTCTTCCTCGGGGCGGGTCGGGACGCCGGAACTGAGCAATGACCGGATCGAGGAGCTGGCCGCGATCCGGGCGCTGCTGGAGCCGGAACTGGCCGCGCGCGCGCTGCCGCGGGCGCATTTGGCGCTGCTGGATCGGCTGGATACGATCAACACCACCGTGGCCGAGGCGGTCGCGAAACGCGATGCCGTGGGCTATATCCGCGCCAACCTGGAGTTTCACCGCACCCTCTACCTGCGCGCGCAGGCCCCGGCGATGCTGGCGCTGGCGGAAACCGTCTGGTTGCAGATGGGCCCGACCATGCGTGCGCTTTACGGGCGGCTCAGGCGGACCGATCCGCCACGTCACCACCGGCTGATTCTGGCGGCGTTGAAGGCGGGGGACGAGCCGGGGTTGCGTGTGGCGGTGCGGGCCGATGTGACGCAAGGCTTGCGGCTCTTGGCGGGGTAGGGGATCGAATTGCTTCGCAATCCGACGAATTGGGGGGCCAGCCCCCCAAACCCCCCGGGCAAGTGTGTTGTTCAGGTTGGCTGGTATGGCCTGTTTTCGCGGATCATGGCATTTAGAATGATGAGCAGTTTGCGCGTGACAGCGATGATGGCCTGTTTTGGAGCTTTGCCGTTTGCTGTGAGCCGGTCTGAGAAAGCGCGCAGGGATGGTTCGTGTCGCGCAGCGCTGAGCCCAGCCATGTACAGCACATCGCGCAGGCCCTTGCGCCCGGCGCCGACCCGGCGTTTGCCGGTGCGCACACCGCTATGTCGAGCCATGGGAGCCACGCCTGCGAGCGCCGCGACCTGGCGCGGGGTGAGCGTGCCCAGTTCCCGCATCTCGGCCAGCAGAGCGGTGGCTGAGTCCGGCCCCACACCTGGACCCGGGCGCAATACAGCTGCTTTGCTGCGCAGATCTTCTGATCCCGCGAGTCAGCGCGAGAGGGCCG
>NZ_JBSXNT010000037.1:0-132840 GCF_056857775.1 Alterinioella sp. B-7
GTGCAGGACAAACCAATGCGGGCGGGGCTCAAGCCCGGAGACGATGTCTTTGAAAGCTCAAAGCATCTGGATATTTACGAGCTCCCGCCCGCAACCATCATCGCATAATCCAAACGGACTGGATATTTGCGGAACAAAGAAGGCGGGCGGGGACCGTCGGAAAGAAGGGCGCGCGTCAAGGTGAACGGCGCGCGCGTTAACCTTAATGTCGGGTTACGTCATGCCCGTAGAGCCACTCGAACTGGCGTGCGGCGAGGCCGGGGGCCAGCCTGGTGCCCAGTCTCAGGGCCAGATGTGCCGCAGCGCGGGTGGGACCGGGATGCAGGTGGTAGTTCCGCGCGTTCCGGGAGGCGGCGTCGATGACACGCGCGGCGCGCGGGCGGCGGCGGGCCTGGTAGGTGGCGAAGGCGGCCTCGGTCGTCGCATGGGTGTCGAGGCAGTCGGCCAGCACCCAGGCATCCTCCAGCGCCATGTTGGCGCCCTGCGCCAGGAAGGGCAGCGTCGGATGCGCCGCATCGCCCAGGATGGCCGCGCGGCCCTGGCCCCAGTTGCGCGCGACCGGGTGGCGGAAGAGGCCCCAGAGAAACACCTCCTCGGCGCGGTAGAGGATGTCGCGCACCTCGGGGCAGAAATCGACGAAGGCGCGCCAGGGGGCCTGGGGGTCGTCGCGGTGGTGCCAGCCCTCGGCGGCCCACGCATCGCGTTCTTCGACCGCCACCACATTGAGCAGCGCGCCACCGCGCAGGGGATAGGTCACCAGGTGGCGGCCCGGCCCCATATGGACCGTCGCCTCGGGCGGGGTGGTCGGGTCATCCCAGGGGATGGTGCTGCGCCAGGCGACCTGGCCGGTGAAGAAGGGCTGCCCGCCGGGGTTCAGCGCGGCACGGGTGGGCGAATGCAGCCCCCCTGCCCCGATGATCAGCGGCGCGGTTTCGGTGTGGCCGTTGACCTGCATCTGGCCCGCCTCGGGGTCGACGCCCGTGACGTGCTGGCCAAGCTCGATGCGGGCGCCGGCCTCGCTCGCGCCCTGGCGCAGGATATTGATCAGGTCGGCGCGGTGGGTCAGGTGATAGGGCCGGTCGGGGCGGGTGAGGTCCAGCCGGAACACCGGATCGCCGCGGCGGAAATCGCGCAGCTGCACCGCGCGCGCGAGCGGGGCCGCCGCCTGCAGCGCGCCTTCCAGCCCGAGCGCGCGCAGCACCGCCACGCCATTGGGCGTGACCTGCAACCCGGCGCCGACCTCGCGGATCGCATCGGCCTGTTCCAGCACGCGCACCTGCGCGCCGCGCTGCGCCAGGGCGGTTGCCACGGCCAGCCCCGCGATGCCCGCGCCCAGAACGGTGATCTCCTGCCCTTTCAGCATGGCCCCTGCCTTTCGCATGAAAAAACCGGGCACCCCCAAAAGGCCCCGGTTTCATCCCTGCCCCGGTCGCCCGGGGATTGCCATGAGGCACCGCGCCTCAGTCGTCGCGATGCACTTTCTCGCGGCGCTCGTGGCGTTCCTGGGCCTCCAGGCTCATGGTCGCGATGGGCCGCGCATCGAGGCGCTTGAGCGAGATCGGATCGCCGGTTTTCTCGCAATAGCCGTATTCGCCCTCTTCGATCCGGCGCAGGGCAGAGTCGATCTTCGAGATCAGCTTGCGCTGGCGGTCGCGGGTGCGCAATTCCAGCGCGCGGTCGGTTTCCTCCGAGGCGCGGTCGGCCACATCGGGGATGTTGCGGGTGTCGCCCTGCAGGACCGCGACGGTCGAGCGGCTTTCATCAAGAAGGTCCTCGCGCCAGGCGATCAGCTTGCGGCGGAAATACTCCACCTGGCGGTCATTCATGAACGGTTCATCCTCGGCGGGACGGTAATCATCAGGCAGAAAGACTTCAGCTTTCATTGTTCTCCCTTTCGCGGGACCGGAACGAGGGGGCGACTCAGTCATCACGTCCTCACGCGGCCTCATTGCGGCCCGATTACTCCAACATCGCCCCCTTGTCACCCCACCTAATGGCCGCTTGTGACCAAATGAGGGCATGCTATGGTCCGGCCCGATCGGGCAGGCCAAACGATTGAGGCAGTATATGAAATTCGACGGAACCGCCGATTACGTGGCGACGGAAGACCTGAGCGTGGCGGTCAATGCCGCGGTGACCTTGCAGCGCCCGCTCTTGGTCAAGGGCGAGCCCGGAACCGGCAAGACGGAACTGGCGCGGCAGGTGGCCCGGGCGCTGGATCTGCCGATCATCGAGTGGCATGTCAAATCCACCACGCGGGCGCAGCAGGGGCTATATGAATACGACGCCGTCAGCCGGTTGCGCGACAGCCAGCTTGGCGAGGGGCGCGTGCATGACGTCGCCAATTACATCCGCAAGGGCAAGCTGTGGCAGGCCTTCGAGGCGCCCGAACGGGTCGTGCTGCTGATCGACGAGGTCGACAAGGCCGATATCGAGTTTCCCAACGATCTTCTGCAAGAGCTCGACCGGATGGAATTCCATGTCTACGAGACCGGCGAGACCGTGAAAGCCGTCAATAGGCCCATCGTGATCATCACCTCGAACAATGAAAAGGAACTGCCCGACGCCTTCTTGCGGCGCTGTTTCTTCCACTACATCCGCTTTCCCGATATCGACGTGCTGAAACGCATCGTCGAGGTGCATCACCCCGGCATCAAGCCCGCGTTGCTGACCACCGCGCTCACGCAGTTCTACGAGATCCGCGACCAGCAGGGGCTGAAGAAAAAGCCCTCCACCTCGGAAGTGCTGGACTGGCTCAAGCTGCTGCTGGCCGAGGATCTTTCGCCTGAAGACCTCAAGCGCGACGGTGCCTCGGCCCTGCCCAAGCTGCACGGGGCGCTTCTGAAGAACGAGCAGGACGTCGCGCTTTTCGAACGGCTCGCCTTCATGGCGCGCTCCGGCGGGCGGTCGGCCCGCTAGATGCTGGCCACCCTCGCCGATCCGATCCTGCCGGTCTTCATGGTGATGGCGGCGGGCTACCTGTTGCGCAGGATCGGCGTGATGGAGGCCGAGCATGCGGGCATCATCAACCGCTATGCCTTCTACCTCGCGGTGCCCGCCCTCATCGTGTCGGTCGTGGCAACGACGCCCTTCTTGCAGATCGAATGGCGCGCGGTGGCGGTCTATTCCTCGCTTCAGGTCGGGCTGGCGCTGGCCGGTTTCGCGGTGCTGCGGCTGCTGTTCAGGATCGAGATGCGCGAGGCGGTGCTGCTTGGCATGGCCACCAGCTTCGTCAACCACGTCTTTTTCGTCCTGCCCATCGCCGAGCGGCTGGTGGGCCCCGATGCCGCCATGCCGATGGCGGGGATCGTGATGGTCGATGCCGGGTTCATCTTCCCGATGAGCGTGCTGCTGGTGGCACGGCTCAGCGGCGGGCGCACGGGACAGGGGCGGCTGGCGGGGCTGCTCTTTCGCAACCCTTTCGTCTACGCCTCGCCCATCGGGGTGGCGATCGGGCTGATGGGGGATGCCGCGCCCGCGGGGCTGATGACCTTCATGACCTTCGCGGGCGGGTCGGCGGCGCCTGTCCTCCTCTTCACGCTTGGCATCACGCTGGCGGGCTCGTCCCTGCTGCGCACCGGGGGCGCGGTCTGGACCGTCGTCGGGCTGAAACTGCTGGCCCATCCCGTTCTGGTCGGCAGCGGGCTGGCCTTGGTCGGAGCCAGCGCCTTTACCGGCGACATCACGCTTCTGGTGGCTGCCGGTCCCTGCGGGGCCATGCCCTTCGTCATCGCCACGCAATACGGTGTGGCAACCGAGCGACTGGCCAAGGTCGTGCTGATCTCGACCTTGCTTTCCATATTGTCGCTGGCCTATCTCACTTTGCGTTTTGTCTGATGCAGACAGCATCGAAAGGCGCGTTCGACCGCAGGGAGAGGCAGCGTCTTTCGATTCCAATCCAACGCAATGTGCTTTATCTCACGGGATAGTGCGGGCGGATTGACTTGTCCGACCCCCAAATTGTGCCACAATCGCAGGCTAAGACCCCCCGAAACCCGCAAAGGCCCGCCTCCGCATGACGTCCGACCTTGTTATCCGGCCCCTTGCGGCCCGCGACCGCGACAGCTGGCAACCGCTCTGGCGGGCCTATCTGGCGTTCTATGAGACGCAGGTGGATGGACAGGTCTATGATGCAACCTTCGCGCGCTACGCCGACCCGGAAAATTCGGATATGCGCGGCTGGCTCGCCTGGCAGGGGGACGCCGCGCTTGGCCTTGCGCATGCCATCGCACATCCGCATGGCTGGCGGGTGGCACCTGTGACCTATCTGCAAGACCTCTTCACCGTTCCGCAAGCACGCGGGCGCGGCGTTGCGCGCGCGCTGATCGACGCCGTTTACGCGGATGCCGACGCGGCGGGCCGCCCCGCCGTCTACTGGCTGACCCAGACCGGCAACGCCACCGCCCGCGCGCTTTACGACCGCATCGCCACCCCGACCGATTTCATGGTCTATCGCCGAAAGACAAACTGACCCGCCCATGATCAAGACCAGTCTTGCCATCCTGTCCCTCGCCTTCGTGGCCGCCTGCGCGGCCACGCCTGTTGCCGATCTGCCCGAGCGGCGCGGCGCGACCCTGCCCGCGGCGCTGCCGCCCATGGCCATGTTCGGCACCCCGCGCCCCGAGGCCAGCACCCGGTCGAACACCGAGATCGCGCGCGATTTCCTGGAACTCAGCTTCGAGATGGAAAGCGGGCGGGCCATCCCCACCCTGTCGCGCTTCGAAGGGCCGGTGACTGTCGCCGTGGCCCCCGGCGCGCCGGTCACGCTGAACCGCGACCTCGAACGGCTGATCGCGCGCCTGCGCGCCGAGGCCCGGATCGACATTCGCCAGGTCGCGCACGGGCCCGCGCCCGCCTCGATCACCATCCAGACCCTGCCGCGCGCCCGGATGCAGCGCGCGGTGCCGCAGGCGGCCTGTTTCGTGGTGCCGCGCGTCTCCTCCTGGGCCGAGTTCCGGCAGGCGCGGCGCAGCGCCGGCGCGCTGGACTGGACCACGCTGGAAACCCGCGAACGGGTGGCCATCTTCATCCCCAGTGATGTCAGCCCGCAAGAGGTGCGCGATTGCCTACACGAGGAGATCGGCCAGGCGCTTGGCCCCCTGAATGACCTCTACCGGCTGTCGGACTCGGTCTTCAACGACGACAATTTCCATGCCGTGCTGACCGGGTTCGACATGCTGATCCTGCGCACCTATTACGACGACGCGCTTGCATCGGGCATGTCGCGCGCCGAGGTCGCGGCCCGCCTGCCCGCCATCCTTGCCCGCCTCAACCCCACCGGCAACCGGGCCGCGGCCAGCGGGCCATCGCGTCCGCACCGGCAATGGATCGCCTCGATGGAGGATGCGCTTGGCGACCGGCTGCCGCTGCAATCGCGCATCGCGGCGGCCGAACGCGCGGTGCAGATCGCGGTTGCGCAGGGCTGGAGCGACACCCGCATCGGATTTTCCCATTTCGCGCTAGGCCGCCTGACGCTGGCGCGGGACGCCAACCGCTCGGTGCGGGCCTTCGTCACTGCCGGCACCTATTTCCGCCGCATCGACCCGAATGGCATCCAGGTCGCGCATGTGAACATGCAGCTTGCCGCCTTTGCCCTGTCCGCGGGCGAGGCCGACCAGGTCCTGGCCCTTGTCGGCGATGCCCTGCCCGCCGCGACGCGGGCCGAAAACGCCTCGCTTCTGGCAACCCTCCTGATGCTGCGCGCCGAGGCGCTGGAATTGCAGGGCCGCCCCTCCGAGGCCGCCACCGTCCGGCTCGACAGTCTGGGATGGGCGCGCTATGGCTTCGGTGCGGACCAGGCCGTGCGCGAACGGCTGACCGAGGTCGCCGCCCTGCCGCCGCAAAGCTGACCGACCCCATGGGATAGGATGACATGGCGAACCTTCTGGGACTGTTCCTTGGCGTGGCGATCGGCCTCTTCCTTGCGCGCCGCAAGGGCGGCAACCGCATGGATATGGCGCATTACGCGGGCGTCTTCGGCCTGATCGGGCTGATCCTCGGCACCCTTGTCGGCGTGTTCCTGCTGCGCGGGTAAGGGCGATGTTCCTGCCCTTCTTCGAGACCCTGCGCGCCGCCCGAATCCCCGTCAGCTTGCGCGAATACCTGGCCTTTCTGGAAGGCGTCGGCGCGGGGCTGGTCACCTATGACATCGACGGTTTCTACTACCTCGCGCGCACCGCGATGGTGAAGGATGAACGCCATCTCGACCGCTTCGACCGCGCCTTTGCCCACAGTTTCGGCAGCCTTGAGGCGATCACGCCGCAAGAGGTGCTGGAGGCCGCCGAGATCCCCGCGGACTGGCTGGAGAAACTGGCCGAAAAACACCTCAGCCCCGAGGAACGCGCCGAGATCGAGGCACTTGGCGGCTTCGACAAGCTGATGGAGACGCTGCGCGAGCGCCTGAAGGAGCAGCAGGGCCGCCACCAGGGCGGCAACAAGTGGATCGGGACCGCCGGAACCTCGCCCTTCGGCGCCTATGGCTACAACCCCGAGGGCGTGCGCATCGGGCAGAAGGAAAGCCGCCACCAGCGCGCGGTCAAGGTCTGGGACAAGCGCGAGTTCCGCAATCTCGACGACAGCGTGGAGCTTGGCACCCGCAACATCAAGGTGGCGCTGAAACGCCTGCGCCAATGGGCCCGCACCGGGGCCGAGGAGGAGCTGGACCTCGACGGCACCATCCGGTCCAGCGCCGAGAAGGGCTATATCGACGTGAAAACCCGGCCCGAGCGGCACAATGCGGTCAAGCTGGTGCTGTTTCTCGATGCGGGCGGCTCGATGGACCCCCATGTAAAGGTGGTGGAGGAGCTGTTCTCCGCCGCGCGGTCCGAATTCAAGCACCTGGAACACTATTACTTCCACAACTGCCTCTATGAAGGCGTCTGGCGCGACAACCGCCGCCGCTGGACCGAGCAGATCCCCACCTTTGACGTGCTCAACACCTACGGGCCTGATTACAAGTGCATTTTCGTGGGCGACGCGGCGATGAGCCCCTATGAGATCGCGATCCCCGGCGGCGCGAACGAGCATTGGAACCAGGAGGCGGGCCAGGTCTGGCTGGACCGCGCCCGCGCGCACTGGCCCGATCACCTCTGGATCAACCCGACCCCGCGCACGCATTGGCCCTATACCCAATCCATCGCCATGATCCGCGAGATATTCCAGGGCCGCATGGTGCCGATGACGCTGGAAGGCATTGATACGGGCATGCGGATGCTGTCGCGGTGACGGAAACGCCCGCCTGCCGCGTGTAACCGCAAACCGCCCGCCGATCCGGGCCAAGGCAGGGGCCACCCGCATGATCCGATTCCTCAGACGCATCTGGCAGGCCGCCCCGGTCGCGACCGTGATCCTGGCCCTCGCGCTGGCCGCATCGGTCTTTTTCGGGGCAAAGGTGATCAGCCGCGCGATCTACTGGAACGATCCGGCCCACCAAGAACAGGCCATCGAGCCCTGGATGACGCCGGGCTATGTCGCGCGGTCCTGGCGCGTCCCGCGTGAGACGGTGGGCGACGCGCTGGACGCGTTCGGCGCGCGCCCCGCAAGGCCGATGAATCTCGACCGCATCGCCGAGGAATCCGGCATCCCGGTCGCGGACCTGATCGCCGCCACCGAGGCCGCGATTGCCGCCTTCCGCGCCACAGAGGGCGCGGAATGAGCGATCTCGTCCTGTCGCTGGTGACCGAGTTCGGGGCCTATGTCATCTTTGCCTCGGCCTTCCTGTCCTGCCTCGCGCTGCCGATCCCCACCTCGTTGATGATGCTCTCGGGCGGGGCCTTCGTGGCCACGGGCGACCTGTCGCTCTGGACCGTTGTGCTTGCGGCCTATGCGGGCGCGGTCCTGGGTGACCAGACCGGGTATGTCCTGGCCCGGTGGGGCGGTGCGCCCTTGCTGGCCCACCTTGCCCGCGCGCCTGCGCGCCGCGCCGCGCTGGACCGGGCCCGCGCCCTTGTCGAGCGTCGTGGCGCGGTGGGTGTGTTCTTTTCCACCTGGCTTCTGGCCCCGCTTGGACCTTGGGTGAATTTCGTGGCCGGGGCGACGGGGTTTTCCTGGGCGCGGTTCGCGCTCTGGGACATCCTGGGCGAGGTCATCTGGGTCACCGGCTATGTCGGGCTCGGCTATGCGTTTTCCAGCAGCATCGGCACCGTGGCCGACGTGATGGGCAATATCGTCGGGTTGCTGGTGGCCGTTACCGTGGCGATCGCCATGGGCCTGTGGATCCGCACCATCCTGCGCCAACAGCGCCGCGCCAGGGCCCCTTGAGGCGTTTTTTATATGCAACCTTTATCGCCCCCCGCGCATTGGGCCTCCAAGACAATTCACAAAAGGAGACCGCGACATGGCTATCGAAAAACACGGGAGCGCGAACTGGAAGGGCGGATTGAAGGACGGCAAGGGCCTTGTCTCGACCCAGTCCGGCCACCTCTCGGACCAGCCCTATGGCTTCAACACCCGCTTCGAGGGTCAGGGCGGCACCAACCCCGAGGAACTGGTCGGCGCGGCCCATGCCAGTTGCTTCGCCATGGCACTGTCGATGATCCTGGGCGAGGCCGGCATGACGCCCGAGAACATCGACGCCACATCGACGGTCTATCTCGAAGAGGTCGATGACGGCTTTGCGGTGACGCGGGTGCACCTGGATGTCGAGGCGCAGATCCCCGGCGCGGATGCCGCGAAATTCCTGGAGGCCGCGGAGACCGCCAAGCTCAACTGCCCGATCTCCAAGCTTCTGGCGGGCGCCGAGATCACCATGGACGCCGCCCTGGTCTGACAATCGCGCCCCCCTGCCGCCCGCGCCATTGCCGCGCGGGCGCGCAGGCCCCATATCTGCGCCATGATTTTGCGCCTGACCCCCATCCTGCTTGCCATCGCCTACGGGCTGGTGATGTATCATTTCTCGGCCTGGCGCACCCGGCGCGAGCTGGATGCGAAATCCACCGAACTGGCCGATCCCGGCCTGCGCGCGCTCTGCGCCCGGATGGCGCGCGCGCTGGACATCGCGCGCATCCGCGTTGACATCTACGAGGTCGACCCGGTGAACGGGCTTGCCGCGCCCGATGGGCGGATCTTCCTGACACGAGGGTTCTACGAGAAATACCGCAAGGGCGAGGTGACCGGCGAGGAAATGGCCAGCGTCATCGCGCATGAGCTGGGCCATGTGGCGCTTGGCCATGCGCGCCGCCGGATGATCGACTTTTCCGGCCAGAACGCGGTGCGCACGGTGCTGGTGACGGTCCTGGGCCGCTTCATCCCCTGGGTCGGGCCGATGATCGCGAACCTGTTGATGTCGCTCCTGGCCGCGCGTCTCAGCCGGGGCGATGAGTATGAGGCCGACGCCTATGCCGCGGCGCTGCTGACGAAGGCCGGCATCGGAACGGGCCCGCAGAAATCGCTGCTGACCAAGCTGGAAGGGCTGACGGGGATGCGCGGGCGCGGCACCCCGGCCTGGCTGATGAGCCACCCGAAGACGGCGGAACGCATTGCCGCGATCGAGACGCTGGAGGCCCGGTGGGTGAAGGCGTGAAGGGCGTCGAACGCTGCCGCGTCCGACCGGGGGCCATGCGTGAACGCATGGCGGGACCCCTCCCTCCAGCATTGCGCCCCGGGGCGGATGGGCCCTCCGGGAGAGGTATTTCTGGCAAACTGAAATCAGCGGGTAAGGGCCTTGCCCAGTCGCGGCAGGCGGGCGCGCTTGAGGAGCGGGCGCAGGGCCAGGTCGGTCAGGGGCTCCGCCTCGGCATGGACCTGTCGTGCGGCGGCGGCGACAGGGTCGGGGTCGGAGAGCCAGAGGTCATGGAGCACCGCATCGGGATGGCGGGCGGCAAGGCCGTGGGCGGAAAGCTCCCGCGCCGGAAAATCCTTGAGGTTCAGGGTGATGATCGTGTCGGCGCGGCCCTCGATGGCGGTGGCCAGCACATGGATATCGCCCGGATCGGGCAGCCAGAGACCGGCCTCGCGCGCGGGGCTGGCCGCGATTTCGGCCCGGGGCCAGCGCGCCGCCATCCGCGCCATTTCCCCGCGCGCGAAGACCCCGTCGCCGGGATTGAGCCGCTCCGCGGTCAGATACCATTCCTTTAGGATGCGCGCCGACCAGAGCGGCGTGATCATCCCCGCCCCGGCCACGCCAAGCAGGATCTGGCGCAGCACGGTCGGGTAGAGCACGCAGGCATCCAGCACCGCCCTCATGGGAGGAGGCGGAAGGCCAGCGCCTTGAGGTAGCCGGTCTCGGTCAGCGCCGGGTGTTGCGGGTGATCCGGCCCGGCAAAGCCCGTGTAGATCAGGCGCGGGTCGCGGCCCGCCCGTCCGATCCCGCGCAGGCAGGCGGCACGGAACTTGCCCAGGTCGGCGGCGTGCGAGCAGGAGCAGAGCACCAGCGTGCCGCCCGGCGCCACCAGCGGGGCCGCAAGCCGCGCGATGCGTTCATAGGCGCGCAAACCTTGCGTCAATGCGGATTTGGACGGCGCGAAGGCGGGCGGGTCGGCGATGACGATGTCGAAGCGGGCCGGTTCCTCGGCCATCGCCTCCAGCACCGCGAAGGCATCGCCCTGCCGTGTCTCGAACCTGGCGCCCTGCCCCATCGCGGCGGCGCCCTGTTCGGCCAGCGCCAAAGCGGGTGCCGAGGCATCGACGGCCAGCGCGCTCTCCGCGCCGCCCGCCAGCGCCGCAAGGCCGAAACCGCCGACATGGGCGAAGACATCGAGCACGCGTGCCCCCCGCGCGAGCCCTGCCACGAAGGCGTGGTTGGGCCGCTGGTCGTAGAAAAGGCCGGTCTTCTGCCCGCCCGTCACATCGGCCAGATAGGTGGCCCCGGTCATCTGCACCGGCAGGGCCGCGTCGGGGGCGGTGCCGGTCAGGATCGCGCTCTCCTCCGGCAGGCCCTCCTGGGCGCGGGCGCGGGACTGGCCGTTCTTGATCACGGTCGTGGCCCCGGTCAGATCGCTGAGAATCGCAGTGATCTCGTCGAGCCTCTCCTCCAGCCAGATCGCGTTGGGTTGCAGCACCAATACATCGCCGAAACGGTCCACGATGAGACCGGGCAGCGCGTCGCCCTCGGCATGGACCAGACGGTAGAAGGGCGCGTCGAAGAGGCGCGCGCGCAAGGCCAGCGCGGCGGACAGACGCGCGCGCAGCCAATCCCCGTCAAGCGTCGCGCCCGGATCGCGGTCCAGCACCCGAAAGCCGATCTTCGCCTCAACGCTCGCGGTGCCGATGGCCAGCGGCTGACGCTCGCCATCCTCAAGCACGGCAATCGCACCGGGGGCGACCCCGCGCGCGCGGCGGTCGAGCACAAGCTCATCGGACCAGACGAAGGGATGCCCATGGCGGATGCGGCGCGCATCGGCCTTGGGTTTGAGCCGCAGAACGGGAAAGGGGGACGCTGTCATGCGCCCCCCTTATCGGGATTTCTTACCGTTGGAAACGGGGATCAGGAGGTGAAGCCCGGCACCGGTGGTGTCAGCCCGAACTCCTGTTGCGCCCACCTGACCACCTGGCTCTGGATGCGGTCGCGCTGGAAGATGCCGTTGCGTTCCGATTCGATGGCGCGCTGGCCGCCCAATGCGCGGAAGGTCAGGTCGATTTGGCGCGGGCCGGTCAGGGCCTGGCCGGTCTCGGCATGGCGCACGGTGAACAGGAACTCGATCTCGTGCTGGCCGCCGATCGTATAGCGGGTGCGTTCGGTAAGCGCGTGGAACCGGGTCATCTCGATCTCGACGATGACGGGGACAGAGCCCTCCATCGGGGTCAGGGCAAACTCCATCGCTTCGGCCATGATCGCCTGCACCTGGGCATGACGGTCGCCAAGCGGATCCTCGCGCCAGACGATATCGGCGCGCGGCTTGAGGCGGTTGGCCTCGGACACGGTCAATTCTGCGGGGACGTCGATGATGATCTCCTGCACGTCCCAATCGGCGCTGACGATATGGGTGGGCAGCGCGCCGGGCGCGGGAAGATCCTGCGTCACGTCGACGCCGGGAACGGTGGAACAGGCCGAAACGCCAAGTGCGGCAAGGCCAAGAAATGCGACTACGAAGCGGTTCATGCTCATCTCTCCTGCCCCGTACCTGGTTTTTGTTTTCACAGGGCTCTTTGGTTGCTCGATGGCATGATCATGACAGTGAATGAGGGCGGAAAATGGATGGCCCCGGTGCCAATCCGGGGCCATTTGGTGCAAGATCAAGGCAAATGCGACGCGAATTGTGGCGATCACATCCGCGCCCTATCGCCTGTTTTCATGGGGATTGTTTCGGATCCATCCCCAATATTGTGTCAGCCCTGCGCCACAATCATGCGCTGCTGGCCAAGCCCGTCAACCTCCAGCACGACCTCGTCGCCCGCCTTCAGGAAGGTCGGCGGGTCCATGCCAAGCCCGACGCCCGCGGGCGTGCCGGTGGCGATGATGTCGCCGGGATGCAGGGTCATGAACTGGCTCAGATAGGCGACCGAATAAACCACGCCGAAAATCATGTCGGCGGTATTGCCGTCCTGCCGAGTCTCGCCGTTCACCGTGAGGCGCAGGCCGAGCTTCTGCGGGTCCGCGATCTCGTCGGGCGTGACCAGCCAGGGGCCGATGGGGCCGAACGTGTCGCAGCTCTTGCCCTTGGTGAACTGGCCCGCGCGGCGTTTCTGATACTCGCGCTCGGAGACGTCATTGACCGCGACGAAGCCCGCGATATGGTCCATCACCTGATCTTCGGTAATGTATTTCGCGCGCTTGCCGATGACGATGCCAAGCTCCACCTCCCAATCGGTATTGGTCGAGCCGCGCGGCAATTCGATGGTGTCGTTCGGCCCGCAAATGGCCGAGGTGGCCTTCATGAAGATCATCGGCTCGGGCGGCGGGGTGGCTCCGGTTTCGGCGGCGTGATCGCGGTAGTTGAGGCCGATGCAGACCATCTTGCCCGTCCCCGCGACCGGAGGACCGAGGCGCGGGTTGCCCTCGACGACGGGACCATCGGCGGTCAGGCTGTCGAGCCGCGCCAGCACGTCACCCGCCAGGTCATCCACCTGCCCCGAAAGGTCGCGCAGCACGCCGTTCCCGTCCAGAATGCCGGGCTTTTCCCGCCCCGGTTCGCCATAGCGCAAGAATTTCATCGCCCTTGTCCCTTTCGATGTTCGGATGTCTGGCGACAGAAAGACCCGAAGCGCGCGCAGGGTCAAGCCATGCTCAGCCGGGGCCAGGCATGGCGGCGTCGATCAGGCGTTCGGCGGGGGTTTTCTCGGGTGCCGGTTCGGGCGCGGGCCTGGCCACGGTCTTCGGCGGCGGCAGCCCCGCGCCGGGCACCAGACAGAGCGCGCGCTTGCCCGCAACCGCGCCCAACCGCGCCCGCAGGACCGGTTTGCCCTTCACATCCGTGACCCGCATCTGCGCCAGGTCGGCGCGGTCGAACTCCAGCACGTCGCCGACATCGAGGCCCTGCAGGCGCGCCAGCGGCATGGTCTGGCGCAACAGCACCGCCTCGAGCGCAACCGGCGCTTCGGACGCGATGGCGGGCCAGAGCCGCGCCCAGGCCAACCCGTCGCCGGGGCCGTCCTCGGCCTGATACGCGGTCTCGCCGGTGACCGGCACCAGCAGCATGATCCGGCCCGTCTTGGCCCCGTCGCCCAGCGACAGCTGCACCGTGATCAGGTGATAGGGCCGGTCGGGCAGCAGCAGGTCCAACTGGCGATCATCGGTGACGCAGGCGCCATAGGTCAGGCCGAGGGGCCAGTTGACGCCCGCCTGCCCGCCCATCTCGGCGGCAAACCCGCCGAGGAACAGCCCGATGAAATCGCGGCTGAGCGCGGCGTCGATCTGGGTGGTGGCGCGCAGCATCGCTGGCGCGGTATCGACGCGCCCCGTGGTCTGCACCTCGACCAGCGCATCGACGACGCCGTTTTCCAGGATGCAGAGCGCGCGCGCGCCCTGCCCCCCCTCCAGCACCACCAGCAGGCGATGTTCGGGCAGCGCGGCGCGGGCCTCGGCCAGCGTCATGTCCCATTGGGCCTCTTGCGGGTCGGGCGTGGCCATCAGCCCCTCATAGGGGGCCGCCGCCTTTCGCAGCGCGCGGGTCAGCGCCGCCGACAAGCCATCGGGGCGCAACGCCGCGCGGGCGGCACCTGCCCCCGTCCCTGCCAGTTTCTTCCGCAATGCCGCGTTGAAGCCGCTTTCCGCCATGGCCTACCTGTTTGAAACCCATCCGCGCCTTTATGGCAGGCCCAGGGTTAAGAAAGCGTCAAGCCGCGCGCAGGGCACGGGCCGGCAGGCGCACCCGGAATGCCGCGCCGCCATGGCCCGCCACATAGGTCAGCCCGCCCCCCAGCCGCGCCATGATCTCGCGGCTGATGGCCAGGCCAAGCCCCGCGCCTTGCGCATCGCGCGCCGTCTCCAGCCGGGTGAATTTCTCGAAGATCAGGCGGCGCTGGCGTTCGGGTATCCCCGATCCGTTATCTATGAAATCCACATCCACATGCGGCCCCAGGCGCGAGACCGTGATGCGCAATTCCGGCTCCTCGGCATCGCAATATTTCCGCGCGTTGGAGAGGATATTGATGAAGACCTGCGCCAGCCGGTCGGGATCGGTCCAGAGCGATATGCGCTCAGCTTCAACGTCGCGGAGGATGCGCAACCCCTCGCCCGCCTCGATCACGCCGCTCGCGTGGATGGCCCTGTCCAGCACGTCGCCAAGGCTTGCCGCGCTTTCGTTCAGGCTGACGCGGCCATGTTCCAGCACGCTGAGATCAAGCAGATCGTCCAGCAGCCGGGTCAGGCGCAGGCTCTCGGCATGGATGATCCCCGCAAACCGCGCGCGGGCGGCCTCGTCCAGATCGCCGGACTTGAGCAATTCGGAAAACGCCCGGATCGAGGTCATCGGCGTGCGCAATTCATGGCTGATCTGGCTCAGGAAAGCGTCCTTCTGCTCGCCCAGTTGAGTCAGCTTCTGGTTGGCCTCGCGCAATTGCCGGGCCGAGCGGGTCAGTTCCTGGCTCTGCCGTTCCAGGCGGCTGGAATATTCCATCATCTGCGCGGTCTCATCGGCCACGGCCAGGAGGTCCTGCACCGACACCGTGGTGCCGCCGGTGATCTGGTAGACCATCGCATGTGCCGTCGCGGCCCCCACGGACCCGGCCAGTTCACGCTCCAGCATCTTCAGGAAATCGGGGTCCGGGTCGGGCAGCCGCGCGGCCCGGCCTTGCGCGCGGGCCGCCTCCTGAAACAGGCGCCCCGCCCGCCCCGTGCCCAGGATCCGCTGCGCCATCACCAGCAGGTCATCGGCGGCCGCCACCCCCGCCTGCCAGCCGATCGCGGGCGCGGAATGGTCGAAGACATTGACAAACTGCGCGCCCTGCAACCGCTCCATCGGCGAGGGGAACGTCACCAGCGAGACCAGCGTGAACATGGCCAGGTTCGACCCCAGCGACAGCACCATCGTCAACAGCAGCGGATCGGCCCCGGTGATGCCAAGCGGCGTTTCCGGGCGCAGCCAGCCGATCCCGAAGGGACCGCCCGCCAGCATCCCCTCCATCAGCCCGGAGGTCGCGGCATTGGGCAGAAGCAGCACCCAGGCCCAGATGCCAAAGCCCACGGCAATGCCCGCGCCCGCGCCTGCCCGTGTCGCGCCGCGCCAGAAGATGCCGCCGATGAGGGCGGGCAAGACCTGCGCCACACCCAGGAACGCGATCAGCCCGATCGAGGCCAGCGCCGCCGACCCGCCCGAGGCGCGATAGTAAATGAGCCCAAGCGCCATCACCCCGATGATCGACAAGCGCCGCGCCATCAGCGCCACCCGCCGCATATCGCCCGACATCGGATCGTCGCCCGCCGTCAGCCGCAGCCAGATCGGCACAATGATATGGTTCGACAGCATAGTGCTGAGCGCCAGCGCCGCGATGATCACCATCGAGGTGGCGCTGGAGAACCCGCCCAGAAACACCAGCAGCGCCAGCCCCTCCTGCCCCATCGCCTGCGGCAGGGTCAGCACGTAGAGGTCCGGGTTCGCCCCCGGCAGCACCTGCAACCCCACGACGGCAATGGGCAGCACGAAGAGACTCATGAGCAGCAGGTAGAGCGGAAAGGCCCAGGCCGCCGTCGCCAGGTGCCGCTCATCCGCGTTTTCGACCACCAGCACCTGGAACATGCGCGGCAGGCACAGGATCGCGGCCGCCGACAGCATGGTCAGCCCGACCCACCGCGCGCCATTGAGCTGCCATTCCGCCAGCGGGCTTTCCGCGATGCGGTCCAATATGTCCGACGGCCCGTCGGCCACGCCCCAGACCACGAAGACCCCCACCGCCAGCAAGGCCGCCAGCTTGACGATGGCCTCCAGCGCGATGGCGGACACAAGCCCCGGATGGCGTTCGTTCACATCCAGGCTGCGGGTGCCGAAGATGATGGTGAACAGCGCCATGCCCCCCGCCACCCAGATCGCGGTCACGTCCGATCCGACCTGCCCGAAGGCGCCGGGCTGCGCGAAGACCGAGAAGGACAACGTCACCGATTGCAGTTGCAGCGCCAGGTAGGGCGTGGTGCCGACCACCGCCAGGACCGTGACCAGCGCCGCCAACCCGCCCGATTTGCCGTAACGGCTGGAGATCATGTCGGCGATCGAGGTGATCCGCTGCGCCCGCCCGATCCGGACCAGTTTCCTGAGCAGCCAGAACCAGCCGACGAAGACGATCACCGGGCCAAGGTAGATGGTCATGAACTCCAGCCCCGAGCGCGCCGCCGACCCGACCGCGCCGTAGAAGGTCCAGGCCGTGGTGTAGATCGACAGCGACAGCGTGTAGGTCAGGGGCGAATTCAGCCAGCCTGCCCGCCCCTCGGCGGCGCGCTTCTCGGCCCAGAAGGCGACCGCGAACAGGCCCAACACGTAGAGCACGCAAATCGCGATGAGCCCGTCCAGCGACAGCATCAGTCGCCGCCATCCGCGTCCGGCCCCTCATCGGGGAAGGCGCGCGCCAGCGCCCCCGACAACACGCCCGACAACACCACCAGCCCGGCCCAGACGCCCAGGAAATAGACCAGCCAGCCGCCGGTCTCGCCGCTGATGCCGGTATTCGATGTCAGGATGAAGACCGGTCCGAAAAACAGGAACATCGCCAGCACCGGGGCCAGCCTTGCGGCATCCTGCAACCGGTTGCGCCGATAGGTGCGCCGTTCGAGAAACAGCCGCCGGCTCATGACGCGCCCGCCACGTCGCGCAGCGTCGCCACCATCTCGGCGTTGGAAAAGGGCTTGGTCAGGTAGGCATTGGCCCCCAGCGCCAGCGCCAGGTCGCGATCCTTGGTCTGGCCCTTGGCGGTCAGCATCAGCACCGGCAGATCGGCGGTCGCGGCATCGCGGCGCAGATCGCGCAGAATATCGAGGCCCGAGCGCCCCGGCAGCATCACGTCGAGGACCAGCACATCGGGGGCCTGGCGGGCGATCTCGGCCAATGCGGTCGCGCCATTGCCATGGCCATGCACCTCCCACCCGTCGCGCGACAGGATGAAGCTGATGGCCTCGAAGATGTTGACCTCATCCTCGACAAGCAGAACGCGACCCTTCACCGGCACCTCCCCTGGTCTCGCTCATGGCGACACACACCGTAAGAGTGCCGATGCGCGCGCGCGAATGTCAAACATTGAGTGGCGGGCCCCCTCATCCCCGCCGCGCCGCGCACTCCTCGCGCGGGCACATCTCGCAGCCCGGCCCCACCGGGCGCGGCCCCTGCGCCAGCGCCTCGTCCTCGGGCACCGCGCGCAGGAGCATCACCGCCTGCATCACCGGCTGCGCGCCGAAGCCCGTGGCCCCCACCGGCGCCGCCACCGCCCAGGCCCGGAACCGCGCCCCGTCGGGCTGCTCCAGCACCGCCAGGTCGGGCACCATGGGCCGCGCCAACGCCCCGTAAAGCGGCCAGAGCGCGCAGCCCGCCCCGTAGCGCGGCACCGAAAAGGCCGGGATGCGGCGGCGAAAGATCAGCGCCCCGGCCGCGTCGCAAATCGCAAGGCCGAACCCCGGCACGCCTTCCGCGCCACCCTCGGGCAGGCTCGCCAACCGCCGCAGCACCAGCGCCACGTCGCCGCCGCCCATCCCGATCAGCGCCTCGGGGTTGAAATCAACCGCCGCCGCCGCCGCCAGGAACGGCCCCAGAGGCAGCCGCGCCGCATCCTCGGCGTAGCGCGTCAGCCGGTCCCGCGCCAGCCGCGCCGCGCCCGCGTCCAGCCCCTCCATGCCCTCGATGACCTCCGCAACCGACACCACGCCACCCGCCTCGATGGCCGGAAAATGATGCCCCGCCGCGTCGAAAGCCGCCTCCACCCGCTCCTGCGGGGTCGAGACCAGGTCGGTCCGCGCGCCCTGCCGCTCGAAATGGCGCAGTAGCGCGGTGGCATTGTCCGACAGCCGCTCCGCCTCCTCGTGCAGGTTGCGATGAAACCGCCCCCGCCAGACCGCTTCCAGGTCGGGCTCGCGCACCAGGATATCCGAGGTCGAACGGATCGCGGCCACGGTCGACAGCATCTCGTGCATCGCGCCCGCCAGTACCGGGTCATGCGCCAGCCGGTCGCGCAACCCCTCCACCGCCGCTTCAAGATCGGCGATCCGTTTCTGCTGCGCCGCGATGATCCCGATCCAGCCGGGAAAGCGGCCTGCGAATTCCTCGATCCGATCCAGCTCGGCAGGCGGCCCGAGCGCCGGCAACCCGGCGCCTGCCGCGGCATGAACCATGTCGCTCAGGCTGGCATCCATGCCATCCGACAGCCGCGCCGGTTCCACCTCCATCGCGCGGGCCAGGTCCAGGAGAAGCTTGCCGCCGATGCGCCGCTTGTTGTGCTCGATGAGGTTGAGGTAACTGGCCGAGACCCCGACCCGCTCGGCCAGATCGCCCTGCTTCATTCCCAGCGCCAGCCGCCGCTCGCGGATCCGGCTGCCGGTCAGCGCATGCCTGCGCGAGGGGGGGGTGCTGCGCGCCATCTCGGGGCCGCTCCTGTCAAGGGTCTGAAAAGAAATTAACAACCTTTCCAAGCGCCGTCAAAGACATGACACCCCCCGCAACCCGCCCTCCCCTTCTTTGTTCCGCAAATATCCCCCCCGGAGGGTCCGCACTCAAATCCCGCGCCGCCCGTCTGGCCCAAAACGCCCCGCCGCCACAAGCGCCAATCAGGAACAAAGCGGCGCGGCCCTGCATCTTGCAGGGCCGCGCCTCAATTCAACACCAGTCGCGAGGTCTCAGTTGTTCAGCGCCGCGTCCGTCACCGCATGGGTGAACGCCCCCTCGGGCTCTTGCGTGATCACCGGGTCGGACCCGCCCGCCAGAAGCGTGTCGACCGTGCGCTGATAGGCCGCCTCGTCCAGCCGCCCGACCGAGCCCTCGGTCAGCTGCGCGATCTCGCCCATCATGCGGATCTGATGCGCCTCGGTCTGCGCCCCGCTTTCATCGTAATCCAGCACGATCATCGCGGCCTCTTCGGGATTCTCCTCGGCCCAGTCCCAACCGCGCATCGAGGCCCGCACGAAACGCGCCATGCGATCGACGAACGCGGGATCGTCCAGGTTCTCCTCGGAGACGTAGAGCCCGTCCTCCAGCGTCGCGACCCCCTGATCCTCATACTGGAAGGTAATGAGGTCATCCTCGCTGACGCCCGCATCCAGGACCTGGCCATATTCGTTATAGGTCATGGTCGAGATGCAATCGGCCTGGCGCTGCAACAGCGGGTCGACATTGAAGCCCTGCTGCAGCACCTCGACCCCGTCCTCGCCGCCCTCGGTGGGGATGCCAAGCTGGCTCATCCAGCTCAGGAACGGGTATTCATTGCCGAAGAACCAGACCCCCAGGGTATTGCCCCGGAAATCCTCCGGCCCCTCGATGCCCGAATCCGCCCAACAGGTCAGCATCATGCCCGAGCGGGCGAAGGGCTGCGCGATATTGACCAGCGGCAGGCCGCGTTCGCGCGCCGCCAGCGCGGCGGGCATCCATTCGACGATCACATCGGCGCCGCCGCCCGCCAGAACCTGCGGCGGGGCAATATCCGGCCCGCCGGGGTTGATGGTGACATCCAAGCCCTCTTCCTCGTAATAGCCGTTCTCCAGCGCCACGTAATAGCCCGCGAACTGCGCCTGGGTGACCCATTTCAGTTGCAGGGTCACCTCGTCCTGCGCCTGCGCCGCGCCCGCGGCAAGGCCGAGGGCCAGCGTTGTCGTCATCAGTCTTTTCATTGTCTTTCCTCCCAGAGTTATGGTTCTTGTCATGTCTTGCCGCGCTGCGACGGATGCCAGAAGGTCATGCGCGCCTCGATCCAGGCAACCAGCCCGTAAAGCGCCGAGCCCGCCACGGCGGCCACCGCGATCTCGGCCCAGACCATCGCCAGTTCCAGCGCGCCGAAACTGGTCTTGATGCGGAACCCCATGCCCACGATGGGCGAGCCGAAGAACTCCGCCACAATCGCCCCGATCAGCGCCAGCGTGGTGCAGACCTTGAGGCCATTGAAGATAAAGGGCAAGGCCGCAGGCAGGCGCAGTTTGAACAGGCCCTGCCAATAGCTTGCCGCGTAGGTGCGCATCAGGTCGCGCTGCATCGCGTCCGAGGCCTTCAGCCCCGCCACCGTGTTCACCAGGATCGGAAAGAACACCATGACCACGACCACGGCGGCCTTGGATTGCCAGCCGAAACCGAACCACATGACCAGGATCGGGGCCGTGCCCACGATGGGCAGCGCCGCGATGAAATTGCCCACCGGCAGAAGGCCCCGTTGCAGGAAGGGCGAACGGTCCACCGCGATCGCCGTCCCGATGGCCAGCATCGCGCCGATGATATAGCCGCTCAGCGCCCCCTTCACGACGGTCTGCACGAAATCGGCCCACAGGATCGGCCCGTTGGTCCGGATCTCGACCCAGATATCGGAGGGCGCGGGCAGGATCACCTGGTTCACATCATAGAGCCGGACCGAGACCTGCCACAGCACCAGCAGCGTCAGCCCGAAGATCACCGGCACCGCGAACCGCGTCGCCTGCGTCGGCCGGACCGAGAGCACCGTGTTCAGCCCCCAGGCCCCGAACCAGATCGCCAGGAGCAGCCCCGCGCGCCAGTCCAGAGCCGCGGCAATGACTACCAGCCCCGCGATCAGCCCCAGGCGCACAAGGCTCTTCGAAGAGCCTCGTGAGGTCCTTCGAAGGACCTCATTCCCCGCCGCACTCATCGCGCCAACCCCATTCTGTCCAGAACCCTGCGCTCCACCGCGCCAATCAGCCAGACCAGCACCGCCGCGCAGAGCGCCGCCATCAAAAGCGCGGCCCAGATCTGCACCGTCTGCCCGTAATAACTGCCCGAGAGCAGCCGCGCCCCAAGCCCGAACCGCGCCCCCGTCGGCAGTTCCGCCACGATGGTGCCGACCAGGGCCGCCGCGATGCCGATCTTGAGCGAGGCGAAGAGATAGGGCAGCGAGGCGGGCAGCCGCAGCTTCCAGAACACCTGCGCCCCGCTCGCGGAATAGGTGCGCATCAGGTCCAGCTCCATGCCCCTTGGCGATCGGAGGCCCTTCACCATGCCGACAACGACGGGAAAGAAGCTCAGGTAACTCGATATGAGCGATTTCGGCAGCAACCCCTGCACCCCGACCGCGTTCAGCACCACGATGACCATCGGCGCGATGGCAAGGATCGGGATGGTCTGCGAGGCAATCGCCCAGGGCATCACGCTGAGATCCATGGTCCGGTTATGCACGATCCCCACGGCCAGCAGAATGCCAAGCCCGGTGCCGATGGCAAAGCCCAACAGCGTCGGCGCCAGCGTCTGCCAGGCGTGGAACAGCAGCGACCGGCGGTTGTTGACGACCCGCAGGCAGCCCTCGGAAAGACCCGTCCAATGCTCGCGGCCCGCGCCCCACCCGGTGAACTCGCAACCGCGCGCGAGGCCGATGGTGTTCTCATACATCTCCACCACGACATCCTGCGGTCTCGGCAGGCGCGGGCGCTCGAACGCGTAGGCGGCGGGGATGACGCCGGGATTGTCGATCATCAGCCGCACCAGCCCGGTCTCGGATTGCGCGTCGGGCGTCGCCGGCGTCACATCCTCGCCGCCGCGCATCGCCGCATCCAGCGCCAGCCGGAAATTCATCGGCGCGACGGCGGCCAGCCAAAGGCCCAGAAGCGCCGCCACCACCACCACGACCGGCAGCGCGCCGCGCAGGCTGGCGAAGAGATGCGCCAGCAGGGTGCGGCGCGGGGCGGGGTTGGTCAGCGCCGTCATCGCGCGCCCCTCGTCTGCACGGGGGGTGCATGGGGGGGTGTACAGGGGGTGTACACGGGTTTCACGGCCTCAATCGTCATAGGCATGCCCCGCCCTCAGCCCTTCGCGCACCCGATGCGCGATCTCCAGAAACTCCGGCGTATCGCGGATATCGAGGGGGCGCTCAGACGGCAGATCGCTCTCGATCACGTCCGAGATCCGCCCCGGCCGCGGGCTCATCACCACGATCTTGGTCGAGAGATAGACCGCCTCGGGGATCGAGTGGGTGACGAAGGCAATCGTCTTGGTCGTGCGCGCCCAAAGCTTGAGCAACTGTTCGTTCAGATGGTCGCGCACGATCTCGTCGAGCGCCCCGAACGGCTCATCCATCAGCAGGATATCGGCATCGAAGGCCAGCGCCCGCGCGATGGAGGCCCGCTGCTGCATCCCGCCCGATAACTGCCAGGGGTACTTCTTGCCAAATCCTTCCAGATCAACGAGTTGCAGCACGTCCCTCACGCGCCGCTCCTGCTCGGCGCGGTCGAATCCCATGATCTCCAGCGGCAGCTTGATGTTCTTCTCGATGGTCCGCCACGGGTAGAGCCCCGCCGCCTGGAAGACATAGCCATAGGCCCGGTTGCGCCGCGCCTCATCCGCGCTCATTCCGTTGACGGTGATGCTCCCGCCGGTGGGGTTTTCAAGCGCCGCCATCGTGCGCAGGAAGGTCGTCTTGCCGCAGCCCGAGGGGCCGATGAAGCTGACAAACTCGCCCTTCCCGATTTCGAGCGAGACATCCTTGAGCGCATGGACCGGACCGTCATTGGTCTGGAAGGTCAGGTCGAGATTCTTGGCCTGAATGACACTCATACCGGACGCCCCCAAAGTTTCGGCTCGCTCACCTCGACCGAGTTCCGCGCCGGATCGCGCACATAGATCGACCGCGCCCCGTTGGGCCAGAAAAAATCGGACTCGATCCCGACCCCCTGCCCTTCGAACCACGACGCCCATCCGTCAAGTGCCTGAGCATCCACGCGAAAACACACATGCCCCGGCCCGCGCGCGCCATGCGGCGGCACCGGCAGCTTGCCGCCGGGCACTTCGGTCGCATCGGGATTGAACAGCATCACCATGCCCGGCCCGCACTCGAAAAACACGTGCCGCCCCTCGCTGCGCGAATGTTCCCGCAGCCCGATCACATCGGCGTAGAACCCGGCGGTCTCGTCCAGATTCCGTGCATAAAGCGCCGTTTCCAGCACCGCTTCGGGACCTCTCATTCAGATCCCCGCCGGAATGTTCAGCGGATCGCGGTTGATCTGCTTGGGCGCGGTCAGCGCCTTCCATTTGCTCAGCGCCTCATGCGCCGAGGGGAAAGGCGGGCGCGGCACGAAGCGGCCCCGGCCCGGTTGCGGCTGGCTGTTCTGCCCCCAGGCCCAGATGACCTCGCCCCGGCTCAGCGTGTAGCGCGCCTGAGCGGTCACGTCGAAGCCCTCGAAGACGTTGTAATCCAGCACCGAATGGTGGTTCGACGCGCTGATCGTCTTGGAGATCTTGGGATCCCAGACCACAATATCGGCATCCGCACCTTCCACGATCGCGCCCTTTTTCGGGTAGATATTCAATATCTTGGCGACGTTCGTTGAAGTGGCCGCGACAAATTCGTTCGGCGTCAGGCGACCGGTTTCCACGCCTTCCGTCCACAAGACGGCCAGGCGCTCCTCCAGCCCGTTCGAGCCGTTGGGGATGATCCGGAAATCGTCTCTCCCTGCGCGTTTCTGTTCGGTATTGAAGGCGGCGTGATCGGTGGCCACGACCTGCAACGATCCGGCCTGCAACCCCGCCCAGAGGCTCTGCTGGTGTTCCTTGTTGCGGAAGGGCGGCGACATCACGCGGCGCGCGGCATGGTCCCAATCCTTGTTGAAATACTCCGATTCATCGAGCGTTAGGAATTGTATGAGAGGCTCGCCATAGACCCGCATCCCCTTTTGCCGCGCGCGCCGGATGGCCTCATGCGCCTGTTCACAGGAGACATGCACAATGTAGAGAGGCACGCCCGCCGCATCGGCGATGGTAATCGCGCGGTTCGCTGCCTCGCCCTCGAATTCGGGCGGGCGCGAATAGGCGTGACCCTCGGGGCCGGTGATGCCCTGCGCCATCATCTGTTCCTGCATGTCGGCGACCAGGTCGCCGTTCTCGGCATGCACCATGGGCAGCGCGCCAAGCTCCTTGCAGCGCTTGAACGAGGCGAACATCTCGTCATCCTCGATCATCAATGCGCCCTTGTAGGCCATGAAATGCTTGAACGAGTTGACGCCCATATCGACGGCATCCTTCATCTCGTTGAAGACGCTCTCATCCCATCCCGTGACGGCCATGTGATAGCCGATATCCGAGCAGATCTGCGGCGCCGATTTCCGGTGCCATTCATTGATCGCGTTCTTGATGCTGCCATCGGCGCCCGGCAGGCAGAAATCGACCACCATGGTGGTGCCGCCCGTGGCCGCCGCCCAGGTGCCGGATTCGAACGTTTCCGCCGCCGTCGTGCCCATGAAGGGCATTTCCAGATGGGTATGCGGGTCGATGCCGCCGGGGATGACATAGGCGCCTTCCGCGTCGATATATTCATCGCCCTTCAGATCCTCGCCGATCCGGCTGATGGTCTCGCCCTCGATCAGCACATCGGCCTTCCAGGTGCGGTCGGCGGTGCAGACCATGCCACCCTTGATGACTTTCGTGGTCATTGTTTTTCCTCCCTTTTTCGTGCGCGCATCGCCCTACAGGCAGACCGGCACGTTTTCCTCATCACGCACCGGAATCAGGCGCGAGTCCCGTGGCCCGTGTTGCCTGTCCCGATCGCAGCGATCGACCGTGCCCTGCCGGATCGACTCCCCGGGCATGTCCGCGGGGATGTGATCCAAGGCGATCGGCGGACCCGACCCCGATCAGAGCAATGGCTGTTCTCATTCCACGATCTCCGCCGTTTCGACCACAGCGTGCATCAGGACGTTGGCCCCGGCCTCGGCCCATTCGGGGCTGATCTCCTCGGCCTCGTTATGGCTGAGGCCATCGACACAGGGGCACATCACCATCGCCGTGGGGGCCACATCATTGATCCAGCAGGCATCATGGCCCGCGCCCGAGACAATATCCATATGCGAATAGCCGAGCCGTTCGGCGGCGTTCCTCACCGCCGCGACGCAGCCCTCGTCAAAGGCGGGCGGGTCGAACTGGCCAACGATCTCGCTTGAGAATTCCACCCCGATATCTTCGCAGAGTTTCGGCGCGCGGGCGTTGAACTCCTCCACCATCCCGTTGAGCTTGTCCAGAAGATGCGTGCGCATGTCGACGGTGAAGACCGCGCGGCCGGGGATGATGTTGCGGCTGTTGGGGTAGATGTCGATATGGCCGATCGCGCCCACGGCATTGGGCTGGTTGTCCATGGCGATTTCATGCACCAGCTCGGTGATCAGCGCGAGGCCCCGGCCTGCATTCCTGCGCATCGCCATGGGGGTCGAGCCGGTATGGCTTTCCTTGCCCGTCACGGTGCATTCGATCCAGCGCAGGCCCTGCCCGTGGGTGACGACACCGATATCCTTGCCCTCGGCCTCCAGAATCGGGCCCTGTTCGATATGCAGCTCGAACATGGCGTGCATCTTGCGGTCGCCGACCTTCTCGGTGCCTTTCCAGCCGATGCGCTCCAGCTCATCGCCGAAACGCTTGCCCTCCGCGTCGACGCGGTCGTAGGCCCAATCGCGGTCATGCTTGCCCGCGAAGACGCCCGAGGACAGCATCGCGGGGGCATAGCGCGTGCCCTCCTCATTGGTCCAGTTCGTCACCACGATGGGGTGTTTCGTCTTAATTCCCAAATCATTGAGCGTGCGGATGATTTCGAGCCCCCCGAGCACGCCCAACACGCCGTCATACTTGCCGCCCGTGGGCTGCGTATCGAGGTGGCTGCCCACATAGACCGGCAGCGCGTCGGGGTCGGTGCCCTCGCGCCGCGCGAACATGTTGCCCATCTCGTCAAGCCCCATGGACAGGCCCGCCGCCTCGCACCATTCCTGGAACAGCGCGCGGCCCTCGGCATCCTCATCGGTCAGGGTCTGGCGGTTGTTGCCGCCCGCGATGCCGGGGCCGATCCTGGCCATCTCCATCAGGCTGTCCCAAAGGCGGCTGCCGTCGATCTTGAGGTTTTCACCGGGGGCGGGCATTCGGGCTCTCCTTCGCGTTCATGTCAAAGGGGGGCTTGGCACCGTCGAACGCGCCGCGCCGAACAGGTCTGATCCTGGTCATCTTCCCCCCTGGTCTTGCGTGCCGCCGGTAAAACTCCGGCCGGCTTGATTGTTCTTTTTGACCAATCGGTCAAGAACAGGCTATCAGAGGGATATGGTCAGTCAAGAAATAGCATGGCGCTTTGTCGGATTTGGCGCGAGATTCGAGGGACGGGGATGAACCTGCAGCCGCCGCGCACACGAATTCAGCGCAAGAATACCGAGAATATCCTGAATGCCGGGCTGGAGGTGTTCTCGCGCCACGGGTTTCGCGGCGCAACGCTGGACCAGATCGCCGCCGAGGCGGGGCTGTCAAAACCCAACCTGCTCTATTACTTCCCCTCGAAGGAGGCGATTCACGTCACCCTTATGGACCGGCTGATGCAGACCTGGCTGGACCCGCTGCGCAAGCTGGATGCCGGCGGCGACCCGGTGGCCGAGCTTTTGGCCTATGTCCGGCGCAAATTGCAGATGAGCCGGGATTTTCCGCGTGAAAGCAAGCTCTTCGCCAACGAAATCCTGCAAGGCGCGCCGCGGATGCTGGCGGCATTGGAGGGCGATCTCAAGCGGCTGGTCGATGAAAAGGCAGCGGTGATCGCGGGCTGGTCGCGGGCCGGGCGGCTGGCGCGGATCGACCCGCATCACCTGATCATCTCGATCTGGGCGCTGACGCAGCATTACGCCGATTTCGACGTGCAGATTCGCGCCGTTCTGGGGCCGGGGCACGACCCGATGACAGAGGCCGAGAGCTACCTTGTGACGCTGTTCACCAAGCTGCTGACGCCGGAGGGGTAAGGGCTTTCGAAAGCCCTCATGAGGCTCTTCGAAGAGCCTCAGCGCGCCACATCGGCAGCGGTGAAATCGATATGGATATGGTTGCCGTCGGGGTCGTGGATATTGACCTGCACCACATCGACCGGGCCGGGTGGCACGCGGGACAGGCGGTAGGGGATGCCCATCTCCTCCAGCCGCGCGATGAAATCGGCATAGCCCGTTGCGCGCAGGGCGAAATGCTCCAGCGCCAGGGTGTCGCCGCCGGGGCCGTCGACGGCCCCATCCTCTATCAGATGGATAACCGCCTGATCGCCCGCATAGAGCCAGGCGCCCGGAAAACCGAACGCGGGGCGCGCACCGGGCTGCATCATCAGTACACGCCCATACCAGTCGACCATCGTGTCGAGCTGGCCCGTGCGCAGGTTCACATGGTCGAGCGCTTCAATCATGTCTTGTCCTTTCTCTCACGCCGGAACCGCAATTGCCGCCGTCCGGTCATCCCCGCCTCGACACGCCCCGCCCAACGAAAGTAGCGAAACACAAGCTCGGCCTCGCAGATCTTGAAGACGAGATAGCAGGTCAGGGCCACCAGCCCGGTGCCCGTCAGTTGCAGAAGCTGCACCAGCGCCCCTTCGCGCAGCGCCACCAGCCCGTGGCGCTGGATGAAGTCGAAATTGGCCATCGCAATGGCAAAGAGGTTGACCGAGATGAAGGCCAGCGCCACCGCCGACAGCCCCGCAAGAGCAATTACGGCAAGGGCGGGCCAGCGCGTGACATTCAGCAAGATCACCTCATTCCGCCGCCTGCGCGCCGGGATTGTTGGGATGGGTCGTCCAGTTGGCGTAGTCCTCCTCCACCACCTTGCCGGTGCGTTCGTCGATCTGGCCGGGCTCCAGCGTCACCATGGTGATGCAATCCTCGACCGGGCAGACATTGACGCAGAGGTTGCAGGCAACGCATTCGTCATCCTTGACCTCGAAGACGCGATCCGCCGACATGGAAATCGCCTGGTGCGACGTATCCTCGCAAGCCGCATAGCAACGCCCGCATTTGATGCACATATCCTGGTCGATGCGCGCCTTGGTGACGTGGTTGAGGTTGAGGTAATTCCAATCCGTCACGTTCGGAACAGCCTGGCCGATGAAGTCCTGCGTGCTGGTATGGCCCTTTTCGTCCATCCACTGGGAAAGCCCCGAGATCATCTCCTCGACGATCTTGAAGCCATAGGTCATGGCGGCCGTACAGACCTGCACATTCCCCGCGCCAAGCGCCATGAACTCGGCCGCGTCGCGCCATGTGGTGATGCCGCCGATGGCCGAGATGGGGAAGCCGTGGGTTTCCGGGTCGCGGGCAATCTCCGCCACCATGTGCATGGCGATGGGTTTGACCGCCGGCCCGCAATACCCGCCATGCGTGCCCTTGCCGTCGATCATCGGCTCGGGGCTCATCACATCGAGATTGACCGAGGTGATCGAGTTGATCGTGTTGATGAGGGACACCGCATCCGCCCCGCCCGCCTTGGCCGCACGCGCCGAGCTGCGAATATCGGTGATGTTCGGTGTCAGCTTCACGATGACGGGGCGCGAGTAATACATCTTGCACCATTCCGCGACCATCTGGACATATTCCGGCACCTGCCCCACGGCAGACCCCATGCCGCGTTCGGCCATGCCATGCGGGCAGCCGAAGTTGAGCTCGATCCCGTCCGCGCCGGTATCCTCGACGCGCGGCAGGATGTCCTTCCAGGCCTGTTCCTCGCAGGGCACCATGATCGAGGCGATGATGGCCCGGTCGGGATAGTCCTTCTTGACGCGGGCGATTTCATCAAGGTTCACCTGCAAGGGCCGGTCGGTGATCAGCTCGATATTGTTGAGGCCCAACAGGCGGCGATCCGCCCCCCAGATCGCGCCATAGCGCGGGCCGTTCACATTGACGACGGGCGGGCCTTCCGCGCCGAGCGTCTTCCAGACCACGCCGCCCCATCCGGCCTCGAAAGCGCGGCGGACATTGTATTCCTTGTCCGTGGGCGGGGCAGAGGCCAGCCAGAACGGGTTGGGGGTCTTGATGCCGAGGAAGTCTGTCGTCAGATCAGCCATGGGTGTCGTCCTTTCAGGTCTCGCAGCGGGCCGAGTGTAGCACGGAAGGCCGCATCGCCCGGAATCACATTCAAATCGGGGCCGCGCGTCACGCGCTCAGGCTTGCGTGGATGTCCTCCGCCGCGTCGCGCCCTTCGGCCACCGCCGTCACGGTCAGGTCATCGCCGCTGCTTGCGCAATCGCCCCCGGCCCAAACCCCGGCCTCGGAGGTGCGGCCCGCGCCGGTGATGGCGATCTTGCGCCCGTCCAGTTTCAGAGCCCCGGCATCGCCGAGCGACTGCCCGATGGCCTTGAAGACCTGGTCGGCGGGGAGGGTAAAGCGCTCGCCCGTGCCTTTCAGCCCCTCGGGCGTCTGCGTCGTGTATTCGGCCTCAAGGGCCTGCACCGCGCCGTTTCCGGTCATTCGCACCGGCATGGCGTTGAAGATGATCCGAACGCCCCTGGAGGCGGCCAGATCCTGTTCATAGCGGCTGGCGGGCATGGCGTCGCGGCCCCGGCGGTAGAGGATGGTGACACTCTCCGCCCCGAGGAGCTTGGATTGCACGGCGGCGTCCACCGCCGTCATGCCGCCGCCGATAACCACCACGTTGCGGCCCACGGGCAAGGCGGAGAGGTCGCCCGTCTGGCGCAGGTCGGCGATGAAATCCACCGCGTTGGCCACACCCTCCTTGTCCTCGCCGTCAGCGCGCAGCGCGTTCACACCGGCCAGCCCCATGCCCAGGAACACCGCGTCGTAATCGCCGCGCAACTCCTCCAGGGTCAGGTCGCGGCCAAGCGCACGCCCGTTCAGCATCCGGATGCCGCCGATCTGCATCAGCCAGTTCACTTCCGCCTCGGCGAAGCCACCCACCGTCTTGTAGGCGGCGATGCCGTATTCGTTGAGGCCACCGGGTTTCTCCCGCGCCTCGAAGATGTCGACGTCATGGCCCTTCATCGCCAGGCGATGCGCACAGGCCAGACCGGCGGGGCCCGCGCCGACCACGGCGACCTTTCGGCCCGTGGGCGCGGCGCGGGAATAGGGATGCGTGCCCGCCGCCATCACCGTGTCGGTGGCATAGCGTTGCAGCCGCCCGATCTCGACCGGCTTTCCTTCCGCGGCCTCGCGCACGCAGGCCTCCTCGCAGAGCGTCTCGGTCGGGCAGACGCGGGCGCACATGCCGCCCAGGATGTTCTGGTCGAAGATCGTTTTCGCCGCCGCCTCGGGCGTATCGGTCGCGATCTGGCGGATGAACAGGGGAATGTCGATCGAGGTCGGACAGGCCGTGATACAGGGCGCGTCATGACAGAAATAGCAGCGATCCGCCGCCACCAATGCCTCATGGTCATCCAGCGGCGCGTGCAGATCGGCGAAATTGGCCGCGTATTCCGCGCGATCCAGCCGCGCGGGCGCGATGCCGGGGGTGAATGGGCTGTTCGACATGGGGCCTCCCTTCCCTGATCGAATGAATGTCTTGGCAAAACGCTTGCACAGGTCTGATTTTTGATCAAGTGGTAAAAAATGAAATCTGCGGGATCGCAGGCGCGTCCGCCGCGAAAACGGGGCCCCGTGGTTGGCTTTTGCTTTTCACCCCCCGCGCGTGGCACTATATACGGGCGAACAGGATCATGCGCAGGGCAATGACGGCAGAAAGCCGGGGCCCTCGCGCGGCACATGAGGGACAGGACATATGGCAGACAAGTCGCATGACGGGGACGTGGCATTCATCAAGGCGCTGGCCGAATTGCTGGAACAGAACGACCTGACCGAGATCGAGGTCATGCGCGAATATGGCGAGGATGACAGCCTGAACGTGCGCGTCAGCCGCCAGATGGCCGTGGCCCCCGCCCCCGCCTATCACGCCCCCGCGCCTGCCGCGCCGCAGGCCCAAGCGACGCCCGCCGCCCCGGCCACGCCCGCGGCCCCCGCGACCGGCGGCGACCCGGCGCAGGACCCCGATGCGCTGACCTCGCCGATGGTGGGCACCGCCTACCTGGCGCCGGAACCGGGATCACCCAATTTCGTCTCGGTCGGCGACAAGGTGGCCGAGGGGCAGACCCTGATGATCGTCGAGGCGATGAAGACGATGAACCAGATCCCCTCGCCCCGCGCGGGCACCGTCACCCGCATCCTGATCGGCGATGGCGACCCGGTGGAATTCGGCTCGCCCCTGATGATCATCTCCTGAAGGGCGCGACATGTTTGACAAAATCCTGATTGCCAATCGCGGCGAGATCGCCCTGCGCGTCATTCGCGCCGCGCGCGAGATGGGCATCCAGTCGGTTGCCGTCCATTCCACCGCCGACAGCGACGCGATGCATGTGCGCATGGCCGATGAGGCGATCTGCATCGGCCCGCCCTCGGCCACGCAAAGCTACCTGTCCATTCCCGCCATCATCTCGGCCTGCGAGATCACCGGCGCGCAGGCGATCCATCCCGGCTATGGTTTCCTGTCGGAAAACGCCGCCTTCGTGCAGATCGTCGAGGATCACGACCTGACCTTCATCGGCCCCACGGCGGAACATATCCGCGTCATGGGCGACAAGATCACCGCCAAGGAGACGATGAGGAAGCTCGGGGTTCCTTGCGTGCCGGGGTCCGAAGGCGGTGTCGACACGCTGGAGGACGCGCTGAAGATCGGCGAGGAATTCGGCTATCCCGTCATCATCAAGGCGACGGCGGGCGGCGGCGGCAAGGGCATGAAGGTGGCGCGCTCGGCCGAGGAGATGAAATCAGCCTTCCAGACCGCGCGTGCCGAGGGCAAGTCGAATTTCGGCAATTCGGATGTCTATATCGAGAAATACCTGACCACACCGCGCCATATCGAGATCCAGGTCTTCGGCGACGGCAAGGGCCGCGCCGTGCATCTGGGCGAGCGTGACTGTTCCCTGCAACGCCGCCACCAGAAAGTGTTCGAGGAGGCCCCCGGCCCCGCGATCGACGCGGCGACCCGCGCCCGGATCGGCAAGATCTGCGCCGATGCAATGGCCGATATCAACTATATCGGGGCCGGCACGATCGAGTTCCTCTTTGAGGATGGCGAGTTCTATTTCATCGAGATGAACACCCGGCTTCAGGTCGAACACCCGGTGACCGAGGGCGTCTTCGGCGTCGACCTCGTGCGCGAACAGATCCGCGTCGCCGCCGGTTTGCCGATGTCCTTCACCCAGGACGACCTGCAGGTGCAGGGCCACGCCATCGAGGTGCGCATCAACGCCGAGAAACTGCCGAATTTCTCGCCCTGCCCCGGCAAGATCACGCAATTCCACGCCCCTGGCGGGCTTGGCGTGCGGATGGATTCGGCGCTCTATGACGGCTATTCGATCCCGCCCTATTACGACAGCCTGATCGCCAAGCTGATCGTGCAGGGCCGCGACCGGCCCGAGGCGCTGGCGCGTCTGCACCGGGCGCTTGGCGAATTGATCGTGGACGGCATCGACACCACCATCCCCCTCTTCCGCGACCTTTTGCGCGAAGAGGCGGTTCAGACGGGCAATTACAACATCCACTGGCTGGAGAAGTGGCTGGCGGAAACCTATCCCTGACCCGACGCTTTCCGCCCCGTAACCCGATATGGATACGGGGGCGATTTCGCCTTTGCGCTGACCCGGATCGCGCAACAGTCTGTCGCAGCCGCCCCCCGCTACATTCGCGGGAAACCCTGCTAGACTGCCGGTGCAATGCCTCATGATGTCCTGACCCCCACACGCCCTGCCATCACCCCTGATCTTCTGCTCAGGGCCTATTCGGTGGGCATCTTTCCAATGTCCGAGGGACGCGAGGATCCGGGCGTTTTCTGGGTCGATCCGCAGATGCGCGGGATCATTCCCCTGAATGGCCTGCACATCTCGCGCAGCCTGGCCCGCGCGATCCGGGCAGAGCGCTACCAGGTCCGCGTCAACGCCGATTTCGCGGGCACCGTGCTGGGATGCGCCGCGCGCGACGAGACCTGGATCAACGACCAGATCTTCGACCTCTACGAACAGCTTCACGCCGCGGGCTTCGCCCATTCGGTCGAGGTCTGGGATGGGGATGACCTGGTCGGCGGCGTCTATGGCGTGGCGCTCGGCGCCGCGTTCTTCGGCGAAAGCATGTTCTCGCGCCGTACGAATGCCTCCAAGATCGCGCTGGCCTACCTGGTCAAGCGGCTGCGCTACGGCGGCTTTCAGCTGTTCGATACGCAGTTCGTCACCGATCACCTGCTGAGCATGGGCGCGGTCGAAATCCCGCGTTCCGAGTATCGCAAGCGGCTGGAAAAGGCGCTGGATTGGGAGGCCGATTTCCTCGCCCAACCCTCACCGGTGCCGGTTCACGAGATCCTGCACCGCAGAACCCAGACATCGTAGCGCGGGTGTTCCAGCGCCACCAGCGCGGGGCTGGAGGCGATCATCCAGGCGTTGAACAGCTCCTCGCCCTCAAGATCGAGCACCTGGACATGGGCATAGGCCTCGGCCTCGGGAGTGTCCTCGGGGTAGCGGCATTCGATCAGCCGCACCGCGATGCGCCCGACCAGCACGGTCTGGCCGCGCGCGATGTCGATATCGGTGGACCGGCCCACGGTCTTGTCCAGCATCCGCAGCACCGCGCCGGGGGCTTCCAGAACCACCGGGCCGGGGTCGAAATTCGGGTTCGGCTCCTGCGTGAGTTGCACGCCGTCCTGCTGCGCCAGCGCCGTGAGGGGCCAGAGCATCAGGGTCAGCGCAAGCGCGAGCCGCCTCATTGCGTGCTGTCCCCGCCATTGCCGCCGACATAGCGCAGCAGAAGCGTGACCAGCGAGACCGAGCTTTGCGTGTTGTAGACCTCGTCCCCCTCGGCCAGGGCTTCGAGGGATCCGCCGGGCAGAAGCTCAACGAAATTGCCGCCGAGCAGCCCTTCCGAGGAGATCGCAACCGTGCTGTCCTCGGGCACCTCGACATCGTCGAGCACGGTGAACCCGACATCGGCGCGGAAGGTTTCGGTGTTCAGCGTCAGATCGGTGACGGATCCCACGCGCACGCCGGCCAGCCGCACATCGGTGCCGACCGTGATGCCGTCCGCGGCGCGGAACGAGGCCGACAGGCGGTAGCTGTCGCTCGATTGCATCTCGTAGCCGCCGACCTGCGCGGCATAGATGAAGAACCCCACCGCGGCGGCCAGGACGGCGCCGCCGACCAGAACTTCTGTCGTGTTTTCGGACATGTGAAAGGCTCCCCGAGGGTTATTCCGGGCTCCAGGCCTCGTAATCGCTGCGCTCGGCCGGCACCGCGCGGCGGATCGACCCGGCGGGCGCATAGGCGTTTTCCGTGCCGGTCAGGTTGGGAATATGCGGCTTTTCCCAGGTCTTATGAACCATGGGCCGGTCGGTCGGCGGCTCGGCATAGGTGTGGTGCAGCCAGCCATGCCATTCCGGCGAGACGCGGCTGCCCTCGACCAGGCCGTGATAGATCACCCACCGGCGGCTGTCATCGGCGTTGCGATAGTAGATATTGCCCTGATCGTCCTCGCCCACCTTCTGGCCCTTGCGCCAGGTGAAAAGCTGCGTGCCGATGGTCTGGTCGTTCCACCAGGTGAACAGGCGATTGATGAACGCAAGCATTTGGGCCTCCGGCAAGGGGGTAATCGTCGCCTTCCCTAATGCCGCAACTGGGCGGGGAGGTCCAGCGCGAAAGCCTCGGGCAGGGTGACGCGGGCAGAGGTCCGCACCCCCTGCCCGCGCGGCGTCTCAGGCGGCCAGCGCCGAGGCGACGTCGGTATAGTCCAGGCCAAGCGCCTCGGCGACGGCCTTGTAGGTGACCTTGCCGTTCCAGACGTTGAGACCGTTTGCCAGATGCGGATCGGCGCGCAGTGCTTCCTGCCAGCCCTTGTCGGCGATGCGCAGGGCATGCGGCAGCGTCACGTTGTTCAGCGCATAGGTCGAGGTGCGGGCCACGGCACCCGGCATGTTGGCGACGCAGTAATGCACGATACCATCGACCAGGTAGGTTGGATCGGCATGGGTGGTCGCCTTCGAGGTCTCGAAACACCCGCCCTGGTCGATGGCCACGTCGACCATCACCGCGCCGGGCTTCATCGTCGACAGCATGTCGCGGCTGACCAGCTTGGGCGCGGCGGCACCGGGCAGCAGCACCGCACCGATGACCATATCGGCCTCGGCCACGCATTCGGCGAGGTTCGCCTGGTTCGAGAAGCGCGTCATGGCGCGGGCCTCGAAATGGATCGCCAGACGCTCCAGCACTTCCGGGTTGCGGTCGAGGATGGTGACATCCGCGCCAAGCCCCACCGCCATCTGTGCCGCGTTGAACCCGACGACGCCGCCGCCCAGGACGGTGACCTTGCCCGGCGCCACACCCGGCACACCGCCAAGCAGCACGCCGCGCCCGCCATGGGCCTTTTCCAGCGCCGAGGCCCCGGCATGGACCGACATCCGGCCCGCGACCTGGCTCATCGGCTTGAGCAGCGGCAGGCCGCCATGGCGGTCGGTGACGGTCTCATAGGCGATACAGGTCGCGCCCGAGGCCACGAGATCCTTGGTCTGGGCGGGATCGGGGGCGAGGTGCAGGTAGGTATAGAGGATCTGCCCCTCGCGCAGCATCGCGCGCTCACCGGCCTGGGGTTCCTTGACCTTGACGATCATGTCGGCGGCGGCAAAGACCTCCTCGGCGGTATCGACGATCGCGGCGCCCGCGGCACGGTAGGCGTCATCCTCGGCCCCGATTCCGGCCCCGGCCCCCGCCTCGATCACGACCTGATGGCCATGCGCGATCATCTCTTCGGCGCTTTCGGGCGTTATGCCGACGCGGTATTCGTGGTTCTTGATTTCCTTCGGGCATCCGATCTTCATGGCGCTGGTCCTCCCCCTATGCGTGAATTGCGCGTAAAATACCCGCGAAACGCCGGGATTTTGTTGATTTTTTCCTGATGTTATGGTGAGTTTCTGCAAGTTTCTTGCGCAACCGACACGGTATCCGGAAAATAATGGACCAGATCGACACCCGCATCCTGCGCGCCCTGCAACGCGATTCGCACCGCCCGGTGGCCGAACTGGCCGCCGATCTGGGTCTGTCGGCCTCGGCCTGTCACCGCCGCATCAAGGCGCTTGAAGGCGCGGGCATCATCGCCGGATACGCCGCCCGGCTGAGCCGCAGAAAACTGGGCTTCAGCCTGCTGGTCTTTGTCGAGATCACCCTGAAAAGCCAGGAGCGCAGCGTGCTGCAGGCGTTCGAGCAGGCGGTGCGCGCCGCCGATGACATCCTGGAATGCCACCTGACCAGCGGCCAGGCCGATTACACCCTGCGCGTCAGCGCCCGCGACATGGACGATTACGACCGCATCCACCGCGACGGGCTGGCCACCCTGCCCCATGTCGCGGCGATGCACACGACCTTTGCCCTGCGCCCCATCAAACACTGGCAGGGCTACCCCGTCAGATAGGGGTTTTGCTTGGCCGGGGGCTTCTGTAGGTTGCCCCCCAAAGGCCCATAAAAACGAGAGGTTCGAGGGGGATCACATGCAGGTAGTGTTTCACATCGGCGCGCCCTGCACGGATGACGACCGGCTGATCAAATCGCTCCTGCGCAACCGCGAGGCGCTGGCCCGCGACGGCATCGCCATCCCCACCCCGGCGCAGTATCGCGGCGTGATCTCGGACACGATGCGCGCGCTGGCCGGTGCGCCTGCGCCGCTCGAAATGCAGGACGCCATCCTTGAGGCCGCCCAGGTGCCCGATGGTGCCGCGCGGGTGGTGTTCTCGGATGCCAAGGTCGTCACCATCCCGCGGCTGGTCATGATCGGGCCGCAGATCTGGCCCAAGATCGAGCGCAAGGCGCGCAATCTGCGCAACCTTTTCCCCGAGGCCGAGGTGGAGTTCTTCGTCGGCATGCGCGACCCCGCCACGCTGATCCCGACGCTTTTCAAAGGCTCGCGCTTTACCGATTTCGCCGAGTTCACCGACGACATGCAGCCCCTCGCGCTGGCCTGGTCGGAAATGCTGATGCGGATGCGCGCCGCGGTGCCCGACAGCCCGGTCACGGTCTGGTGCAACGAGGATACGCCGCTGATCTGGGGCGAAGTCCTGCGCGAGATGGCCGGCTGCAACCCGACGGCCCCTCTGGCGGGCGTCGACGACCTGCTGGAGGAGTTGATGGAGCCCAAGGGTTTCAAGCGGTTGCAGGAATATCTGGAGAAGAACCCGCCGGAAAACGAGATGCTGCGGCGCCGGGTGACGGCGGCCTTCCTCGACAAATACGTGCGCGACGACATGATCGAGGAAGAACTGGACACGCCCGGCTGGTCGCCCGAGATGCTGGAGGCGATGACCGACGCCTACGAGGATGACATGGACGCGGTCGCCCGCATCCCCGGCGTCACGCTGATCACGCCGTGAGACCGGAGCGATGCGCGGGGTCGATCCCGCGCACGCAAACTGCGTCGGCGCAGTCTTCCCCCCCGGCAATCAGCGCATGCCCAAGGCTTCCTTGTACATCTCCAGCACCGCCTCTTCCTCGGCGATATCGTCGGGCTCGCGCTTGCGCAGCGCCACGACCTTGCGGATCACCTTGGTGTCGTAGCCGCGCCCCTTGGCCTCGGCCATGACCTCCTTCTGCTGGTCCGCGATGTCCTTTTTCTCGGCCTCGAGCCGCTCGAACCGTTCGATGAACTGGCGCAGCTCGTCTGCGGTCACGCGGTAGCTGTCGGGGGGGGAGGAAGCGGTGTCGTCCATCACGGGCCTGCCTTGTTGTTGGAAATCAGCTCTGGCCAGCGGTCTACCCCGACGCCCGCGCCCTCGCAAGACTTGCGAAGCGGCCCCCGGCGGGCTAAGGCCCAAAACGGCAGAGGGGCGGCGAAAGGATATCGGGGATGGTGTGGCTGGTCTGGGTCGGCGCGGGGCTGACATTGGCGGGGCTGGTGCTGATCGGCTACTGCATCGCGGCGGCGCTCAGGGTGCGGCGCGCGGGGCTTGCCGACGAGGAGACGCGCGCGCGCCTGCAACGCATCGTCTTCATCAACATGGGCGCGCTGTTGCTGTCGGCCCTCGGGCTGATGTCGGTCGTCCTGGGCGTGTTCCTGGCCTAGGCCCGCCCTATTCCAGCCGCGCCGCCCCCAAGATCAGACCCGGTCCGGCCTCCTGCACGATCACCACTACGGGCGTGTCGCTGGCATCGGTCAGGCTGAGGCGGAAAGGCTCCTCGCCGGTCCAGGTGCCGACCTGCGACCATTCGGTGACGATATTGGTATAGGTGAGGGTGCGGCCCGCATTCTCGCCGCGCCGGATCTCGACGGTTGCCGTCGGATCGTAGCGCACGACCTGCACCACCATCGCATCATCAGGCATCGCCATTGTGGCCTCGGCCTCGATATTCAGGACCGAGCCCTCGCGGCTCAGCCGCACATGCACCGGGTATTCGACCTCGCGTTGGGTCATGATCAGGTCGGCCACGCGCATCGTCTCGCTGCCGACGACATGCTCGCCGCCGCCAATGATCATCTGGGGCGTGTAGACCATGCGCCGCCCCGCCGCGCGGGCATAGGCGTGCTGACGGCGGGTGAACTGGCGCGAGGCAAAGGTGTCCTCCCACCCGATGTAATCCCAGTAATCGACATGCAGCGCCAGCGGGATGACGTCGTCGCGCGTCGCGAGCTCGGCCAGAAGCGCATCGGCGGGCGGACAGGCGGAACAACCCTGGCTGGTAAAAAGCTCGATCACGACGGGTACATTCACGACGGGGCCATCCGCGCGCGATGCGGTGGCCGGCGCGAGGCCGAGGATCAGGGCGAGGGCAAAGGCGATGCGGTGCATGGGGGTCCCTTCGGGTCTATGACCTAGACCTAGCCATCCGAAGCCCGGCTTACCAATCAAGCCTTTGCGATATTTCGTTACAGCCAGCGGCCTGTGGTCTGCATGTAACGGCGCGCCTCCAGCCCGAAGGTTTCGATCAGGCGTTCTTCTTCCGGTTGAATGAAGCGCAGGGTGAGGACCGAGATGAACAGCCCCGGCAGCAGCGCCGCGCTGAGCGCCCCGAGCCAGAGCACATAGCCCGTCAGCATCGCCACCAGCCCCAGGTAGATCGGATTGCGCGAGAAGCGGAACGGGCCCTCGGTAATCAGCACGCGCGGCGCGTGATGCGGCTCGATCGTGGTGCGCTTGGCCCGGAACCACAGCGCGGACCAGACGATCAGCCCCGCTCCGCCCGCGATCAGCACCAGCCCGAGCCCCCAGAAGACCGGCCCGAAGGCCAGCACCAGCGGCAATTCGCGCGCCAGCAGCCAGGCGGCGAGGCAGAAACCCGCGAACCAGATCGGCGGCAGATCGGGAAATCCCTTCATCAAGCGTCACTGGAAGATCGACAGGTCGAGGTCCAGCCCGCAGCCAAGCCAGATCGCGTGATCGCGGTGATCGGCCAGTTGCGCCGGTTTGCTCTCGCCGGTGATCGGATGGGCGAAGACGACCAGCCCGCCCCGGTTCAACGCCAGCCAGGGCAGCAGGCGGGCGAACTCCTCGGGCGTGGCGGACAGCTGGCACGAGCCGCAGGGATGCGGGCCGACGGGCTTGTCATGCAGCCGGCCCATCCCGACGCCGAAAACCTCATGCGCCGCCTCGCACAGCTCCTGCGCCCGCGCGCGGGTCTGCGCCGTGAAATAGACATGGGCGTGATAACCCTTGATTTCGGCGGTTCCGGTCATGGCGCAAGCCCCCCCTCTCGTAACCGCCCCAGTCTAGATCAAGCGCGGGAGTATCGCCAGAGGCGGTTGGGGGCCTGCCCCGTCAGGACACCGCCCGAACTGGGGCAGTTTCTGCGGCGGTTCCACCGAAAATCCCGAGCCGCGCCTTGAGGGCGTCCGGCAACAGCCGCGCGGTGGAAATCCGCGGCTGTGCCATCTCGGGGATGATGCGCTCGGCCCCGTAGAGGTCGAGATATTCGGCGTGGTTGTCGAAGGCGGCGCGTCCGAGATTAGAACCGTATCCGTCATAGCCGATTTTCTGCCCGGAAAGGCTGTTGGCGTTGGTCAAGATGAAATAGAGGCCGCCATCGACGATCATCGGATCGTTGCCCGGCCCCGCAGGCCCCACCACGGTCACCGGGTTGGGGGAATCCGTCAAGGTCGCCGGCTGTCCCGAGTTGGTCATTCCGTCGTCGATGGCGTCCAGATTGTCGGAACGCCTACTGCTTTCAACCGTTCCTGACCCGGCTACGATCGACCTGTCGGGCGGCGTGGATCCGAGAGGTAACAGAAATCGTAAGTCGCAGGTATTGGCTCAGTCCAATCTCCATCATCGCATCGGGTAAGGCGCGCCTTCGGGCGGGCGCGGGTATGCAACGCGCCAAGCACGTGCCTATTCTCACCAAAACAGGCTTTCCGGTCGCAACGCGGCCCGTCATGATTTTCCAGCGCGCACAGGGTGGGCAGTCCTGCCCTCCGATAACCTTGGAAAAGGTGGGCAGATCCCTGCCCACCCTGCCCGTCACCCCGCCTTGGCCAGGTCGCGCAGCACGTAATGCAGCACGCCGCCATGTTCGACATATTCCTTCTCGATGGCGGTATCGATACGGCACTTGAGGGTGATCTCCTTCACCGTGCCGTCCTCCATCGTGATCTTGCAGGGCACCTCCTGCTGCGGCTTGACCTCGTCGAGCCCCAGGATCGAGACCGTCTCCTTGCCGGTCAACCCAAGCGTCTTGCGGGTGTCGCCGCCGGTGAACTCGAACGGAATCACGCCCATGCCGACGAGGTTGGAGCGGTGGATACGCTCGAAATTCTCCGCGATCACGGCCTTGACGCCCAGAAGCGCGGTGCCCTTGGCGGCCCAATCGCGCGAGGAGCCTGCGCCGTATTGCTCACCGCCGAAGATGACCAGCGGCGTGCCCGCCTCCTGATGCGCCATCGCGGCGTCGTAGATCGAGGTCTGCTTGCCGTCGGGCCCAAGCGTGTAGCCGCCCTCGACCCCGTCCAGCATCTCGTTCTTGATGCGGATATTGGCGAAGGTGCCGCGCATCATGACCTCGTGGTTGCCGCGGCGTGAGCCGTAGGAGTTGAACTCGCGCACCGGCACCTGGCGTTCGACCAGGTATTGACCGGCGGGCGTGCTTTCCTTGAACGACCCGGCGGGGCTGATGTGGTCGGTGGTGACCATGTCGCCCAGAACCGCCAGCACCTTGGCATTCTCGATATTCGAGATCGTGCCGGGTTCCTTGCTCATGCCCTGGAAATAGGGCGGGTTCTGCACATAGGTGGATTGCGGCGGCCAGTCATAGGTCTCGGCCTCTGAGGTTTCCACCTGCTGCCATTTCTCGTCGCCCTTGAAGACATCGGCGTATTTCTCGATGAAGGCTTTCCGGGTCACGGTCTTCTGGACCAGGTCGGCGATCTCCTTCTGGGAGGGCCAGAGGTCTTTCAGGTAGACCGGGTTGCCGTCCTTGTCCTCGGCCAGCGGATCCTTCGTGATGTCGATATTCATGTCCCCGGCCAGCGCATAGGCCACGACCAGCGGCGGGCTGGCCAGGTAGTTGGCGCGCACATCCGGTGAAATCCGGCCCTCGAAATTGCGGTTGCCCGACAGGACCGAGACGCCGATCAGATCGTTGTCGTTGATCGCCTTGCTGATCGCGGGCTCCAGCGGGCCGGAATTGCCGATGCAGGTGGTGCAGCCATAGCCCACGAGGTTGAAGCCGATGGCGTCGAGATCGTCCTGAAGCCCGGCGGCTTCCAGGTATTCCGAAACGACCTGGCTGCCCGGCGCCAGCGAGGTCTTGACCCAGGGCTTGCGGTTGAGGCCCAATTCGCGCGCCTTGCGTGCCACCAGCCCCGCGCCGATCATCACGTAAGGATTCGAGGTGTTGGTGCAGGACGTGATCGAGGCGATCACGACCGAGCCGTCATGCAGCTGGTAATGGCCGTCCTCGGTGCTGACGAAGGCGTGCTCGTGCTGGCCGGTACTGCCGGGGATGTCGCGCGGCTCGGGCGCGCCGCCTTCGCCCAACCAGCGCGTCTCATCCTTGCCCCGGACATCGCGGCCTTCACGGAAGCCGTTGACATATTTCGTGAATTCCGACGCGGCGGCATCCAGCGCGATGTGATCCTGGGGCCGTTTCGGGCCGGAAATAGCGGGCACGACCGACCCCATGTCCAGGCTCAGCGTGTCGGTATAGATCGGCGCATAGCTGTCATCGCGCCACATACCGTTTTCCTTGGCATAGGCCTCGACCAGCGCGATGCGGTCCTTGTCGCGGCCGGTCAGCTCCAGGTAGCGCAGGGTTTCGCCGTCGATCGGGAAGAAGCCGCAGGTGGCGCCGTATTCGGGGGCCATGTTGGCGATGGTGGCGCGGTCGGCCAGCGGCAGGTGGTTCAGACCCTCGCCGTAGAACTCGACGAACTTGCTGACCACCCCCTTTTCGCGCAGCATCTCGACCACTTTCAGCACCAGGTCGGTGCCGGTGCAGCCCTCGACCATCTTGCCGATCAGCTCGAAGCCCACAACCTCGGGGATCAGCATGGAAATCGGCTGCCCCAGCATCGCGGCCTCGGCCTCGATCCCGCCGACGCCCCATCCCAGGACGGCCAGGCCGTTGATCATGGTGGTGTGGCTGTCGGTGCCGACCAGCGTGTCGGGATAGGCCACGCTCTCGCCATTCTGGTCCTCGTCGGTCCAGACCGTCTTGCCCAGATATTCCAGGTTGACCTGGTGGCAGATGCCGGTGCCCGGCGGCACCACGCGGAAATTGTTGAACGCGCCCTGCCCCCATTTCAGGAACTGGTAGCGCTCCATGTTGCGCTCATATTCGCGGTCGACGTTCATCTGGAAGGCGCGCGGGTTGCCGAACTCGTCGATCATGACCGAATGGTCGATGACCAGATCGACCGGGTTCAGCGGGTTGATCTGCTGCGCGTCGCCACCAAGCGCCACGATGCCGTCACGCATCGCCGCGAGGTCCACCACCGCCGGAACCCCGGTGAAATCCTGCATCAACACGCGCGCGGGGCGATAGGCGATCTCGCGCGGGTTCTGGCCGCCCTTGTCGGCCCAGTCTGAGAACGCCTTGATGTCGTCCACCGTGACGGTCTTGCCATCCTCGAAGCGCAGCATGTTTTCCAGCACCACCTTGAGGGCGGCGGGCAGCTTGGAGAAATCGCCAAGCCCGGCAGCCTCGGCCGCGGGGATGGAGTAATAGGCGACGGACTGGTCGCCAACGGTGAGCGTCTTGCGCGTCTTGGCGCTGTCTTGACCGACGGTAATGGGCATGGGTGGGGCCTCCCTGAACTGCGCGGAAATTGGGTATCGCTGCCGCTTCACATGCCAGCAAACCCTGCCCCGATCAAGGGGGGTGCGGCGATTTTGTATGCAATGGCATACTGAAATCGAGGGCTTTCGCGCTGTGACAGGCTGGCGCTTCCCCCCTTGCCCGGTTTGGGCTAGGGGTTCGGCCCATGACGCTTGTTGTAGACGCCCTGTCCTGCGCCCGAGGCGGTGTTCCGATCCTGACCGGGGTGGGCTTTGCGCTGGCGCCGGGCGAAGGGCTTGTCCTGCGCGGGCCGAACGGGTCGGGCAAGACGACCCTGCTGCGCGCGCTGGCGGGGCTGACGCCGCCCGTCGCGGGCCGGATCGACGCGCCCGAGGATGCCATCGCCTATGCGGGCCATGCCGACGGGCTGAAGGCGCAGCTCAGCGTCGCCGAGAACCTGACCTTCTGGGCGGGTGTCTTCGGCGGGCGCGACATATCGGCGGCGGTCGAGGGGTTCGACCTTGCGGGCCTTCTGGACCGGCGGGCGGGCAACCTTTCGGCGGGGCAGAAACGGCGGCTGAGCCTGGCGCGGCTTCTGGTCACCGGGCGGCCGATCTGGTGCCTCGATGAGCCGACTGTGTCGCTGGACACCGAAAACGTCGCCCGCTTCGGCGCGGCGGTGCGCGGGCATCTGGACGCGGGCGGGATCGCTGTCATCGCCACCCATATCGACCTCGGGCTGGAGGATGTGCAAAGCCTCGACATCACCCCCTTCATCGCACGGACCGAGCGCCAGAGCGCCGATCCGTTCCTGTCCGAGGGCGCGTTGTGAAGGGACTTCTTCTACGAGATCTGCGGCTCGCCTTCCGCGCCGGCGGCGGGTTCGGGCTTGGCCTTGCCTTCTTCCTGATCGTCACCGTCCTGATGCCCTTCGGGATCGGCCCCGAGACCGCGACCCTGGCCCGCATCGCGCCGGGGATTCTCTGGATCGGGGCGCTTCTGGCCTGCCTCTTGTCGCTGGACCGCATCTTCGCGCTGGACTGGGAGGACGGATCGCTCGACCTGCTGGCCACCGCGCCGCTGCCGCTGGAGGCCGTCGCCGCCGTCAAGGCGCTGGCGCATTGGATCACCACCGGCCTGCCGCTGGTCGCGCTCAGCCCGGTGCTGGCCGTGCTGCTGAACCTGCCCGCCGAGGGGTTCCCCTGGCTCATCGCGTCGCTCACGCTCGGCACGCCCGCCCTTTCCGCCATCGGCAGTTTCGGCGCGGCGCTGACGGTGGGGCTGAGACGCGGCGGGCTGCTCATGTCGCTATTGGTGCTGCCGCTCTATGTGCCGACGCTGATCTTCGGGGCCGAGGCCGTGCGGCGCGGGGCGGACGGGCTGGACGCCGCCACACCGCTGGCATTGCTGGCCGGGGTCACGCTGGCGACGCTGGCCGCGATGCCCTTCGCCGCCGCCGCCGCCCTCCGCGTCAATCTGCGCTAGGCGCGCGTCCTCAAGCCCCATTGTGATGCAAGGTAACGCGGCATAGGTTGCGGCGCATGTCGATCTGGGAATATGCAAATCCACGCAAGTTCATGGCCCTTTCGGGCGCTGTGCTGCCATGGGTCAGCGCAGCTGCCGCGATCGTGCTGGTCGGCGGGCTGATCTGGGGCTTCTTCTTCACGCCCGACGATTTCCGCCAGGGCTCCACCGTCAAGATCATCTACCTGCATGTGCCCGCCGCGATCATGGCGACCTCGGTCTGGTTCATGATGCTTGTGACCTCGCTGATTTGGCTCATTCGCCGCCACCATGTCAGCGCCCTGGCCGCCAAGGCCGCCGCCCCCGTGGGCATGGTCTTCACGCTGATCGGTCTTTTCACCGGCGCGGTCTGGGGGCAGCCGATGTGGGGCAGTTGGTGGGAATGGGATCCGCGCCTGACCGCCTTCCTGATCCTGTTCCTCTTCTACCTCGGTTATATCGCGCTGTGGGAAGCGGTCGAGAACCCGGACGCCGCCGCCGACCTGACCTCCGTTCTGTGCCTTGTCGGCACGGTCTTTGCCGTGATCTCGCGCTACGCGATCCTCTTCTGGAACCAGGGCCTGCATCAGGGCGCGTCGCTGTCGATGGATGCCGAGGAAAACGTGGCCGATGTCTTCGCCTACCCGCTCTGGACCAGTATCGGCGGGTTCTTCCTGCTCTTCCTGGCGCTCGTGCTCTACCGCACGAGGACCGAGATCCGCGCCCGCCGCCTGCAAGCGCTGGTGCAACGCGAGAGGATGGCATGATGCCGGATCTGGGGGCCTACCGGGTCGAGGTGCTGTCGGCCTATGCCGGGACGCTGCTGCTTCTCGCGGTGCTCGTCGCCGCATCCATCTGGAAGGCGCGGCGCACCTTGCGCCAGTTGCGCGATGCCGAGGCGCGTCGGGAAAACGTCAAATGAAATACAACTGGTTGCTGGCCCTGCCGCTGATCGTCACGGCGGCAATATCGGGTTTCTTCCTGGCGCAGCTTGTGCTCAATCGCGGCGATCCGGCGAGGGGGGGCGATTCCGCCGCCCTGCCCTCGACCCGCGCGGGCAGCGTGGCGCCGGATCTCGACCTGCAACCGCTCGCGCAATTGCCCGGACTGACCCGCGCCGATCTTGAAGGCAACGGGTTGGTGATCGTCAATTTCTTCGCCAGCTGGTGCGTGCCCTGCCGCGCCGAGCACCCGACCCTGACCGCGCTGGCCGAGGCGGGCAACCCGCTTTACGGGGTGAATTACCGCGATGCGCCCGACGATGCGCTCGGCTTCCTGTCCGATCTCGGCAACCCTTACGACCTGATCGGGGCCGATCCCGAGGCCCGTGCCGGCCGGGAGTGGGGCGTGGCGGCGTTGCCCGAGACCTTTTTCATCAACGACGAAGGTATCGTCGTGCTGCATTTGCGGGGCCCGGTCCTGCGCCGCAGCCTGCGCAACCAGGTGATCCCGGCCTTGGCCGAGGCCGGTTACACGCTGCAAGGCGCCGAGGCCATCGCGCAGCAGTGACGAACGGCCGTCCCGTCCCTCACGCCGTTGGCAAGACGGATATTCCTGCCCGCCGCCTGAACTGGCGAAACCGTCCCTGTTCCCGCACCACCCGCCCTGCGCGCCAAAGCGCTCTGTTGTGACGCGGGGGAACTTGGCCTAAGACGATGCGGGAATTTCTTGATCAGGGAGGCTTTCGCCCGATGTCCGACGCACCCACCTACGGTTTCGACACGCTGCAGATCCACGCGGGCGCCAAGCCCGACCCCGCCACCGGCGCGCGGCAGACGCCGATCTACCAGACCACCGCCTATGTGTTCCGCGATGCCGATCACGCCGCGGCCCTCTTCAACCTGCAAGAGGTCGGCTATATCTACTCGCGCCTGACCAACCCCACCGTCGCCGTGCTGCAAGAACGCATCGCCACGCTGGAGGGCGGCGCCGGTGCGGTCTGCTGTTCCTCGGGCCACGCGGCGCAGATCATGGCGCTGTTCCCGCTGATGGGGCCGGGCAGGAACGTCGTGGTCTCGACCCGTCTCTATGGCGGCACGGTCACCCAGATGAGCCAGACCATCAAGCGCTTCGGCTGGTCGGCCAAATTCGTCGATTTCGACGATCTGGACGCGGTGAAATCGGCGATTGACGAGGACACCCGCGCGGTGTTCTGCGAAAGCATCGCCAACCCCGGCGGCTATATCACCGATATCCGCGCCATTGCCGACATCACCGATGCGGCGGGCCTGCCACTGATCGTCGATAACACATCGGCCACGCCCTACCTGTGCAACCCGATCAGCCTGGGCGCGACGCTGGTGGTGCATTCCACCACCAAGTTCCTGACCGGCAACGGCACCGTCACCGGCGGCTGCGTCGTCGATTCGGGCAAGTTCGACTGGATGGCGTCGGACAAGTTCCCCTCGCTCAGCCAGCCGGAACCGGCCTATCACGGGCTGGTCTTCGCCGAGGTGCTCGGGCCGATGGCCTTCACCTTCCATTCCATCGCGATCGGGCTGCGCGACCTTGGCATGACGATGAACCCGCAGGCGGCGCATTACACGCTGATGGGGATCGAGACGCTGTCGCTGCGCATGGAACGCCATGTCGAGAACGCGGTGAAAGTGGCGAAATGGCTGGAAAATGACGACCGGGTCGATTTCGTGACCTATGCGGGGCTGGAAAGCTCGCCCTATTATGCCCGGATCGAGAAGGTCTGCCCGAAAGGTGCCGGCGCCCTCTTCACCTTTGCCGTGAAGGGCGGCTACGAGGCCTGCGTGAAGCTGGTCGATTCCCTTGAGATCTTCAGCCATGTCGCCAACCTGGGCGATACGAGGTCGCTGGTGATCCATTCGGCCTCGACCACGCACCGGCAGTTGACGCCGGAGCAGCAGGAGGCGGCGGGCGCGGCCCCGAACGTGGTGCGCCTGTCGATCGGGACCGAGAATTTCGAGGATCTGATTGCCGATCTGGACCAGGCATTGACCAAGGCCACCGCCTGACCTTTGCGTCGGATTGCCTGACGGCAATCCGATCCGTGGGGGGGCTGTCTGCCCCCGTCGCCATTGTCGCTCGGACCAATGGCGCAACAATGACGACCCCCCGAAGGTATTTCTGGCAAAATGAAGATAGGGGCGCGCGCGTTAAGGGTAACGGGCATGCGTTAGAGTTCGTCGCGTTCATTCGCATTCACGTAACGCCCTCTAACCTCTTGATGACGCATGTCCGAGAAGCTCGAAACCGGTTCCCACTTTTGAGCGACATGCTCTAATCATTTGACAGGGATCGGTTTTCGATCTCATAGGTGATCGTGACCTGCGCCGTGAGGGACAGCGCGCCTTCCGCCACCGGGACCGCGCTGCGCGTGGCCATCTCCATCATCTGCGGGCGCGGCTCGGGGCCGGTCTGCTCGGACAGTTCCAGCACATCGCCAAGCGTGACGCCCGCCGCCTCGGCATAAAGCGTGGCGCGGGCCTGCGCGGCCTCCACCGCCGCGATGCGGGCCTCGTCGGTCAGGGGTCCGGGTTCCTGCAGGCCGAAACTGATGCCGCGGAACTCGTTCGCCCCGGCCTCGGCCACCGCATCGAGCACCTCGCCAAGCGCGTCGATGTCGCGTACGATCACGGCAAGCGCATTGGTCACGCGGTAGGCCTCGATCCCGGCCGGGTCGCCGCCGCCCTCGCGCGCGTCCTGCCAGACCGGGGCCAGATCGAAGCGGGTGGTCTGCATGTCCGCCTCGGCGATACCGGCCCCCCGCAGCACCTCGAAGATGCGCGCCATGCGGGCGGAGTTCCGCGACAGCGCATCGGCAGCGGCCGCATCGCGGGTGACGACGCCAAGCGAGATCGTCGCCATGTCGGGGTCGGCCTGGACCTCACCGCGTCCGGTTACCGTCAGGATTGCGGGATCATCGGCCAGGGCCGGAGTTGCGACCGGGGCGGCCAGGATCAGACCCAGAACAAGGACAATAGGTTTCATGCGGCGACTTTCCTTTTACATTTTGCCCAAAGAGCTTAGGATGATTTCCGCCAACCCGCACCCGGTCGGGCGGCAGTAGGTTTTCCTTGGCGAATTCCTGCTATAGAGACCGGGTTTTCAGGATGAGGGCCGTCCCGGGGGGATTCGCGGCCCGATCTGACCGAACGGCATCAGAGGCATCAATGGCACCGGAATTCGCTCTGTTTCTATCACCCGATGGAATCGCATTGGCGCATCGCCAGCCAAAGGGCCATTGGGCCGTGCTGGCCGATACGCCGCTGGATGTGGACGACCTGTCGGTCGCGCTGACCGCTCTGCGCAAGCGGGCCGAGGAGCGGGCGGATGGCAAGTTCACCACGCTGGTGGTCCTGCCCGACGACCAGGTTCTGTTCACGTCGCTGACCGCGCCCGGCCCCGATGAGGAGGATCGGCTGGAGCAGATTCGCAGCGGCCTGGAGGGGCTGACGCCCTACCCGGTCGAGGATCTGGCCTTCGATTACACGCCGCTGGAATATGGCCGGGTCAAGCTGGCGGTCGTTGCGCGCGAAACCCTGGCCGAGGCCGAGAGCTTCGCCAAGGAACACGGGTTCGAGCCGGCGGGCTTTGCCGCGCGGCCCGTGGACAATCGCTTTCCGGGCGTGGCGCTGTTCGACCGCGAACCGGACTGGACCGCATCGCTGACCGAGATCGAGTTCGGGCGCGACAGCTGGCCCAAGTCGAATGCCAAGCCCGCAGAGGCAGCAGCAGCAGCAGCGGAACCGGCAAAGGAGGCAGTGCCCGAGGCTGAGGCCGATAGAGCGCCCGACAAGGCCGAGGACGCGGCGAAGGCGGCGACAGCCAAGACCAAGGACGCCCCCGCACCGAAAGACGAGCCGAAAGACGAGCCGAAGGACAGGACCGACCCGCCAGAAGCCGCCGAAGGGGCGGACGGCCCGGCCCCCGATCCCGTCACCGGGGACGCGGTCAAGGCCCCCTCCAAGGCCGCGAAGCCCGCGACCGGCACAGCGGCCGAGACCACGCGGGACAACGCCGAAAACGCCGCGCAGGTGCAACTCTCGGCCCTGTCCCTGCCCGAGGGTTTCGGCCTGCGCCGGGATCGCGACAACCCGGACGATGCCGTTGCCGACCGGATCGGCTCGCGCCCGCCGCGCTTCGGTATTTCCCCTCCCGAGTTGAGCCGCGGCACCGCCACGGGCGACGACATGGGCGACGACACTGGAGACGACGCGGGCGACCGCCCGCGCTTCGGGCGCGGCGAGACCCTGCCCGATCCGCTTGACGACCCGGAAACCAGCCCCGCGCGCCCCTCTGCCGCCGGTCCCGCGCCGGAACTGCCGCCGCTGACGCGGACCAAGCTCCAGGCGCAGCGCGCCAGCACAAGCCTGTCCTCCTCCGACCCTGTGCCCCGCCCCGACCTGCCGCCGCTCTCGACCGCGACCGGTGCGGGGGGGGGCGCGAAACCCGCACGGCGGGGGCGGCTTTCGGGCATGGGCAAGCGGCTGAGCGCGAAGAAACAGTCGCAGACCGGCGCGGCCCCGGCGCCCGAGGCGAAGGCAGGGGCGGAGGCGGCTCCGACACCAACCCCGGTCGGCTCGATCCGGTCACGGCTCAAGACGCTGGCCCGACGCCCCGGCGCGAAAAACGGCACGGCTGCCGACTCCGCGCAGGAGCGACAGGAAAACCCCGCCGCCAAACCAGCCACCATCGCGCCGCCGCCCGCCACCAAGCCGCGGCGCGCGGAAAAGGCGGTCGGGCGGAAATCCCCCGCGCCGGCCGCGCCGATGACGGATGCCGATGCCTCGCTGACAGGCGGGCTGCTGGCGCGCGAGGCGATGTCCAGGCCCAAGGGTCCGTCGCTGCGCGCGGGTCTGATCCTGACGCTGATCCTGCTGGCGGTGCTCGGCCTGATCGCGATCTGGGCCGCGCTCTACCTGCCCGACACCGCGCTTGCGCGCTGGCTCGGGATGGGGCGGGAGGAGCCGGTGATAACCGTCACCGAACCCGCCCCCGAAATCGCCGCGCCGCCCGCCCTGCCCGAGGCCGGGACCGCGGGCGACAGCGTCGCGGGCCTGCAGCCCGAGGCCAGCGCGCCCGAGATGCCCGCCGGGACGCCGGAGGCGCCCGAGCTTCTGCCCGATATCGACGCCGACCTCGATCTTGCCCCGGTCGCGCCACGCGTCGATCCCGAGACGCTCCTGCCCACACGCGCGGAGAACGAGGCCTTCTATGCCCGCACCGGCATCTGGCAGCGCCCGCCGGTGATCGACCTGCCGGTGCCGGAAGAGGTGCTGGACGATGTTCTGCTGGCCAGCCTCGATCCCCCCGTCACCATCCATGACGCCATCGCCCTGCCCGTCCCCGCCTTCAACCCCGCGGGCGACCTGCCGCGCAGGCAGACCATTCCGGTCGATCCCGACACGGAGTTTGTCTTCGATGATAACGGGTTGGTCGTGCCGGAGGCCGAGGGCGCGCTGAACCCCGATGGTATCTTGATCTATGCGGGCACGCCGGAGGTCACGCCGCGACCGCGCCCCGGCGACAACCCGGCAGCCCTGGCCGCCGCCGAGGCCGAGGCCGATGGCACAGCGGGCGAGGCCGATCCGACGGCAGGCGCGATCGACACCGCCGTGCTGGCCGCGCTGCGCCCCGATCAGCGCCCCGCCGATCTGCAGGAAACCCGCGAACGGCAGATACTGGGCGGCATCTCCTATTCCGAACTGGCGCGGATCCGGCCCGATACGCGCCCCGACTCGATCCAGGAACTTGCCACCGCCGAAGTGGCGGAATCCGAGGCCGAGACCCTCGCCCTGGGGACCGACCCCGCCGAGATCACCAGCGACAGCCCGATGGCCGTCGCGGTCTCCTTCGTGCCGCCCACCCGGCCCGCGAATTTCGCGGCGCTGGTCGAGACCGCGCGCGAGGCCGACAGCACCGAGCCCGCGCCCGTCGTAGCCGCCAGCATCTCGGATACGGTGCAGCCCTCGGTCCCCAGCTCGGCCTCGGTGACCCGCGCCGCGACCCAGGAAAACGCGATCAACCTGCGCCGGATCAACCTGATCGGCGTCTCCGGCAGCCCGTCTGACCGGCGCGCGCTGGTGCGCCTGCCCTCGGGCCGCTTCGTCACGGTCGAGCGCGGCGACCGCCTCGATGGCGGCCAGGTCGCCGCGATCGGCGAGAATGCCCTGCAATATATCAAGCGCGGCCGCACGATCACGTTGGAAATGCCGGCGGGTTGAGGCAGGCGCTGCGCCGATCCGGATCGGTAGGGTCGAATTGCCTTCGGCAATCCGACCGGTTGGGGCGCTCGCCCCGTCGCCAGTGTCGCCCGGACCAATGGCGCTACAATGACGACCCCCGAGGATATTTTCAGATCAAGGAAGGCGCGCTGGTCCCCGTGAAATCAAGCCTGGGTCAGAGAAGCACCACCGCCGCCAGCCCCAGGAAGGCGAAGAAGCCCACGATATCGGTCACGGTGGTGACAAACGCGCCCGAGGCCAGCGCCGGGTCGATCTTGAGCCGTTCCAGCGTCACCGGCACCAATACGCCCGCCAGCCCCGCGATCACCAGGTTGATCACCATGGCGACCGCGATGACGCCGCCAAGGGCGGCCGAGGCGAACCAGAAATAGCCGACCAGCCCCATGACGAGGGCAAAGGCCAGCCCGTTGATCAGGCCCGCCCCGGCCTCGCGCAGGACGACGCGCATGAGGTTCGAGCCGGTGAGGTCGCGCGTGGCGATGGCGCGCACCGCGACGGTCAGGCTCTGGGTTCCGGCATTGCCGCCCATCGAGGCCACAATCGGCATCAGCACCGCCAGCGCCACGAATTGCGCGATGGTCTCCTCGAACTGCGCGATGACGGCGGAGGCGAGGATCGCGGTGATCAGGTTGACGAAGAGCCAGGGAAAGCGGCGTTTCGTGGTCTCGAGGATGCGGTCGCTGAGGCTGCTGTCGCCGACACCGGCGAGCCGCAGGATGTCCTCCTCGGCCTCTTCCTCCAGCACGATCATGGCATCGTCGATGGTGATGACGCCCACCAGCCGCCCGTCGGCATCCACAACGGGGGCCGAGATCAGGTGATACTGGTTGAACGCATAGGCCACGTCGGCCTGGGGCTGGTCGGCGGGGATGGTGCGGAACATCTCCTCGACCAGGTCACGCATCATGACGGGGCGTGGGGTGGACAGGAGCCGCCCGAGCGTCACGTTGCCCACCGGCTTCATGCGCGGATCGACCAGGATCACGTGATAGAACTGTTCGGGCAGATCCTCGGTCTGGCTGCGCAGGAAATCAATGGTCTCGCCCACGCTCCAGAACTCGGGCACGCGGACCACCTCGGTCTGCATGAGGCGGCCGGCGGAGTCCTCGGGATAGCTGAGCGCGGCCTCGACCGCGGCCCGGTCATCATCGTCGAGCGCGCCGAGGATGGCCTGCTGCTGCCCGGCATCCTCGATATCCTCCAGAAGGTCGACGACATCGTCGCTTTCCAGGTCGCGCACCGCCTCGGCCAGCGCGCCCTCGGGCAGGAGCGAGATGACCTCCTCGCGCAGCACCTCGTCGAGATCGGAGAGCACCTCGCCGTCGATGGCGCGGCTGTAGGCGCCGAGCAGCTCGGCCCGCTCGCCCGAGGACATCTGTTCCAGAAGGTCGGCGATATCGGCGGGGTGGAGCGGTTCGAAAAGCGCGTCCAGCCGCGCCTCGTCCCCCGCATCGACCGCCGCGATGACATCCTCGTAGAGCGTCGCATCCAGCGCATAGGCGTCCTCGTAGCCCTCCGTGCCGCTCAACTCGTCCTTTGCCATAGGCCTGCCCCCGGGTCGCTGTTCGGGCTCAACATAAAGCGGCGGGTGCGGAGATGACAGGGGGAAGGCTGCGGGAAATGACGGGGGCAACTGCGTGGACGCAGTTGCGGGCGCCCGTGGTGAGGCAGGGGCCCATGCCGTCCGGGACGGTGCCTGGCTGAGAGCGACGGCAGCCTGCGGCGCAGGTATTTATGGCAAAATGAAAGGGTGTCCGGTCAGCAAGGAGAGGCCAGCACCAGCACCCGGATTGTGCCGTCGGAGGCGAAGCCATAAAGCGTTGCGCGCCGGTCCAGCATGTTGCGGCAGTGGCCGGGGGACGCCGCCCAGTCGGACAGCGTGGCGGCATCGCTGGCCTGCCCCATGGCGATGTTCTCGGCCACGAAACAGGGCGTCAGCCCCGCGCGGCGCACGCGCTCCATGACATCCGATCCATCCCGCCCCTCATGGCTGAGGCGGCCCGTCGCGGCCAGATCGGCGGCATGGCTCGCGGCGGCGGCGTCCAGCTTGCCCATCCGTTGCAGGGGCGCGCGCCCTTCCGCTTCTCGATAGGCGTTCAGCGCAAGGTCGGCCTCTGCCGGGAATGGCAGCAGGACCAGGACGACGAAGAGGACAAGCCGGGGGATCATGCGCCCATCCCGCCTATGCCATCAATGCCGCGGCAAGGCCGCGCTGGCGCGCGAGCGTGCCGGCCAGGTCAATGCTGGTGACCTGGCCATCCGCCACGATCGGGCGGCCCTCGACCAGCAGGTCGCGCACGCGGGTCGGTCCCGCAAGCAACGCCGCGCCCATGTCCCAGTTGCCCGCCGCCTCGACGCCCGACATGTCCCAGATCGCGATATCGGCGCGTTTGCCGGTCGCGATCTGGCCGCAATCATGCCGCCCCAGAACCTCCGCCCCGCCGCGCGTGGCGATCCACAGCGCCTCGCGCGCGCTCATGGCGTCGGCGCCGCTTTGCACCCGTTGCAAGAGCATCGCCATGCGCGCCTCGGCCACCAGGTTGCCGGAATCGTTGGAAGCCGAGCCATCGACGCCGAGACCGATCTTGACGCCTGCATCGCGCATCGCCCGGATGGGCGCGATGCCCGAGCCAAGCCGGCAGTTGGAACACGGACAATGCGCGATCCCGGTGCGGGTTTTCGCAAAGAGATCAATTTCTTGCCCATCCAGTTTCACGCAATGCGCATGCCAGACATCATCGCCGGTCCAACCCAGGTCTTCGGCATATTGGCCGGGGCGGCAGCCGAATTTCTCCAGGGAATAGGCGATATCCTCGTCGTTCTCGGCCAGGTGCGTATGCAGCATCACGCCCTTGTCACGGGCCAGGATCGCCGCGTCGCGCATCAGATCGCGGCTGACCGAAAAGGGCGAACAGGGCGCGATGCCGACGCGGCACATGGCGCCCTCGGCCGGGTCGTGGAACGCGTCGATGACACGGATGCAATCGTTCAGGATGTGGGCTTCACGCTCGACCAGGCTGTCGGGCGGGAGGCCGCCATCGCTCTCGCCGATGGACATGGCGCCACGGGTGGGGTGGAAGCGCATGCCGATCTCCGCGGCGGCGGCGATGGTGTCATCCAGCCGCGCGCCATTGGGATAGAGATAGAGGTGATCCGAGGTCAGCGTGCAGCCCGAGAGCGCCAGTTCGGCCAAACCGGTGAGCGCGGAGACATGTATCTCCTCCGGGCCGAAGCGGGCCCAGATCGGGTAGAGCGTCTGCAACCAGCCGAAAAGCAGCGCGTCCTGTGCTTGCGGCACCGCGCGGGTCAGGCTCTGGTAGAGATGGTGGTGCGTGTTGACGAGGCCGGGTGTCACCAGGCATCCGGCGGCGTCGATTGCCTCGCCGCCCGTCAGGCCCGCGCCGATCTCGGCAATCACGCCGTCCCGTACCCGGATGTCGACGCCGGCAAGTTCCCGCGCCGCATCATCCATCGTCAGGATCAGGCTGGCGGATTTTATCACGATTTCAGTCATATATGTCTCACACTTCATCCGGCCCCTTTGGTGTCACGAGGTGTGAGGGCGCGTGGCATAAAACGGGTGAAAGGCGGCCAGGCATCCCTGCCGAGCAGCCTAGCGCGCGCGCCACCCGCCGCAAATCCTAAAAATCAGATAGGATTTTCAGGACATTTCGATGCAGTTCGGGACAGCCCGCCGCAACCGCGCGCCCGCCCTCATGGACCGGGCCGCCCTGCCAGTCGGTGACGATGCCGCCCGCCGCCTCGATCACCGCGATGGGGGCGGCGATGTCATAGGCGTTGAGGCCCGCCTCGATGACCAGATCGACATGGCCGCCCGCGACCAGCCCGTAGGCGTAGCAATCCATGCCGTAGCGGGTCAGTTGCACCCGGTCGCGCACCGCTTCGAAGCCGCGCCGTTCCGCCGCGCTGCCAAGTTCGGGGAAGGTGGTGAACAGAACCGCCTCGGCCAGGCCCCGGCCCCGGCGGGTGCGCAAGGGACGGGGTCCGTGCGGGCCGGTCAGCTCGGCGCGGCCAAAGCCGCCCTCGAACCGCTCGCCGATATAGGGCTGGTCAATGAGGCCATAGAGCGGGCCATCCGTCCCCTGCACCGCGATCAGCACGCCCCAGGTGGGCGTGCCGGAGATGAAGGCGCGGGTGCCGTCGATGGGGTCGAGCACCCAGGTCAGGCCGCTGGTGCCGGGGGCCGCCCCGAATTCCTCGCCCAGGATGGCATCCTCGGGGCGGCGCTCGGCCAGGATGGCGCGCATCGCGGCCTCGGCGGCGCGGTCGGCCTCGGTCACCGGATCGAAGCCGCCCGCCAGCTTGTTCTCGGCGGCCAGGTCGACGGTGCGGAAATAGGGCAGGATCACCGCGCGCGCGGCATCTGCCATGGCATGCGCCGTGGCGATCAGATCGTCGGTCAGGTCTTGCGATAACGCGGGGCGGGTCATGGGCGCGGGCCTTCTTGCTGCTCGCACGCCCCGTGGCACGGCCCCGCCCCTGCCGTCAAGCGGCGCTGCCCGACAGCACGCGGGCCAGCTCGAACAACTGGCGGCGCTGGTTTTCCGGAATCGCGTAGTAGGAGCGGACCAGTTCCAGCGCCTCGCGGTCGGCCAGAACGTCGCCGGGCAGCGGACCCGACGCCTCCGTGCCGCCCTCCAGCCCGTCGAAGAAATAGCTGACCGGCACATCCATCGCGCCCGCAATTTCCCACAGGCGCGAGGCGCTCACCCGGTTCATGCCGGTCTCGTATTTCTGGATCTGCTGGAACTTGATGCCGACCTGTTCGGCCAGTTGCTGCTGCGTCATCTCGACCATCCAGCGGCGGTGGCGGATCCTCTTTCCAACATGGACATCCACGGGATGCTTCATAGTCCTCGATACTCCATACGCTCGACCCTTGCGCACAACCATAGGTGGAAGCGCGGCCATAGGGAACCCGCGATTGCCCGGTTGCACTCTGCTAAGGTAGCGCTAGCCTCGGCGGCGGCAACTGGAACGAGAGGAAAATTGATGCGCGCCTTCCGATTGAACGGGTTCGATACCGCGCCGGAGATCGAGGAACTGCCCCGCCCCGTGCCGCAAGAGGGCGAGGCGCTGGTGCGGATCGCGGCCTGCGGGCTGAATTTCGCCGATCTGCTGATGCTGACGGGCCGCTACCAGGACACGCCCGCGCCGCCCTTCACCATCGGGATGGAGGTGGCGGGCATCGTCGAGGCGCTCGGCCAGAACACGGACGGCCCCGCCCCCGGCACCCGCGTGGCGGTCTTTGCCGGAGAGGGCGGGCTGGCCGAGGCGGGCTGCTTTCCGGTCGCGCGCATGGTGCCGATCCCCGATGCGATGCCCTTCGACCAGGCGGCGGGGTTCCTGGTGGCCTATGGCACCTCGCACCTGGCGCTGGACCACCGGGCGCGGCTGCAGAAAGGCGAACGGCTGCTGGTCCTGGGGGCCGCGGGCGGTGTCGGGCTGACGGCGGTCGAGATCGGCGCCGGCATGGGGGCCGAGGTGATCGCCTGCGCCCGAGGGGCCGCCAAGCTGGAGGTGGCGCGCGCGGCCGGGGCGCACCACCTGATCGACAGCGAAACGGGCGATATCCGCGAGGCGGTGCGCGCGCTTGGCGGGGCCGATGTGGTCTATGACGCGGTCGGCGGCGACCAATTCAAGGCGGCGATGCGCGCGAGCAATCCGGGCGGGAGGCTGATCCCCATCGGCTTTGCCAGCGGCGAGGTGCCGCAGATCCCCGCCAATATCCTGCTGGTCAAGAACCTGAGTGTGATCGGCTGCTACTGGGGCGGCTATATGGGCTTTGCGCCCGACATCCTGCGCGACAGCCTGGCGGAGCTGTTCCGTCTCTACGAGGCGGGCCGCCTGCACCCCCATATCGGCGCGACCTACCCGCTGGAGCGGGCCGCCGATGCGCTGGCCCTGATGAAGGCGCGCAAATCGACCGGCAAGGTGGTGGTGGTGATGTCGGGCTGACCATGGTCCGCGCTTGCGCCTTGTTGCCGTTGGCGTCGAATTGCCTTCGGCAATCCGACCGGTTGGGGGGACGCTGTCCCCCCAAACCCCCCTGGGATATTTTCAGAACAAAGAAGGGGGCAGGCGCAGGCCAGGGACCGGGGGGAGCCCGGCTAGAGCATGTCTCTCAAAAGTGGGAACCGGTTTTGAGCTTCTCGGACATGCGTCATCAAGAGGTTAGAGGGCGTTGCGTGACTGCGAATGAACGCGACGAACTCTAGAGCGTCGCGAAGGCTTGGCGGACGAACTCCACCATGGCCTTTTCCGGCTCGCTCTTGGCCAGGTCGGCGCCGTACATGTTGATCTTGACCTGCGGCAGGTCCGGCAGCGCGCCGCCATGGCGCAGCTGCGCGACATAGCGCGGCTCGGCCCCCTCGATACAGGCATTGACGGCCAGATCGGCGCTGATCGTGGCCTCGATGGTGCGGGTGTTGTCGCTTTCGACGGCCATTTCCCAGGGGATCCCGGCGCGGTCCAGCTCGCGCTGCACGGCATGGCGGAAGATGCACATCTCCTCGAAGGCCAGGCGCAGCGGGCGCGCGCGCCATTGCTGCCCGTCGATGGCCCCGACCCAGACCAGGGGGCGCTCCAGCAGGGTCTCGCCGCCGCTGTCCAGATGCGGTTCGGTGGCCAGCGTCAGGTTGACCTCGCCGCGTTCCAGCATCCGGCGCAGGCGCGAGGTGAAGGAGCTGACCAGCTGCACCTTCATTCGCGGAAAGGTCGCGTTGAAACGTTGCAACACCTGCGGGATCGCCGGGTAGATGATGTCGCTCGGCACGCCCAGGGCCAGCTGCCCCTCGTAATCCTGCGCGGTCAGCCGGGTCATCGCCTCATCGTTCAGCGACAGCATCCGGCGCGCGTAGCTCAGCATCTGTTCGCCCTGCCGGGTCAGCGCCAGCTTGCGCGCCGAGCGATCCAGAAGCGAGACACCGACGCTTTCCTCAAGCCGCTTCAACTGCATCGAGACCGCCGATTGCGTGAGGTTCAGGAAGCCGCTGGCACGGGTGACGCCGCCGGTATCGGCGACGGTCACGAAGGCGCGCAGGGCGGTCATATCGAGATTTCGCATTCATCACGTTCCTTGATGCAAGCGTTCATGAACATTCATTTTCATAATGGATATGGGCGGCCTACATATCAAGCATCGAAATGATCCGACTGCTGAAAAGGCCTCCTCCCATGGCACATACCCTCCTGCACCGCCCCGTCACCACCGCCCGCCGCCCGTCCGTTCTGGCCTATGCCGCTGCCGGCCTCTCCGCGTGGCGCCAGCGCCGCGCCCTGACCCGCCTGGACGCCGCCGCGCGCCGCGACCTGGGCCTCTCCGAGGCGGATGTCTATGTCGAATCCAACCGCCCGGCCTGGAACATTCCGGCGGGCTGGCTGCGCTGAGCCGGAATTTCCGGAAAATTCGCGCGGGATCGGTCCCGGTTATCCTTGAATTTGCGCCCCGCCTTGCCGATATTCAGGCAGGAGGCGGGGCGCATGTCGTTCCGCCATACGAATCACTTGCCTTTCATCGGAGGATTCCATGGCAGAGTTTGACACGATCCGGTCGCGCGGCGCAGCCGTAAGCCAGGCCGAGATCGACCAGGGCCTGCGGGCCCACATGAACAAGGTCTATGGCACCATGTCGATCGGCATGGTGATCACCGCCGCCGCCGCGTGGGCGATCTCGGGCCTTGCCGTCACCGATATTCCTGGTGGCGTGCCCCTGCGTCCCGGCACGTATCTGACCGGCCTTGGCGAAACACTGTATCTCACGCCGCTGAAATGGGCGGTGATGTTCGCGCCGCTGGCCTTCCTGCTCTTCGGATGGGGCGCGCTGATGCGCCGGGGCTCGGCCGCTGCCGTCTCGCTCGGCTTCTTCATCTTCTCCGCCGTGATGGGCGTCTCGATGAGCTCCATCTTCCTGGTCTTCACGCCCTATTCCATCGTGCAGGCCTTCCTGGTGACCGCCATCGCCTTCGCGGGGCTCAGCCTGTTCGGCTACACCACCAAGCGCGACCTCAGCGGCATGGGGACGTTCCTGATGATGGGCGTGTTCGGCCTGCTTGGCGTGATGATCGTCAACCTCTTCATCCAGTCCGAATTGATGATGAACGTGATCGCGGTTGTCGGCCTGCTGATCTTCGCCGGTCTCACCGCCTTCTACACCCAGGCGATCAAGTCCGAATACGTGGCCCACGCCGCGCATAACGACCAGGAGTGGCTGGACAAGGCCGCCGTCGATGGCGCGTTGAGCCTCTATATCGCCTTCCTGAACATGTTCCAGTTCCTGCTAATGTTCCTCGGGCAACAGGAATAACAGCGGCGCAAGCTGACAGGATCAAGGGCCGGTCGCCAGTGACCGGCCCTTTTTTCATGGCCAGGGCGCCAGACGGAAAACGGGCCGCGACTGGATCACCAGCGCGGCCCGTTTGCAAAGCGGTTCGGCAGATCGGCTTACTTGATCTTGCCTTCCTTGTATTCGACATGCTTGCGCGCGACGGGGTCGTATTTGTTCACGACCATCTTCTCGGTCATCGTGCGTGCGTTCTTCTTGGTCACGTAGAAGTGGCCGGTGCCCGCCGAAGAATTGAGGCGGATCTTGATGGTGGTCGGCTTCGCCATGTGAAAACTCCTGATCAGCGGGGCGCAAGGGGCCTAGGGCCGCCCGCGCGGGCGTTCCTTGGTGTTGAGCGCGCTTTTTACCCTTGTCGGGCCGGGTGTCAACCGAAAACGGGCGCGATCAGGCCCATCCAGATCGCCCCGGCCCCCGCCATCAGCGGCAGCACCAGCAGCAGGTCCAGTTTGCGCCCGATCAGCAACCCTGCCGCGATCAGCGACAGCACCAGCGCGCCGGGGTTCAGCGTGGCCAGGTCGGGCAGCCACAGCCGCGCGGGGCCAAGATCGACCCGCGCCACATCGGCAAAGAGGACATTGAGCCCGAACCACAGCGACAGGTTGAGGATGACGCCCACCACCGCCGCCGTGATGCCGCGAAGCGCGCCCCCCAGGCGCGGCTGGTGGGTGATCCACTCCACGTAAGGCGCAAAGGCGAAGATCCACAGGAAACAGGGCGTGAAGGTCACCCAGAGCGTGATGAGTGCCGCCAGCACGCCGCCCCAGAGCCCGCCCTGCCCCGCGCCTGCCATGAAGCCCACGAACTCGGTCACCAGGATCAGGGGGCCGGGTGTGGTCTCGGCCAGGCCAAGCGCATCCATCATCTGCCCGGTGTCCAGCCAGCCGAAATCGCCCACCACCGCCTGCACCATATAGGCCAGCACCGCGTAGGCCCCGCCGAAGGTGACCACGGCAAGCTTGGAGAAGAACAGCGCGACCTCTGCCATGACGCCCTCGGGCGCGATCAGCCACAGCGCCGCGACCGGCAGCAGCCACAGCGCCAGCCACAGCGCGATGGTGGCGAGCGTGCCAGTCTCCACGGGGCGCGCGGGCGCGGGGTCGCTGGATGTCCTGCCCATGGCCAGCGCCCCCGCCAGCGCGGCGCCCGCGATGATCAGCGGAAAGGGCAGATCAAAGGCGAAGAGCGCCAGGAACGCCGCTGCGGCCAGCCCGTAGGCCAGCCTTGAGGTCAGCGCCTTGCGCGCCACCCGGATCAGCGCCTCGATCACGATGATGATGACCGTGGCCTTGATCCCGAGGAAGAGTGCGGCGATCAACGGCACCTGCCCGAACGTCGAATAGAGCGCGGCCAGCACCAGGATCACCATCGCCCCCGGCAGCACGAACAGCCCGCCCGCCAGAAGGCCCCCGCGCGTGCCGCCCAATCGCCATCCGGCATAGGTGGCCAGTTGCATCGCCTCCGGCCCCGGCAAGAGCATGCAGAAGGAGAGCGCGTTGAGGAACCGCTGCTCGCTCAGCCACGCCCGCGTTTCGACAAGCTCGCGGTGCATCAGCGCGATCTGCGCGGCGGGGCCGCCGAAGCTCAAGAGGCCGATCCGCCCGAAGACGCGAACCATCTCGCGATATCCGATCTCCATCGCCTCAGCCCCGGCCCGGTCCGGGCCAGTCATGCCCCTCATCCACCCCGTCCCGCGCCCACCGGTAGAGCGCATCATAAAGCGGCAGGGCCGCCTCAAGCTGCGCATTGTCATCGCGGTATTGGCGCGAGAAGCCGACGCTTGCGGCCAGCAGCCCGGCGGCCTGCGGGGCGAGGTCATGCGCGTTGGTGTCGGCGCCGCCCGATCGGCGAAGCGCCGGATCAGGCAGGGGCAGGCCGCACCCGCACATGTGGCGGTCAGGGGTGATCAGGTTGAGGCCGGACATGGGTGGCATCCTCCTTGTCGGTCAAGGGTTGGGGATGCGGGCAGGTTCGGCCTTGGCCTCACGGGGGTTGCACGCAGGGATGCCCCCATGCCCCCACCATCCGGCCAGTCGGGCGATGCTGTCAACCCCGGCGGCGCGTCAGGGGGTGTACAGGGGGTGCATCGGGGGGTGTACGGGGGGGTGCCCCCCGAAAATGGGCCGCGGAGGCCGGTTCGTGGATGAAAATGCGCGGAGGGCCTGTAAGCCGGATTCTGTCCTCGAGCCGGGTTTCCCCGTCCGATGGATGACCATTCCTCTCGGCTGCCGGTTGCCCGACAGCTCTAGCTGCCAACCCGGATCTCTCGGGCTGAAGCGGCCCTGTGACACGCACGCGAGATCCCTATTTGGCATTGCTCCCGGTGGGGCTTGCCATACCGTCCTTGTTGCCAAGGCCGTGGTGCGCTCTTACCGCACCGTTTCACCTTTTCCCTGAAGAATCAGGGTAGTTTCATTTCTGTGGCGCTGTCCGTCGGATCCGCGCGGGTTTCCCCGCCCCTCTCCGCCCGGGCGTTACCCGGCACCGCTGCTTCAGGGAGTCCGGACTTTCCTCGGTGCGGGGCTTGCACCGCAAGCCCCGCACCGCGCCGCGACAGTGTCTTTTCGCAAGAAAAGATCACAAGAGCGGCCCCGTCGAAGATTGCAGAGCAAACACCGCGCCGCGGCCATCCAGCCCTCCGCGCGTTGTTCACCTAGGCGCTCGCCCGGTCCGGCGTCAAGTCCAAGCCGACATGTGGTACATTCGAAAAAAGGGGAATCACGGTGTCGGACAGTGCGATCTACCGAAAGCAGCAACTTGGCCAGACCCTGAAGCCGGGCCGGCACCCGGCCCTGGTTCTGGTCGACTTCGTCAATGGCTTCCTCGACCCGGAGATATTCGGCGGCGGCAACAGCATCGACGCGCTTGGGGCGACGGTGCCCGTTCTGGACGCTGCGCGAGAGACCGGATGCCCCGTTGTCTTCACCCGCATCGTCTACGACGAAAACGGCGCAAATACAGGCGTCTGGTGCGAAAAGGCCCCCCGCCTGGCCGAGTTGACCAATGCCAATCCCGCGTCGCAAGTGCATCCTGCCCTGTCCCCGAGGACCGGTGAATACGTCCTGTGCAAGACGCAGGCCTCGGCCTTCTTCGGCACCGATCTTGCGGCGGTGCTCACGGGCTGGCGGGTCGATACGGTGCTGGTGGCCGGTTGCACGACCTCGGGATGCGTTCGCGCCACTGTGGTTGATGCCATCTCGCACAATTTCCGCCCCGTCGTGATCCGCGATTGCGTAGGAGACCGCGCCCTGCCCCCGCACGAAGCAAACCTCTTCGACATGGAACAGAAATACGCGGCGCTGTGGTCAGCGCGGCAGACGATGGATTACCTGCGCGCGCACGTGGGATAACGATTCGCCAGATCGGCCATGATCGCCATGTCGCGCCCATCGAGCGGTCCGGTATGGCGCGGGCGAAACCGCAGGCGCACTGTTTGCAGCAACAGGTCATCGGCCACATCCGGATAGCCGAAGGCAAGCGCATTGGCGCGAAAGCGGGTAACGTCCGGCGTCCGTTCCTGCCCGCCGGCCTCGGGCCAGACCGACAACCCCTGGCGCGCCAGCCTTTGCCAGTCAAACCGCGGGCCGGGGTCGATCTTGCGCCCCGGCGCCATGTCGGAATGGCCGATGACGCCATGGGGAGGGATGTTCCAGCGGGCGAGGAGCGGAGCGAGGAGCCGCTCCAGCGCGTCCATCTGCGCCGCCGCAAAGGGCACCAGCCCGGTGTTGGACAGCTCGATCCCGATAGAGCGGGAATTGACATCGTCACGCCCCGCCCATGCGCCCGCGCCCGCATGCCAGGCGCGCATCTCCTCATCGACCAGCGCGCGGATCCCGCCCGCCTCCGAGATCAGGTAATGCGCCGAGACCTCGCGCGCGGGATCGCAAAGCACCCGTTCGGCGGCCTCGCAATCCGCCATCGCAGTGTAGTGGATCACCACAAGTTCGGGCCGCAACCCGTTGCGCCGCTTGGTGAAATTCGGCGACAGGCTCACTGGTCGCGGGCAGCGGCGGCGGCGTTGCGGAAGACGCTCGGATCCCATCCGCAGGCATAGCCGTCGCCATCGGGGTCCAGCGCCTGCCGGTCGCGCTCAGGCCCTCCTGCGGCCAGGAACGACTCCTGCGCCAGGTCGTCGGAGCGGTAGCTGCGGCAGTTGCGTTCATCCCGGTTGCCAGAGAACAGCGTGTTGCGCGAATAGACCTGCTGGCCCACGGGATGGGTCGTGGTGACCGCATATTCGATGATGTTCGGCCCCGCATTGCCGGTGCGCGCGGGCAGCGCGGTCGGCGCGATCTCGACGCGCTGTTCGATCATGCGCTGGCGGCGTTCTGCATCGCTTTCGATGCTTTCGCGGGCGGAAACGGCGTCGAAATTCTGCTCATCCGAAATCGCGGCAGCGCCGGGGGTGGCTGCGGGGCGCGCCTCGGCGGCGGCAATCGCGCCGTCCGCGACGGCGGCGATGTCGGCGGTGCTGCCCGCGGATGGGGCGGCAGGCGCTGACTGCGGTTGCGGGGCGGTAGCCCATGCCGCGCGCGCCTGTGCCGTCGCATCATAGGGGCCGAACCCCACCCCGGTATCGTCCGGCACCCGCGCGCAGGCCGCCAGAGCCAGGAGGCCAAGCCCGAATGCCATCATGTTCCGCATTGTCCGTCCTCTGCCCAAATCGTCTTGCCGCAAGCGTTTTGACAGGGGTTTACCACCATTTCTCCGGTTTCGCCACAAAACCCGCCGCGCGTTCCAGCGCATAGGCGGTGTTGAGCAGGTCGCCCTCTTCCCAGGGCCGCCCGATCAGTTGCAGCCCCACCGGCAGCCCGCGCGAATTCTGCCCCGTCGGCACCGCGATCCCCGGTAGACCGGCGAGGTTGACGGTCACGGTGAAGACATCGTTGAGATACATCTCGACCGGGTCGGTATGGGTCTGGCCCAACTCAAACGCGGCGGATGGCGTGGCAGGCGTCAGGATGCTGTCGACACCGGCTGCGAACGCCTCCTCGAAATCGCGCTTGATCAGCGCGCGGACCTTGCGGGCCCGATTGTAATAGGCGTCGTAGAAGCCCGCCGACAGCACGTAGGTGCCGACCATGATCCGGCGCTTGACCTCGGGCCCGAAGCCTTCGGCGCGGGTCTTCTCGTACATCTCGGTGATACCGTCACCCTGCGCCAGATCGGCCCGGTAGCCGAAGCGCACGCCGTCATAGCGCGCCAGATTGGACGACGCCTCGGCGGGCGCCACCACGTAATAGGCGGGCAGCGCGTATTTGGTATGCGGCAGCGAGATGTCGCGGATCTCGGCGCCCGCATCCTTGAGCATTTCCGCGCCGTCCTGCCACAGCCGCTCGATCGCGGCGGGCATGCCCTCCATGCGGTATTCCCTGGGGATACCGATCACCTTGCCCTTGATATCGCCGGTCAGCATCGCCTCGAAATCGGGGACAGCCATATCGGCCGAGGTGCTGTCGCGCGCGTCATGGCCCATCATCGCCGTGCCCATGATGGCCGCATCGCGCACCGTCTTGGTCATCGGTCCGGCCTGGTCCAGCGACGACGCAAAGGCCACGATCCCCCACCGCGAGCAGCGCCCATAGGTGGGTTTCAGCCCGACCGTGCCGGTGAAGGCGGCGGGCTGGCGGATCGAGCCGCCGGTATCGGTGCCGGTCGCGGCCAGGCACAGATCGGCGGCCACGGCGGCGGCGGACCCGCCCGAGGAGCCACCCGGCGTCAGCGGCGCGGTCGATCCTTCCGCGCGCCAGGGATTGACGGCATTGCCATAGACCGAGGTTTCGTTGCTCGACCCCATCGCAAACTCATCCATGTTGAGCTTGCCAAGCATCACCGCGCCCGCATCGCGCAGTTGCGCCGAGACGGTGGATTCGTATTCCGGCTTGAAGCCTTCGAGGATCTTCGATCCGGCCTGGCTGGCGACGCCCTCGGTGCAGAACAGATCCTTGATCCCCACCGGGATGCCGCACATGGCGGGCGCATCGCCCTTCGCGATTCTCGCATCGGCGGCTTTCGCCCGCTCCAGCGCGATCTCGGGCGTCTTGTGGACAAAGGCCCCAAGCGCATCCGCGCCCTCGATGGCGGCAAGGCAGGCCTCGGTCAGCGCGACCGATGTCGTCTCGCCCTTGCGCAGCGCGTCGCGCGCCTGCGTGATGGTCAGCGTGTTCAGATCGGTCATCATTCCACCACCTTCGGCACGGCAAAGAACCCCTCACGCGCATCGGGGGCGTTGGCCAGCACCTTGGCCTGCTGGTCCCCATCCGTCACCACATCGGCCCGGCGTGGCAGGCGCATCGGCGTGACCGAGGTCATCGGCTCGACGTTCTCCACATCCAGTTCGCCCAGTTGCTCGATGAAGCCGAGAATGGCGTTGAACTCATCGGCCAGCGCCGGCAGCGCCTCGGGCTCCACCTTGATGCGGGCCAGCTTGGCGACGCGGGCGGCGGTTTCGATATCGATGGACATGGGGCTTGGCCTACCTTTCCAGGGACTTCGGATCGCGCAAGGGTGTATCGCCGCGCGGGCGCGCCCGCAAGCGTCCCTTGACGGGGTTTTGCATTGAAACGCGGGCGCACCCGCCCATAGTTTGACAGCAACGACAGCACAGAAAGGGGAGAACAGACATGAAGATCATCTGGCTTGGCCATGGCAGTTTCCGCATCGAGATCGGCGGCGAGGTCCTGCTTCTCGACCCGTGGTTCTCGGACAATCCGGTCTTTCCCGAGGACCGCAAGGGCGAGGCCACGCAAGGCGCCACGCATATCCTGCTGACCCATGCGCATTTCGATCACGTTGCCGATGTGCTGGATCTGGCGCGCGACCTGGATATTCCCGTCGTGGGCCAGTTCGACCTGATGAGCCATTGGGAGGAGCATGAGGGCATCAGCGTCATCGGCTTCAACAAGGGCGGCACGGTGATGTTGGGCAATGTCGCGGTGACGATGGTGAACGCGGTCCATTCCAGCAGCTTCGGAACCCCGGACGGGCCGCGCTATGGCGGCACCGAATGCGGCTTCATGATCAAGGGCGAGGGCCGCACGATCTATGTCTCGGGCGATACGGATGTGATGGCGGATATGGGCGTCTTCAACGATCTGCACGCGCCCGAGATCGGTATTCTCGCGGCGGGCGGTCATTTCACGATGGACATGGCGCGGGCGGGCTATGCGGCGAAAAAATTCTTCGATTTCAAGACCGTGATTCCCTGTCATTACAAGACCTTCCCGATTCTGGAGCAATCGGCGGAAACGCTCGTGCAGGCCCTGCCCGGTGTGGACGTGATCGAACCCGAAGTGATGACAGCGATCGAGTTGTAGCGGGGGGCAAGGCGCTTCGAAGCGCCTCATGCGCAATTTCGAAATTGCGTGTCACCGCCGCGCGGCAAAGAAGTCCCTGAGCAACTCCGAGGCCGCGCGCTCGGCTATCCCGCCATAGACCTCGGGCTTGTGATGCGCCTGCGCGTGGTCAAACACGCGCGGCCCCTGCGCCACGCCGCCCGATTTGGGGTCCGCCGCACCGTAATAGAGCCGCGCGATGCGCGCCGCCGAGATCGCGCCCGCGCAAGCCGTGCAGGGCTCCAGCGTCACGTAAAGATCGCAGCCCGCAAGCCGCTCCGAACCAAGCGCCGCGCAGGCCGCGCGAATGGCCAGCATCTCGGCATGGGCCGTGGGGTCGCATAGCTCCCGCATCCGGTTGCGCGCGCGCGCCAGCACCGCGCCATCCGGCCCGATCACCACCGCGCCCACGGGCACCTCGCCCGCGCGGGCGGCGGCGCGCGCCTCCTCCAGCGCAAGCGTCATGTGACTGGTAAACACCATGCCCACGGCAATCGCCGCTTTCCGCGCCGCTGTCAAATGCGGGCATTACCCCGGATCGCGCGGCAGAGCCCCCCGTGCGATCCGGGACAAGACCGAGGGTGCCCCCACCCAAGTTCCCTTTCCTAGCGCGGCGGAGGTTAATCGCGGGTTAACCCCGCATTCGCGCTTTCGCTTTTTCCCGCGAACCGCTACGCCCTAGCGCATGAGTGACGACACCCCCAAAGGCGACCGCATCGCCAAGCACCTCTCGCGCGCGGGCATCGCCTCGCGCCGCGCGGCCGAGCGCATGATCGAGGCGGGCCGCGTCAGCGTGAACGGCAAGACCATCACCAGCCCGGCGCTCAACGTGACCGAGTCTGACCGCATCGTGGTCGATGGCCGCGAAGTCGGAACCCCGGAACGCCCCCGCCTCTGGCTCTATCACAAGCCCGCCGGGCTGGTCACATCGGCCAGCGACGAGAAGGGCCGCGAGACGGTCTTCGACACCCTGCCCGAGGACATGCCGCGGGTGATGAGCGTGGGTCGGCTCGACCTCAATTCGGAAGGCTTGTTGCTGCTGACCAATGATGGCGGCATCAAGCGGCAGCTGGAACTGCCCTCGACCGGCTGGCTGCGCAAGTATCGCGTGCGGGTCAAGGGCGCGCCCTCCGAGGCGCTGCTGGAGACCTTGCGCAAGGGTGTCACCTCGGACGGCGAGAAATTTCAGCCGATGGATGTGAAATTCGACCGCCAGCAAGGGGCCAATGCCTGGCTGACCGTGGGCATCCGCGAGGGCAAGAACCGCGAGGTGCGCCGCGCCTTCGCCGAGATCGGGGTCAGCGTGAACCGGCTGCTGCGCGTCAGCTACGGCCCCTTCCGCCTCAACGATCTGAAACCCGGCGCGGTCGAGGAGATCAAGCCCAAGGTCCTGCGCGACCAATTGGGCATCGCCCTGCCGGACGGCCATGCCGAGGCCAAGGCGAAGCCGAAGCGCCCCGGCCCGAAGCGGGTCAAGAAACCCGCCCCGCGCAAACCGCGCTAGCCTTCGGCGTCATCCTCGGGCGTGATCATGTAGCGCTCGAAGAGCTTGGCCTGGAACATGAACACGGCGAAGAGGAAACCGGGCAGCACGAAGGTCTCGAAGGTCACCCAGAATTCCGTGGTTTGCGTGCGCCAGACGATCTCGTTGGCCAGTGCCATCGCCGCGAAGGCCGCGACCAGCCGCCTGGTCAGGATCATCCAGCCCTCTTCGCGCATCGGCATCATCTCGCCCATGACGAATTGCAGCCAGCTTTGCCCACGCAGCAGGCCGATACCCAGGACCACGACGAAGAAGGCATAAACCAGCGTCGTCTTCATCTTGAAAAAGCGTTCATCGTCGAACCAGACCGTCAGCGCGCCGAAGACCACGACCAGCACGGCGGTGAATATCTGCATCCGGCTGAGCTTGCCGGTCAGGTGCCACAACGCCGCGATCGAGGCCAGCAAGAGCGGGACAAAGGCCGCCGTCACCACGATGAAGCCGTCATAGTCGTGGCCCGCGATGGTGAAGCTCTCGTCCTTCAGCCACAGATAGGCGATGAAGAACAGGATCGGGGGGCCCAGTTCCAGGGTGAATTTCAGGGTCGGGTTGACTTTGTGTTCTTCCATCTCGGCCTCGGGGTTCATGCGCCCATCTCAACTATCACCGCGCCCGCCGCAATCAACCCCATGAGGCACAAACGTCGCGGTCCGACGCGCTCTCCCAGCATCAGCCAGCCGATCAGCGCCGCAAACACGGTCGAGGTCTCGCGCAGCACCGCCGCCTGCCCCACCTGATCGAGCCGTGTGGCCAGCATGATCGAGCCGAAGCTGAGCACCGCGATGACGCCGCCGACGGCCCCGCGCAGGAAAAGCGGGCCAAGCGTCGGCGGGTCGGCCATGCGGCGATAGGCATAAAGCGCGACCACGGGCATGGTGATCCCGTCGAGAAAGAAGAACCAGGCCAGGAAGGTGAAGGGATCGCGCGTGGCGCGGATGCCATAGGCGTCATAGGTCGTGTAGGCGGCCACGAAGAGCCCGGTCAGAACCGCCAGCCACAAGGCAGGCACCAGCGTCTCGCGCGCCACGGTGATGGTGCGCAGGTTATAGGCGGCGAGGCCGAAGATACCCGAAAGCAGCACCGCGACACCGGCCCATTGCAGCGGGCTGAACACCTCGCCGAACAAGAGCCAGGCTCCGATCACGGCGAAAAGCGGCCCGGTGCCGCGCATGACCGGATAGACGACCGTGAAGGCACCGCGCCGGTAGCTGGCGACCTGCGCCGCCTTGTAGCCGATATGGATCACCACCATGCCGGCGAAGATGGGCCACATATGCGACTCCGGCCAGGGCACGAGGAAGAGGGCCACGGGCGCGGCCATCAGGCCATAGCTTGCGTCGATGATGCCCCGGCTGAGCAGCGGATCGTGCCGCCCCTTCTGCAACGCGCCGAAAACGGCGTGCAGGAACGCCGCCAGCAGCGCCAGCGCGGTTGCAAGCGCCGCGCCCTGCGGCGTCCCGGCGATGGAGACCAGCCAGCCGCTCATCGCAATTGCCCCGCCGCCGCACGCGGGCGGAACCAAACCCGCGCCTTGCGCATTGATCCGGCACCATGCCCCGCCGATGCGCGGGCCGAGCGGGCTGCGCGGGTCCGACAGCATGTCCGACAGCATGGAGGCGAGGAGGCGATATGTGGCAGACGATACTCAACGAGCTTGAGGGCGGTTTCGCCGCGGTCCCTCCCTTCATCGCCGGGATCAGGCTGGTCGTCGCGATGGTGCTTGGCGGAATCATCGGGTTCGAGCGGGAATGGCGGCAAAAGCCCGCCGGTCTGCGCACGCATATGCTGGTCTCGACCGCCGCCTGCCTGTTCATCATCGTCAGCCAGCAACTGGCCTCGATGCAGTTCGGCGCGGGCGATGCGCTGCGCGTCGATCCGCTGCGCCTGATCGAGGCGGTGACGGCGGGGGTCGCCTTTCTGGCGGCGGGGATCATCTTCACCTCGCACGGCAAGGTGCGCAACGCGACGACGGGCGCGTCGATGTGGCTGTGCGGGGCCATCGGTCTGGCATGCGGATCCGGGCAGATTCCGCTGGCCGTGATGGCCACCATCATCGTGCTGGTGATCCTGTCGATCCTGGGGCTGATCTCGCGCCGGGTCGGCCAGGACTAGGCCCGGCGCGGGCGGCGTCATTGTGCGCCGGTCAGGGCGCGGGCGAACTCCTCTGGGTCAAACGGCGCAAGGTCGTCGATCTGTTCGCCAACCCCGATGGCATGGATGGGCAGGCCGAAGCGGTCGGCCAGCGCCACCAGCACGCCGCCCTTGGCAGTGCCGTCAAGCTTGGTCATGACGAGGCCCGACACATCGGCCAGTTTCTGGAAGGTCTCGACCTGGGAGAGCGCGTTCTGCCCCGTCGTCGCATCCAGCACCAGCAGCGTGTTATGCGGCGCGTCCGGATCCTTGCGGCGGATGACACGCACGATCTTGGCCAGCTCCTCCATCAGATCGGCGCGGTTCTGCAAGCGCCCCGCCGTGTCGATCATCAGAAGGTCGGCCCCGTCCGCCTCGGCCCTGGTCATGGCGTCGAAGGCCAGCGCCGCGGGGTCGGACCCTTCCGGCGCGGTCAGGACCGGCACGCCCGCGCGGTCGCCCCAGACCTGCAGCTGTTCCACCGCCGCGGCGCGGAACGTGTCGCCCGCGGCAATCACCACGGACTTGCCGGCGGCGCGGAACTGGCTGGCGAGCTTGCCGATGGTCGTCGTCTTCCCCGAGCCGTTGACACCGACCACCAGCACCACCTGCGGCGTCTTGGGGTAGATCGGCAGCGGCTTGGCCACGGGCTCCATGATGCGGGCGATCTCGTCGCTCAGCAGCGCCTTGATATCCGCCGCCGTCATCATCTTGCCAAAGCGCCCCTCGGCCATGTTGGCGGTGACGCGCATCGCGGTCTCGACGCCCATGTCGGCAGTGATCAGAAGCTCCTCCAGCTCCTCCAGCATGTCGTCGTCCAGCGCCCGGCGCGGCGCCGCGCCGCGGCCCATCAGGCGCCCCATCAGGCCGGGCCTGGCGGAGGTCGGATCGGGGATCGGTGCCGGGATCGGCTCGGGCGTCGGCGTCAGCGCGGGCGACGGCACGGGACCGTGCGAGGGCACCTGCGGCGGCATCGGGGCGGTCGGTGGGGTCGCGGGGGCGTCATCGGCGGGCTCAGACCGCTCCTCCACCCCTTGCGGGATGTCCTCGCCCGCATCTTCGTCGGCGCCATCTTCGATAATCGCATCCAGCCCTTCGTCCAGTCTGGACGAGGATTTGAACATCCGATCCTTGAGCTTCTTGAAAAACGACATCGACGGTCTCCGCTTTGCTGACATCCACCTAATACGGGGGCCCGCCGGATGCAAAGGGCGGCGCCTCCGGCGGTCAATCCTCGAACCGGTAGGGGATGCGCGCGTCGGGGTAGGGCATCCGGCGCTTGTCGGGGTTGGCGGGGTCATAGGCGCGGGTCGGCATGTTGACGAAACTTGCGTCACCCTCGCCCTCGTTCATCACGCCATGCACGACATGGGCCGGGATGGTCAGGCGCAGCGGGTTGTCGGCCCCGGCATGGATCACCTGCATCTGGCCGCGCGTCGGGCTGCCCAGGCGGATATCGTAGAGCACGACGCGGAACCGCCCCTCGGTATAGGTCAGTCGGTCGGATTGGTGGTCATGATAGACCCAGGCCCGGATCGACCCCGGCCTGGCCGTGACCCTGTAGACATGCACGATCTCCTCCACGGGCGCGTGCAGCTGGCTCAACAGCACCACGAGGTCGCCGCGCTTGTCGGAATGCACGGCCAGCGGCTCGATCACCACGCCCTCGATCGGGGATGGCAGCGGGGCCTGGGGGGCGTCGCCCCGCCAGGGCGTGTCCTGAACGAAATCGTCGAGCGACGGGAGGGGGTGGTCGGGTCGGGTCATGTTGCGAATGCCTTTGGGATAAAGAGCCACCGACAGGTTCTGGCCGAGTTTCGGGGATTGGGCAAGCGTCGGTGCGGACGGATCCCGGTGCCCCCCACCCTCAAAGCCCGCCGATCACCCCATAGGCAATCAGCGCCTGCCCGCCCCAGTAGAGCGGCCAGACCGCGCGCCCTGCGTTGCGATGCACAGGCGTGCCGGGGGCAAGCCGGAAGATCTGCACCGACAGGATCACGTCCGAGGCCAGGAACATCGCCGCCCCGAGCAGGGCCAGCCGGAAGGCCGGGGCCAGCAGCAGCGCCGCCGCCCCCATCGCGGTGATGACCAGAACATAGGCGACGACCGGCCCGCGCAACCGGCCCGTGTAGGGCAGCAGCCAGCGCGCCGTCGACGGGGCCAGGAGGGCGAGGCCAATCAGCCCCGCATAGACCGCCCAACCGGGATCTGAGGTATCTCCCCACCCCGGCAAGCCGGTAAAAAGCGCGATATAGGCCAGATGCGACAGGGCAAAGGCGATGAGCCCCCTCAGGAATGCCCCCTGCCCCGGCCGCGACAGGAAGAAATCGCCTGCGGCCCCGAGGGCCAGCGCCAGAACCAGCAGCCACGGGCCGCCCGCCACAAGGCTCGCCAGCGCCAGGGCCACCGTCGCCCCGGTCTTGATCGCGGAACGCGACCCGCTTTTCGGCGCGCCGAGCAGTCCCTGATAGGCCAGCGCCGCCGCCAGCCCGACCGCCGCCAGCGTCCAGGTCATATCTCGTCGGCGAAATGCTTCATCACCATGCGGATCGGATTCGGAGCCGCCTGCCCCAACCCGCAGATCGAGGCATCGCCCATGGCCACGCAAAGCTCCTCCAGCAGCGGCTGGTCCCAGGTCTCGGCCTGCATCAGCTTGACCGCCTTTTCGCAGCCGACCCGGCAAGGCGTGCATTGACCGCAGCTTTCATCCTCGAAGAACCGCAGCATGTTCAGCGCCGCATCGCGGGCATTGTCCTGATCCGACAGCACCACGATGGCCGCCGAGCCGATGAAGGTGCCATGCTCCTGAAGCACGTCGAAATCCATCGGGATATCGGCCATGCTTGCGGGCAGCAGCCCCGCCGAGGGTCCGCCGGGCTGGTAGGCCTTGAAGCTGTGCCCCTCGGCCATGCCGCCGCAAGCCTCGATGATCTCATTCATCGTCGATCCGGCAGGCAGCAGGTAGACGCCGGGGGTCTTGACGCGCCCCGAGACCGAATAGCTGCGCAGACCCTTGCGCCCGTTCTTCTCGACACCAGACAGAACCTCGGGCCCCTCGCGGCAGACCTTCGCAACCCAGTGCAGCGTCTCGACGTTATGCACCAGCGTGGGCCGGTCGAAGACGCCCACTTGCGCGACGAAGGGCGGACGGTGGCGCGGCAGGCCGCGCTTGCCCTCGATCGATTCGATCATCGCGCTTTCCTCGCCACAGATATAGGCGCCCGCGCCCCGGCGCAGGTCGATATGGCCCGGCTCCACGATCCCGGCCTCCTCCAGCGCGGCAATCTCGCGGCGCAATATCTCCAGCACCGCCGGGTATTCGTCGCGCATGTAGATGAAACAGGTCTCGGCCTCGACCGCCCACCCCGCGATCAGCATCCCCTCCAGCATCAGGTGGGGAGTGCGTTCCAGGTAATAGCGGTCCTTGAAGGTGCCGGGCTCGCCCTCGTCGCCATTGACGGCCAGGTAGCGGGGGCCGGGATTGGCGCGCACGAAGCCCCATTTCTTGCCCGAGGGGAACCCCGCCCCGCCAAGCCCGCGCAGGCCCGAGGCGAGCACGGTTTCCTGCACCGCCTCCCAGTCGCCGCCCGCGCGCAGCTTGTCCAGCACCTCGTAGCCGCCCTTGTCGCGGTAGGCCGCAAGCGTTTCATATTCGGGGATCACCGGATGCGTGTGGCCGCCCGCAATCGCCGCCTGCACCTTGTCGGCCGTGGCGTGGTCGATATGGGCATGGCCAAGCTCCAGCACCGGCGCGGTGTCGCAGCGGCCCATGCAGGGCGCGCGCAGCACGCGGACCTGGCCGGGGTCCAGCCCCTCCTCCAACGCTTGCTGCAACGCCTCCGCCCCGGCCAGTTCGCAGGACAGCGAATCGCAGACCCGGACGGTCAGCGCGGGCGGCGGGGTCTCGCTTTCGCGCACCAGGTCGAAATGGGCATAGAAACTGGCAACCTCGTAGACCTCGGCCTGCCCCACCCGCATTTCCTCGGCCAGCGCGCGGATATGGGCAGCGCTCAGATGGCCGAAACTATCCTGGATCAGGTGCAGATGCTCGATCAGCAGGTCGCGCCGCCGGGGCCGGTCGCCCAGAAGCGCCTGCACTTCCTCAAGGGCCACATCCTCGACCTGGCGGCCCTTGGGCGTGCGCCGCCCCTTGCCGCGCCCCGATTTCCACACACCCTTGTCCTGATCCAGCGCCATCGCGGTGGCCCCCCTTGCAGCCCGTCTTTCCCCCTTCTAACGCGTCCATCCCGACCGCGCCCCCCAAAACCGACATTCAATTGCCGCAAAACGCGGGACATACTGCCGCCGTGCCATGCCGCACCCGCCTTGCTATGACGGAACCCGAAAAGGAGCGCCCCGATGCTGATCCTGCGCTATGCCATCGCCACGCTGATCCCGCTGGCCTGCCTGCTCTTGGGCGCTGTCCTGGGCGGCTGGTGGGCGGCCCTGGCGCTGGTCTGGCTGACGCTCTTCGCCGCCGGGATGGACCACTTGCTGTCGCCGCCCCCCATTGGCACCACCCATGCCGCCAGCGCCGAGGCGCTCTCGGTCACGCTGGCCTCGGGCCATCTCGCGCTCCTGCCGCTGGCCAGCCTCGCCTTCGCGGATCCCACGCAGACCTGGGGCGAGACGATCACGCTCGCCCTCGCCGCCGCCTCCTTCATGGGCCAGGTCAGCCATCCCAACGCGCATGAACTGATCCACCGGAGGCCGCGCGCCCTGCGCCGTCTCGGCGTCGCGGTCTATGTCTCGATGCTGTTCGGCCACCACGTCTCGGCGCATCGGCTGGTCCATCACGCCTTTGTCGGCACCGAAAGCGACCCCAACACGCCGCGCAGGGGGGAAAGCTTCTGGGCCTTCCTGCCCCGCGCCTGGCTCGGCTCCTTCCGTGCCGGTCACGCGCAGGAGGCGCGCCGCCACAAACCCGGCACCCTGCCCGCTTACGCGATCTATGTCGGCGGGGCCGCGCTGGCGCTGGTGCTGGCCGCGCTCCTCGGCGGCTGGCCCGGCCTTCTCGGCTTCTCCATCATCGCGGTCCTGGCGCAGATGCAGATCCTGCTCTCCGACTATATCCAGCATTACGGCCTGACCCGCCGCACGCTGCCGAACGGCCGCCTGGAACCGGTCGCGCCGCATCACAGCTGGAACGCCCCGCGCGGCTTCACGTCCTTCCTGATGGTCAACGCCCCGAGCCATTCCGACCACCACATGCACCCCGACCGCCCCTATGATGCGCTGAGGATCCCCGAAGGCGCCCCCCTCCTGCCCTATTCCCTGCCGATCATGGCGATACTGGCCACCATGCCGCGCCGCTGGCGGCGCAATATGGACCGCCGCGCGGAAAAAGCGATGGCCAAGGCCCCGCCGCTGCCGTGAAGCGCAGAACCCGCCCCCATCTTCTTGGTCCAAATACTCAAGAAAACGCTGCCCACGCGCACGGGCGCCATCATCTTCTTCGTCCAAATACCTGAATCTGACAGCCAACCCAAGACACCGCCCCCTCGGGTCACGCGCCACAGATGCCCCGGCCGAGGAGGGCCGCAAGGCCCGAGGAGGCCCCGCTAAAAGAGCGACCCCTGTTCCTCATCGTCGCCGCCACCCGATCTGCCGCGCCGATGCCCTGCACCCGCGACCACATCCAACCTCCCATCGGAAAACTGGATCTCCAGCCGTCCGGCGCGCTCGGCCTCGGCCTTCGCGGTCACCACATCGGCGCCTGCCCGCACCACCGCGTAGCCGCGCTTCAGCGTCTCGGTATAGCCAAGCGTCTGGCGCATCCGCTCCAGCGCGTCCAGCCGGTCGCGCCGCTGCTCCAGCCGCGCCCGCGCCACCGCGTCGAGCCGGATCAGCGCCGCATCCAGTCGCGCGCGGCGCTCCACCACACGCTCGGACAGCCGTGCGACCTGCATCCTTGCGCCGAGCCGGTCCAGGTCCTCGCGCCGCCGCGCCACCTGGGCCTTGAGCCGCGTCACCGACAGCCCCGCCTCGGCCCGGCCAAGCGCCACGCGCTTGATGCCGACCGCGCGCTCCAGACCCGGGCCGAGCCGCGCCGCCTTGCGGTCCAACTCCATCCGCTTGGCCTGCGTCGCGGCGCGCAAGGCCGGGTCCAGCCGGTCGGCCCATCCGTCGAGCCGCTGGCGCGGGCCATCCAGCACGCTCTCAAGCCGCGGCAACCCGCGTGAGAGGTCGCCCAAGCGCTGCCGCCGTGCCGCCACCCCTTGCGTGATCGCGCGGCTCATCCGTCCGCCTGCCGTTTCCAGCCAGGCCAGAAGCTCCAGGCGCACCGGCACCGCCATCTCGGCGGCGGCCGTTGGCGTCGGCGCGCGGCGGTCGGCGGCATGGTCAATCAGCGTGGTATCCGTCTCATGCCCCACAGCCGAGATCAGCGGGATCGCGCTTTCCGCCGCCGCGCGCACCACAACCTCCTCGTTGAAGCCCCAGAGATCCTCTAGCGAGCCCCCGCCGCGCGCCACGATGATCAGGTCGGGCCGGGGGATGCGCCCGCCCGCCTCAAGCGCGTTGAATCCCCTGATCGCGGCAGCCACCTCCGGCGCGCATTTCGCGCCCTGCACCGCGACCGGCCAGATCAGCACCTTGCGCGGGAACCGGTCGCGCAGCCGGTGCAGGATGTCGCGGATCACCGCACCCGAGGGCGAGGTCACTACCCCGATCACCTCGGGCAGGCGCGGCAGGGGCCGCTTGCGGGCCTCGTCGAACAGCCCCTCGGCGGCCAGGGCCTGACGGCGCTTCTCCAGCATCGCCATCAGCGCGCCGACGCCTGCGGGGCGGATCTCCTCGATCACCATCTGGTATTTCGACTGGCCGGGGAAGGTGGTCAGGCGGCCCGTGGCGACGACCTCCATCCCCTCCTCGGGCTGCGTCGCCATCCGGCCCGCCACGCCCTTCCAGATGACGCCCGCCAGCACGGCGCGGTCATCCTTGAGGTCGAGGTAGATATGCCCTGAACGCGGGCGCGACAGCCGCCCGACCTCGCCGCGCACGCGCACGCGGGAAAACGCGCCCTCGACGGTTTTCTTGACCGCTCCCGAGATTTCGGAGACGGAGAATTCCGGCGCATTGCCGGGGCCCGGATCGGGGCCGTCATCATCCAGCAGGTCATCCATGCACGCGACCCTAGCTTTCGAGGTCGCGGGGGACCAGACCAATCTGGATCAAGATCGCTCAGGGACCGCCACCGGGCGTTCCGCCGCCCCCGCCGCCGACGCGCGCGGCCCCCGAAAGACCGCCCCCGCCCCCCATCCGGCCCTTGGTCAGCAGGTAGATGGCGATGACCAGCGCCGGGATGCCGCCGAGCGCCAGCGGCGCGAGGCTGCCATCGAAGACCGAGGCCACCGCGCCGCCCGCGACCAGCAGCCCCGCGAGGCTCCAATGCGCCACCCGCGACCGCGAGGCCCAGAAGAACCGGGGCGGGGCCTGGCCGAACTCGGCCTCGTAGCCCGCCAGTGTCGCGGCCCTGTCGCCGCGCTCGGGCGGAAGGGCCGCAACCTGCAACACGTCGCGGCAATAGTGGGCGAAATCCCCAGTCTGGCGGTGAAGTGCCAGCGCGGTGCCGATGAGGCCCGGCGCCTGGGGCCGCGCCACGGCGCCCGAGGCCGCGAGATAGGTGAAGCGCTTGTATTCCAGGATCACGTCGCCCGCCTGCCCTTGCCGGATGCGAGCGGTCTCGGCCAGCCAGGCGGCAAAGCTCTCGCCCTCCGGGCCGCGCGGCATGGGATGGGCCAGACAGCGCTGCCACATTGCCCGGTCTTTCATCCGCCCCGCCCCCTTCGCGTCTTGTGACTTTGCGCCCGCTTGCGTATCCCGGCCCCGGAATTACCAGTCTGGGGGCCGGAAGTGAACATACTCATCCTTGGCAGCGGCGGGCGCGAACATGCCCTGGCCTGGGCCTGCCTGCAGAACCCGAAATGCGACCGGCTGGTCGTGGCACCGGGCAATGGCGGCATCGCGCAGATCGCCGATTGCGCGGCCCTGAATCCGGAGGATGCAGGCGAGGTGGTGGACTTCGCCGCGGAGGAAGCCATTGATTTCGTTATCATAGGACCAGAGGGCCCGCTGGCCGCCGGGGTCGCGGATGCGTTGCGCGCGGCGGGGATCCTGTGCTTCGGGCCGAGCCAGGCGGCGGCGGAGCTTGAAGCCTCCAAGGCGTTCACCAAGGAGATCTGCGACGCGGCAGGTGCCCCCACGGCGGCCTATGCGCGCTTTACCGAGGCAGAGCCCGCGCAGGCCTATATCCGCCAACAGGGCGCGCCCATCGTGGTCAAGGCCGACGGGCTTGCGGCGGGCAAGGGCGTGATCGTGGCGATGAGCGAGGCGGAGGCGCTGGCCGCCGTCGACGACATGTTCGCGGGCAGTTTCGGCGGCGCGGGCGCCGAGGTGGTGATCGAGGCGTTCCTGGAGGGCGAGGAGGCCAGTTTCTTCGTGCTCTGCGATGGCGAAACCGTGCTGCCCATCGGCACGGCGCAGGATCACAAGCGGGCCTTTGACGGCGATCAGGGGCCGAACACGGGCGGCATGGGGGCCTATTCGCCCGCGCCGGTGATGACGGATGCTATCATCTTGAAAACAATGGATGAAATTATCCGTCCAACGATGGCCGAGATGGCGAGGCGCGGCACGCCTTTCTCGGGTGTGCTGTTCGCGGGGCTTATGATCAAACACGGCGCGCCGCGCCTGATCGAATACAATGTCCGCTTCGGCGATCCCGAATGCCAATGCCTGATGTTGCGCCTCGGCGGTCAGGCGCTGGATCTCATGCTGGCCTGCGCCGAGGGGCGGCTCGGTGACATGGCCGTCAACTGGGCCGAAGATCACGCGATGTGCGTGGTGATGGCGGCGCAGGGGTATCCCGGAAGTTACGAGAAGGGCAGCGTGATCAGGGGGTTGGAGGAGATGCCCGAGACCAGCCATGAGATGTGCTTTCACGCCGGGACCACGCGCAGGGACGGGCAATACCTGGCCAATGGCGGCAGGGTTCTGGGGCTGACCGCGCGGGGAGAGAACTTGCGCGCGGCACGGGACCGGGCCTATGCGCTGGTGGACCGGGTGGACTGGCCCGAGGGGGTCTGCCGCTCCGATATCGGCTGGCGGGCGCTGGAGGGATGAGGGGGGTCGCCGCCTGACGGCGGCGACCGTTCTGAAGAGTTATGGGAACGGGATTTGCGCGGCTTTTCTGACAGGAGTGTCAGAAATTCCTGACAGGTTTGTCCGGTTTTCGAGGACGGGATTTCGCCGCCTTTCGGCGCCGATCCGGCGCCGCGCGCACGCGCGGCGGGCAGGGATCGAGGCTGCGTCCGGGATTCGGACGGAGTGAGTATGGAGGGCGTGATGCCGGTTTGCTGAGAGGTCCGAATGGCGGGGAATGCCCGCATTCGGACCTGATCAAGGCTGCTGTCCGATTCGCCTGCCGCGTCAAGGACGGGGCCGCGCGGGGCGCGGTCGCTGGCGCGATCCTTGACCCGTCAGACGAATCGGGGTTGGGGCGCTAGTCGCAGGACAACGCGGTTTGCAGCGCGGTGGCGCTGTAGGGGCCGAGGTCGGTTGCGGTGATCCCGGTGCCATCGAAGCGGCTGGCGATGAGGCGGGACCAGTCGGCATTGGCGGTCAGCATCTCGGGGCCGTCCCCGCAATCGCGGAGACCCGAGGAGATGAAATCCTCGCCGATGCGGTGATTGGTGAGGCCGGTGGCGGCGGCAAGTTCGGTCAGGTCGCCATTTGCAAAGCGCCAGATGCGCAGGGTGCGCGCCAGGTGGGGGCGGTCGATATAGGCGATCTCCATATGCCCGTCGCCATCCAGATCGGCGGCCCCGATGGGCGCGAGCCAACGATTGGCGCGGCCGATATAGGGGGTCGTGGCGAGGAGCGTCAGCGAGGCGCCGGTGGCGGCGTAGATGGCCAGTTGCGCGCCTTGCGTCAGGCTGGAACGGACCGTGATGATCTCGGCCATGCCGTCGCCGTCCAGGTCGGCCAGGCGCGGGGCGGTGTCCTCGAACACATGGGCCCCGTCCAGGGTGACGCCGACGAGGTCGCAGTCATTGCCCGCACCTTCGGCATAAGCGTAGAGCGCGCCGCCCTCGATGGCGTCGCCAAGGACGCCGTGGCCGTAGCGGGTGGTCGCGGAGCCATACCAGGCAGCCCAGACCCCCTCGCCCTCGGCGCCCGCGAAGGTGACGCTTTCCGGCAGATCGGTCGCCCGGTGCGGGGGTTGTTCGCAGGCCATCGCGGCACCCGTCCCGAGGCCAAACGCCGCGACGAGCCCCGCAAGCCGCATCAGATCTGCTTTTCCGGCATCCGCACGATCAGCCCGTCCAGCTCATCCGTGACCTTCAACTGGCAGGTCAGGCGCGAGGTTGCATCCGGCTCGTAGGCGAACTCCAGCATGTCCTCTTCCATCGGGTCGATGGCGGGCAGTTTCTCGACCCAGGAGGGATCGACATGCACATGGCAGGTGGAACAGGCGCAGGCGCCGCCGCAATCGGCCTCGATGCCCGGAATGTTGTTGTCGCGGGCGCCTTCCATCACGGTCAGCCCGGTGGGAACATCGACGACATGTTCGGTGCCGCCGAACTCGATATAGGTGATCTTTGCCATGGGGGGAGCGGTCCTCGTCTTCAAATCCATCAAACAGGTAACGACCCCGGCCCGCCTTTTCCAGCCCCGAAATCGCCCCTGTATATGTGCAGACATATAGAGGATCGTGCCAGGGGAGGCCAGAGGCCCCGGACCGCAAGGACACAGGATGCCGCCGATCCCCGCCTGGGCGCTTTTCCGGGGCGTCGAATGGCGGTATAAGCGGGCGCAGAACAGATGCCCCGGCAAACGGGGCTCTCCGGATACAGGCCCGATATGAAACTCTTTCCCCTGATCGGCGCGGGCGCGTTGTGGCTTGCCGCATGTAGCCCCGCCCCCTCGCCCGAGGTGGCGCGGCTTCTGGATCGTGACGGCACCATCGTGACGCGCGGCGAGGGCCCCGAGAATGCCCGGCCCGATGCCTGTTACGCGCAGGACGTGACGCCCGCCGTGATCGAGACGGTGACGGAGCAGGTGATGGTCGCCCCGCCCCAGGTGGATGCCGGCGGCACCGTTACCAGCCCCGCGATCTTCCAGACCGAGACCCGCCAGCGCATCGTGACCGAGCGCGACGACCTGTGGTTCGAGACACCCTGCGCCGCCGAAAACGACCCCGAGTTCATCGCCATGGTGCAGCGGGCGCTGGCCGTGCGCGGGCATTATCGCGGGCCGGTGACGGGGGTGATGGATCTGCGCACGCGCCGCGCCATCCGCGAATACCAGCGGCCCCAGGGTCTGAATTCCGGCGCGCTGTCGCTGGCGGCGGCGCGGCTCTTGGGGCTGGCGGTCTGGGATCCGGAGGCGGCGGCGGTGCGGGGGGCACCTTCGGACGCATGACCCCGTTCAGATGACAAAACGCCCGGCCTGATCTCTCGGGCCGGGCGGTTCTTGCAATGTCGGGAGGCCGTGTCCCGGCATTATTCGTCCTCTTCGTCCGAGATCGGCAGCGCCACGAAACGCGGGTTGCCGCCCCGGCTGATCAGGAGCAGCACCGATTTCTGGCCGGCCTCGGCGGCCTCGGCCACGCGGGCGTGGAAGGCGTCGAGATCGGCCACCGGCTCCTGGCCGACCTCGGTGATCACGTCACCCGCCATCAGGCCGCGGTCGGCGGCTTCGCTGTTGGGGTCGACCGCCTCGATCACCAGGCCGCCCTCGACGCCCTCGGCCCCAAGCTGCTGGCGCAGCTCATCGGTCAGCGGCATCAGGGTCAGGCCCCGGAAATCGCTCTGCTCGGGGGCGACGTCGGGGCTTTCCGTATCGGGGAAGGCGACGCGCTCCTCGGTTTCGCGGCGGCCGAGCGTGACCAGCAGGGTCTGGGTCTCGCCCTCGCGCAGGACCACGACGCGGACGGTCTCGCCAACCGGCGATTCGCCGACGATGCGGACCAGTTCGCGGGTATCCTCGACCGTGCTGCCGTCGAAGCTGGTGATCACGTCACCCACTTCCATCCCGGCCTCGCGCGCGGGGCCTTCGGGCACGTCGGTGACCAGCGCGCCCGCGCTGGCTTCGAGCCCGAGACCTTCCGCGATATCGGGGGTCACGTCCTGGATGCGCACGCCGAGCCAGCCACGGCGGGTCTCGCCGAATTCCTGCAACTGTTCGACCACGCGCATGACCACGTTGGACGACATCGAGAAGCCAAGCCCGATCGAGCCGCCATTGGGGCTGAGGATCGCGGTGTTCACGCCGACGACCTCGCCATCCATGTTGAAGAGCGGCCCGCCCGAGTTGCCCCGGTTGATCGCGGCATCGGTCTGGATGAAGTCGTCATAGGTGCCCGAAAGCGCGCGTTCCCGCGCCGAGACGATCCCGGCGGAGACCGAGAAGCCCTGGCCCAGGGGGTTGCCCACGGCCATGACCCAATCGCCCACGCGCATCACGTCGCTGTCGCCGAAGGGGACGAAATCGAGCGGCTGGTCGGGATCGACCTTGAGAAGCGCGATATCGGTGTTCTCATCGGTGCCGATTACCTCGGCGGGCAGTTCGAGCCCCGAGCGGAACTCGATCATGATCTCGTCGGCTCCGGCGATGACGTGGTTGTTGGTGACGATAAAGCCATCCTCGGAGATCACGAAGCCCGAGCCGAGCGCATTGGGCCGGCGCGGCTGCGGCTGGCCGGGGCCGTCCCGGTCCAGAAACTCGTTGAAGAAATCCTCGAGCGGCGAGCCCGGCGGCACGTTCGGCCCCGGCCCGGTGCCCGAGGCGACAAGGCTGGTGGTCGTGATGTTGACCACGGAATCGCCGACCTGGTCGACGAGATCGGCAAAGCTGGACGGGCCGGAAAACTGCGCCCGTGAGGGCAAGGCCGAGGCGATGACTGTGGCCAGCGCCATCGCGATGATCAAGATGAATGCCAGTGCGGTCTTGGCCTGCTCGGTCCCGCGAACCGGACGGGCCTGGGTGACGGCCCGCGTGTCTGGATTGTGATGGATCACGTTCTTCCTCCGTTCAGAGTTGTTCAGGAAATCCTGTCCTCATGCTGACAAGAGATATTTGCCCGCAGCCGCTGTCAATCAACCAATGGATTTGAAACCTCGGTCACATGGGCGTGAAGTTGCTTGTCGGAGAGAGGGCGAAACGCGCCGTCGACGGCGCGCCCCGTCCGCAAATTCGAATTTGCGGGGGAGGCTTTTGGGAAAGCCTCCACCACTGCGGTCCGGGTGGGGGCGGCAGGGCCTTCGAAGGCCCTGTGGAGGCTTTTCGAAAAGCCTCCGGCCAGCCCCGGCGCGGTCTATCGCCTACATGTCCACCGGCAACTCGTAGCACTTGCAGATCGCGCCGCCCGAAACCCGGTAATCGCGAAACCCCATCGCCTCGTAATAGGCCAGACCTTCGGCGTTCTCCGGCTGGATCGTCGCGTCGATCGAGCGCACCCCGGCGCGCCGCGCGGCATCCCGGCTGGCAGCGAACAGCGCCCGCCCGACACCGCGCCGGGCGGCATCGGGGCTGACATGAGTGCCGATGATGCCCCATCCCTGCGTCACGCCGTAGATATTCCCGTCGCGCGCATGCTTGAGGCTCTGCATCCCCAGTATGTGCCCCTGCGCATCCAATGCCACGCTGCATGCGATCCGGTCGGGGTGGCCGATATAATGGATGCGCACGAAATCGACATCGCTGGGGCTCTTGCGCTTGCCGCGCGCGGCAAGCTCCCGCAGGAAGTCACTGATTGCGGGCGCGTCCTCTGGCGCCGCCGGTCTGATCCGGATGTCGCTCATCCCCCCGCAACCTGGCTCAGCACCACCAGGAGCGTGCCGATCACCAGCGCCCCGAAGCCCGCGATGCGCAAGGTCTCGATGGGTTCATGGCGCATCCGTTCCATCAGGTCCTTCATGAAGGAAGGGGCCAGCGCATAGGCCAGCCCCTCGATCACAAGTACCAGTCCGAACCCCCAGAGGATCGTCTGGAGCATGGGTCTACTGCCCCACGGTCGGCGCATCCGCCGGGAGGGGGGCGTCCGCCTCCTCCTCCTCGGGGGTTTCGACCTCCTCTTCCGGGGCCGCGTCGGGGGTCGCCGCGACCGGGGCCGCGCCCAGGCTGCCGCCCATGGGGTCGGCGAAGAACTCGAAGAAGGCACTGTCGGGTGACAACACCATCGAGGAATTCGAGCCCGGCAATGCGCGCTCATAGGCCGTCATCGAGCGGTAGAACTCGAAGAAGTCCTGATCCGCCCCGAAGGCCTCGGCAAAGATCCGGTTGCGCGCGGCATCGGCTTCACCGCGGATGATCTCGGCGTCGCGGGTCGCCTCCGAGACCAGTTCCACCACGGTCCGGTCGGCGGTGGCGCGCACGCGCTGTGCGGCTTCCTCACCCCGTGCCCGTTCATCCGTCGCCTCGCGTTCACGCTCGGCCCGCATCCGGGCGAAGGTGGCGGCGAGGTTCTGCTGCGGCAGTTCGGTCTGTTTCAGGCGCACGTCCAGCACATCGAGCCCGAGCGGCAGGGCGCGCAGCCTTGCCTGTTCGGTGATGCGCTCCATCAGCACGGCGCGTTCAGAGGACAGGATCGTGTTGGAAGTCACGCCCTCGGAACCCAGAACGGCGCGGATCTGCGGGTTCAGGATGTCTTCCAGCAGGCGTTCGGCCTCGCGCAGGCCCCCGGCACCGACGGCCAGCCGGAACTGTTCGGCATCGACGATGCGGTAGCGGGCGAAGGCATCGACCACCAGGCGGCGGTCATCCGACGGCGTGACCTCGATCGCCGCGGTATCGAGCGACAGGATGCGGTCGTCGTAATAGACCACCTCCTGAATGAAGGGGATCTTGAAGTTGAGCCCCGGTTCCTCGATGACCTGGCGGATCTGACCGAATTGCAGCACCAGCGCGCGCTGGCGTTCATCGACCACGAAGACCGAGGACAGAAGCAGCGCGACGGCCACCACGGCGACGGGTATGAGGATGGTGATCTTGCGCATCAGTTGGTCCCCCGGTTGCGGAGTTCATTGAGCGGCAGGTAGGGCACGATGCCCCCTGCCCCGGTGCCGGCCTCGGTATCCAGGATCATCGTCTCCATGTCGCCAAGCACGCGTTCCATCGTCTCCAGGTAGAGACGGCGGCGGGTCACTTCGGGGGCCAGCAGATATTCGGCCAGAACCGCCGAGAAGCGGCTGGCCTCACCCTGGGCCTCGTTGACGACCTGGGCGCGGTAACCCTCGGCCTCTTCCAGCAATTGTGCCGCTTCACCGCGTGCGCCGGCCAGAACCCGGTTGGCATAGGCATCGGCCTGGCGTTGCAGCTGGTCGCGTTCCTGTTCGGCGGCCTGCACATCGCGGAAGGCGTCGATGACCTCGTTTGGCGGATCGGCGCGGTCGAGGTTGAGGCGGACGATGTTGATGCCGCTTTCATACCCGTCAAGCGTGGTCTGGATCAGTTCCTCGACCGTATCGGCGATCAAGGCCCGGTCACGGTTGAGGATCGGGGCCAGTTGGCTGGCCGCGATGACCTCGCGCATGGCGGCCTCGGAGACCGCGCGCACCGTCGCCTCGGGATCGCGCAGGTTGAAGAGGTAGCGTTGCGGGTCGGAGATGTTCCAGACCACTTCGAAGTCGATATCGACGATGTTCTCATCCGTCGTCAGCATCAGCCCATCGGCCTGCGCGCCGGAGCGGTTGTTGCCAATGCTCTCGGTGCGGTTGGTGGTGACCTCGACCACTTCGGCAGTGACCAGCGGCCAGGGCGCGAAGTTGAGGCCGGGATCGTTGACCGAGGAAAACTCGCCCAGGAAGAGCTCGACCGAGCGTTCCTCGGGCTGGACCGAGTAGACCGAGGCGTAGAGCCAGAGGCCAATGACGGCGAGACCGGCGATGACGAAGCCGCCGCGCCCGATCTGGGGGCCGCCACCGCCGCCTTCGCCGTTGGCACCGCCGCCGCGACCGCCCATCAGGACGCGCAGCTGTTCCTGGCCCTTGCGCATGATCTCGTCCAGTTCGGGGATCTGCTGACCCCCGCCCTGTCCGGGGCCGCGCCCGCCTCGGGGTGGATCGCGGTCGTCATCGCCCCTGTTGCCACCGTTGCCAGAGCCGCCACCGCCGCCCCAGGGTCCGCCAGAATTTCCTGCCATACCAGCCTTCTTCCCTCTAGATGTCCAAGCCGCACACGTCGGCGCGCGCGGCGGTTCCTTGCTACCTGTGCTTATACTGGTCGAAAATCAAGCCGTGCGCACGGGTGTTTTCATCGTGACCAGTTCTTCGGCCATCGTGGGGTGGACCGCAACCGTGCGGTCGAAATCCTCTTTCGTGGCCCCCATGCGCACCGCGATGCCCACCATCTGGATCATTTCGCCCGCGTGATCGCCCACCAGATGCACGCCCAGGACGCGGCGCGTGTCGGCGCAGACGACCAGTTTCATCAGCACTTTTTCAGCGTGCCCGGCGAACATCGGTTGCATCGGGCGGAAGGCGGCGACATAGACCTCGATCGGGCCTTGGGCGCGGGCCGCCTCCTCGGTGAGGCCCACGGTGCCCATCTCGGGCTGCGTGAAGACGGCCGAGGGGATCAGGTCATGCTCGGCCTTGCGCGGCGTGCCGCCAAAGACGGTGTCGGCAAAGGCGTGGCCCTCGCGGATCGCCACAGGCGTCAGGTTGACGCGGTCGGTCACGTCGCCCACGGCAAAGACCGAGGGGATGTTGGTCTGGCTGTACTCATCCACCGCAATCGCCCCGTTCTCGCGCAGGGTGACGCCGATCTCCTCCAGCCCCAGGCCGGCGGTGTTGGGGTGGCGCCCGGTGGCATACATCACCGCGTCATATTGCGCGATGGAGCCGTCGCCGGAGGTCGCCTTGATGCCGTCGGGGCCGCGCTCCAGCTTGCGCAGCACGGTGTCGGTATGAAGCGTCACACCGCGCGCGCGCATCGCGTCGGCGATGTGGTCGCGCGCCTCATCGTCGAAGCCGCGCAGGATCTGGGGACCGCGATAGAATTGCGTCACGTCCACGCCCAAGCCATTCAGAATGCAGGAAAATTCACAGGCGATATAGCCGCCCCCGACGATCAGGATGGATTTCGGCAGCGCGTCGAGCTTGAAGATCTCGTTCGAGGTTATGACCAGGTCGGAGCCGGGGAAATCCGGCACGAAGGGCCAGCCGCCGGTGGCGATGAGGATGTGTTTCGCGGTTTTCGTGCTGCCATCGGCCAGCTTGACGCTGTGGGGGTCGGCAAGCGTCGCGCGGGTATCGAAGACCTCCACGCCCGCGCGGTCCAGGTTGCGGCGATAGGCCGCTTCCAACCGGTTAAGCTCGGCCTCCAGTTTGCCGTGAAACCTGCCCCAGTCGAACGCCCCGAGCGTGGCCTCCCACCCATAGGCCGCCGCATCGCGCACCTGGTCGGGGTATTCCGAGGCATAGACCATCAGTTTCTTCGGCACGCAGCCCCGGATCACGCAGGTTCCGCCCATGCGGTATTCCTCGGCCAGCGCCACCTTCGCGCCATGTTCCGCCGCGATCCGCCCCGCGCGCACCCCGCCCGAGCCGCCGCCAATGACGAAAAGGTCGTAATCGAATGCGCTCATGTCACGCCGTCCTTCCTGATTGCCTCATAACCCCTATCTGGCGCCAATCACCCCCGCGCGCAGCCCGCGCGGCTGCACACGTCCCTGTGCAACAGGAGGTGGCGATCACTCCGCGATGTCGACGAAGAGGTTGTCGGTGTCGATGATGTCGATGCGCTCGTGTTCAACGGTGCCGTTGTTGATGTCGCGCACTTCCACGCTGCCATCGCCCTTGCCGATCACCACCACGTCGCAGATATCGAGGAAGAGCCCGTTTTCGACCACGCCCGGCACCTGGTTCAGCACCAGGCTCAGCTGCTGCGGATTGGGGATGTGGCGCAGGTGCAGATCGAGGATGAAGTTGCCTTCATCGGTGCGGAACGGCGTGTCGTGGTTGAGGCGCAGCGAGGTCGTGTTGCCGAGCACGTCGAGATTTCCCAGCATCTCCTCGACCAGCGCCTTGGTGGTCTGCCAGCCGAACGGGATCACCTCGATCGGCAGCGGGAAGGCCCCGAGGGTTTCGACCTGCTTGGTGGCATCGGCGATCACGATCATCTGGTCGCTGGCCGTGGCCACGATCTTCTCCTGCAAGAGCGCCCCGCCGCCGCCCTTGATGAGGTTCAGTTGCGGGTCGTATTCATCGGCCCCGTCGATGGTCAGGTCCAGCCATTTGACCTCATCGAGCGTCGAGATCGGCACCCCCACCTGGCGCGCCAGATCGGCGGTGCGGGTCGAAGTGGCGACGCCGGTGACCTTGATCCCCTCATCGCGCACCAGTTCCCCCAGGCAGCGCACCATCCAGGCCGCCGTCGAGCCCGTGCCGAGCCCGATCCGCATCCCGTCCTCGACATAATCCACCGCGCGTTTGGCGGCGACGAATTTGGCCTTGTCGATGGGCGAAAGCTGTGCGGTCATGTCGGTTGCGTCCCTCGTTGATTGGGCTCGGGTTTACACAAGCGCGCCTGCACTGGCGAGGGAAAAACGCGCCTGTCAGAACAGCGCGGCGCACACGATGCGCAAATGCGCCTTGGGCAGGATCACCAGCATCGCGGCGGCGTCCATCGTCAGGCGGACGCTGGCGGCCACGCTGCGGTTCGAGGTGCCGATGCGTCTGCCGGGCGCGAAATCCAGCCCGTCGATGGGCCATTCCAGACCTTGCGATGTCCCGCTGACGGGGGCCAGCGGAAAGAGCGAGACGCGCGTGCCGATGGGCAGGCGCAGGGTCAGCTCGGCGGGGCAGAGGAAGACCAGATCGGCCCCGCCCAGGACGATCGCGCGCGGGGCCCGCTGCGCCATCAGCGTGTGCCAGGCGGCCAGTTCATGATCGCTGCGCCCGCCGGTAAACCCAAGCGCCAGCACGCCGGGCGCGTCAATGCGCGACAGCGCCTTGTGAAAATCCGTGCTCTCCTGCTCGGCCACATGTATAAAGGCCCCGTCAGGCAGCGAGACGCGGGCGTGATCCGAGATCGAATCGAGATCGCCGACAACCGCGCAAGGACGGTATCCGAGGCTCAGGGCAGCATCCGCGCCGCTATCGGCGGCCACGAGTTTCGGGGCGAGGCTTAAAGATTCGGCAAGATCGGCCGGGTTAAGGTCCCCCCCGCCCAATAATGTCACCAAGGTGTCAGATCGGATTTTGGACGATGAAGCTGGCAAGATATCGCCTTTTTTCCGGACAGAAATCAAAGAATGGCCCCAATGGTGACCGTTTTGAATGGAATAGATTTGTCAGAAGATTTCGCAAGAGTGTAAATTCCGGGGCCACGCCGGGAGGAGCAGAGGCAAGACCATGAGTGATGCAAACAAGATTTTGACGGTCTCCTACGGGACGTTCTCCTGCACGCTGGAAGGGTTCAACGATCCCTTCTCGGCGATGAAGGCGATCGCGGAATATTTCCGCGACCTGGCCGCGGGCGACAGGTTCTTCGGGGCCGAGCCGCCGACCCCCGACGCCGAGATGCTGCACCGGATCACCGAACAGGCGGTCAAGGCGCGGGTCAATGCGCAGCTCTCCGAAACCGGGCTGATCCTGCGCCAGTCGGACGAAGCCTATGACAATACCGACGCCGCCCCCGAAGGCGCAATGGCCGAGGATGGCGATGCGGCGCGTGGCGTGGCCGAGGTCGAGGAGGACGGCGCCAGCCCCGAAGATGTCGCGGAAGCGGCCGAGGATGTGGCCGAAGACACCGCCGATCTGGCCGATGCCGCCGAGGAGGTGGCCGAGGATGCGGCGGAGTTGGCCGAGGCTGCGGGCGACCTGGCCGAGGCGGAGGCGTCTGCGGCTGAAGACGAACCCGAGGATGGTCGCGAGCAGGCCCCTGCCGAGGATGTCGCGCAGGATGAGGCCCTCGTCGAAGATACCGCAGCCACCGAGGTTGCCGCGGAAGACGAGTCCCTCGTCGCGGATTTCACGGCCCCCGAAGCCGCTGCCGAGGACACGACCGGCGACGACGCACCGGCAGAGGAAACCGCCGAAGATGCGGCGGAAAATTTCTTTGCCGAAAGCGACACGCCGGTTGAGGCCGAGGATGAGGACAGCGATGCCGCCGCCCTCGCCGCCGCCGCCAGCGCCACTGCCGCAGCCCTTGCCGCCGGTGCCGCCGGTGCCGCTGATGCGGAAGAGGACGGGCAGGACGACCGGGCCGAGGGCGAAGACACGCTTTCCGCGGTCATGCAGGCGATGTCGGCCGCCGATGAGACTGTGCAGCACCGCGCCGCGGACAACCGCGCCGAGGAAGCCGTTGCCGAACCCGTCGAGGAAAGCTTTCCCGACCCCGACAGTGTCGCCGCGAAACTGGCCCGCATCCGCCGCGTCGTCGCGCTGGAGGAAGCCCGCGACCGCGATGACGAGATCGGATATAGCGAGGACGAGCACGCAGGCGACCCTTTTTCCGATGATCCCGAGGATGGGGATGATGAAGACGTCGCCGAGGTCGGGGCCGAGGTTGGGGATGACGACACTGACGATGCGGTGGCGCAGGATGCCGATGAAAACGCCTCGGACGCGCTGATCGCGGCGCTGGCGGCGGCAGGCTCTGACGACACTCCGGCGCAGGAGACGGCCGAGGCCGTCGAGGACGCGCCCGAAACGGGTGACGCGCCGGAAGCCGAGGCCGAGGCCGCTGATGAGGCCGAGATCGCTGAAGACACCGGCAGCGAAGACGCCGCGCAACCGGCCCCCGCCGCCACAGCGCCGCGCGTCTGGGTGATCCGCGGCAAGACCAGAGCCGCTCCCGAGGCCGACGCCGAGGATGCGGCCACTGCCGACGCGGGCGACACGGACACGGCCGAGGCCGGGGCCGATCCCTCGCCCACCGATCTCGACCCCGCGGACGAGGCCGAATTGCAGCGCGAACTGGCCGCGATCGAAGCCGACCGGCAAAGCCGCCGCGCCGAGCGCGAGGCCCGCCGCCAGCAATTGGAGGAGCGCTCGGAAACCGGCGACCCGGAGGAGGATGTGCGCCGCCTGTTCGAGGCCACCGACAGCCGCCTCTCGACCGATGAGAACAGCCGCCGCCGCGCCAATATCGGCCACCTGAAAGCCGCCGTCGCCGCGCGCGCCGCCGAGGAACAGCTGGCCGAGCCGCAAGCCCCCGAGGACGAGACCGAGCCATACCGCGAAGACCTGGCCCGCGTCATGCGCCCGCGCCGGGTGCAGAAGGAGGGCCAGCGCCGCCTGGACCGCCCCGCCCCGGCCACCGCCCGGCCCGCGCCGCTGGTGCTGGTCTCGGAGCAGCGCGTCGATGAGACCACCGGCGAGGGCCGCGCCCGCGCGCTGCCCACCGCCACCGTGGTGCGCCCGCGCCGCGTGGTGAAAAGCAACCTTGCCGTCGCCCGCGATGTGTCGCGCGACGATGAGGACCTAGCGGACGAGGATCAGGACGCCGCGACCGGCACGCTTGACCTGGAACCCGAGCAGGCCATCGCCCGGGTTGTCGATACACCCGCCCCCACCGGGCCGGTGCTGGCGGATGATGAATTCGGGCGTTACGCACAGGAAAACGGCGCCAGTGAGCTGGTCGATGTCGCGGCTGCCGCCGCCGGGTTCGTGACGCATCGCATGGGCCAGTCGGTCTTTGGCCGCGCAGAGGTCGTCAACCTGGTGATCCAGGCATCGAATAGCGAGATCGCGCGCGAGGATGCGCTGCGTGCCTTCGGCCTGATCCTGAATGACGGCCAGATCGAGAAGATCCGCCGCGGCCAGTTCCGCCTGACCCGGAAATCGGATTACTACCGCCGCTGACCGCAGGCCCCGATCCCGAACAGGGAAACCCCCGGCAGGCGATGCGCCTTCCGGGGGTTTTCTTTTGTCATCACCAGATGTCGGTCACCGGTCGGGTGTGTCGTCCCGGTCTCTGTCCGCATCCGGGTCGGGCTGGCCGATCCCCATGAAGATCGGCTTGAGCGGAATGATCCAGACCACCCCCAGGCCCACGAAGATCGCCAGTTGCAGCAGCACCGACTGCACCTCCAGGAAACTGGTCAGGAACCAGGCCACGGCGATGTAGCCGGGCAGGCCGAGAAGCAAGATCACCAGCGCCCAGCGGCGGCGCGCCTTGTAGGACAGGGCCATATCGGGCCTCCTTATCAGTCGGTCAGTCGGCGAAGGGGTCGGTCACCAGGATGGTATCCTCGCGTTCCGGGCTGGTCGAGAGCATGGCGACAGGGCATTGGATCAATTCCTCGACCCGGCGCACATATTTGATCGCGTTGGCGGGCAGGTCGGCCCAGGAGCGGGCGCCTTCCGTGGTCTCGGACCAGCCCGGCATCTCCTCGTAGACCGGCACGCAGCGGGCCTGTTGCTCGGCGGCGGTGGGCAGGTAGTCCAGCACCTCGCCTTCCAGCGCGTAGCCGGTGCAGATGCGCAGCGTCTCGAACCCGTCCAGCACGTCGAGCTTGGTCAGCGCGATGCCGTTGACACCGCTCGTGGCGCAGGTCTGGCGCACGAGGACGGCGTCGAACCAGCCGCAGCGGCGCTTGCGCCCCGTGGTGGTGCCGAACTCATGCCCCCGCTCGCCCAGGCGCTGGCCGTCGGCATCCTCCAATTCGGTCGGGAACGGGCCTTCGCCGACGCGGGTGGTGTAGGCCTTGACGATGCCAAGCACGAAGTCGATCGCGCCGGGGCCGATGCCTACGCCGGTGGCGGCCTGGCCCGCGATGACATTGGACGAGGTGACAAAGGGATAAGTGCCGAAGTCGATATCCAGGAGCGCACCCTGCGCCCCTTCAAAGAGGATGCGTTTGCCGGCGCGGCGCTTCTCGTTCATCACCTTCCAGACCGGCGCGGCGTATTCCAGAACCTGCGGCGCGATCTGGCGCAGATCGGCCAGCAGCCGGTCGCGATCGACAGGCGCGATGCCCAGACCCCGGCGCAGCGGGTTGTGATGTTGCAGCGCGCGGTCCACCCGCGCCTCAAGCGTCGCGTCATCGGCCAGATCGGCCACCCGGACCGAGCGGCGGCCCACCTTGTCCTCATAGGCCGGGCCGATGCCGCGCCCGGTGGTGCCGATCTTGGTGCCCGTGCTGGCGGCCTCCTCGCGGGCGCGATCAAGCTCACCGTGGATGGGCAGGATCAGCGGCGTGTTCTCGGCGATCATCAGCGTCTCGGGGCTGATCTGCACGCCCTGCGCGCGGATGGTCTCGATCTCACGCATCAGGTGCCAGGGGTCCAGCACCACGCCATTGCCGATGACGGACAGCTTGCCGCCGCGCACCACGCCCGAGGGCAGCGCGTGCAGCTTGTAGACGGTGCCATCGACAACCAGCGTGTGGCCCGCGTTATGGCCGCCCTGGAATCGCGCGATCACATCGGCGCGCTCGGACAGCCAATCGACGATCTTGCCCTTGCCTTCATCGCCCCACTGGGCCCCCACCACCACGACATTGGCCATGCTGTTCGTCCTTCCTGTCCGAAACTCCGCAGGCGGTATAGCGGCGCGGGAGGCGGGGTGAAACCGGAATCTGGCGCGGCGCGCGCGCGGTCAGGCAAGATTGCCTCCCATCCCGTGTTGTGCAAGATTTGGCGGATGTCGGGTGACATACGGGATGGGTGGGATATGACGGACGAAATGCTGCGCCGGACGCAGTTGCAGGATAACGCCGCCTTTCTGGCGCGCGCGCATGATTTCCAGGCCGATATCGAGATGCTGTCCAGCAGCGATCTTGTCGGCACCATCCTCGAAACCGTGATGCTGGCCGCGAATATGCGCTTTGCGGCGGTCGCGCGCGTGACCGAGGATCGCTGGGTCGCCTGCCGGACCGTGGACGAGGTCGATTTCGGCCTGGCACCGGGCGACGAGATCGAGATCCGGTCGACCTTCTGCCAATCGGTTCGGGTGACGCGGCAGAAAGTGCTGTTCAACGATGTCGCCACCGATGAGGTCTACCGGAACCACCCGATCGCGGCAAAGTTCGGCATCGTCAGCTACGCCTCGATCCCGATCCATCGCAGCGATGGCAGTTTCTTCGGCACGCTCTGCGCCATCGACACCGTGCCGCGCGACGTCAAGCACCCCCGCGCCGTCGCCATGCTGGAGATGTTCGCGGACCTCATCGGCCGCAGCCTGGAGACCGAGGAACGGCTGGAGGCACAGGAGGCGCATGTCGCCCATGAGCGCGAGATGGCGCGCATCCAGGAGGAATTCGTCGCCGTCCTGGGCCATGACCTGCGCAACCCGGTGGCCGCCCTCGACGCGGGCCTGCGGCTGCTGGCGAAGGAGCCGCAGACCGACAAGGCGCGCGATCTGCTGCCCCTGATGCGCGCCTCGGTGCATCGCATGAGCGACCTGATCGGCAATATCATGCTGCACGCGAAGAACCGTCTCGGCGGCGGCATCCGGGTCAACGCCGAGCCCGACGCGCCGCTGTCGCAGGCCATCACCCATGTCGTCGGGGAAATCCGGTCGGCCTTTCCCGAGAGGGAGATCGCGCTGGATCTGTCGATCACCCGTCCCGTGCACTGCGATGCCGCGCGGGTGGCGCAGGCGGTTTCGAACCTCGTGTCAAACGCCGTGCAGCATGGACAAGAGGGCGCCCCCATCGCGGTTCGGGCGGTGACGGATGCGCAAGGCGTCACTGTCTGTGTCGCCAACCAGGGCGAGGCCCTGCCCGAGGAGATGCGTCAGCAACTGTTCCAGCCCTTCCAGAGGGGCAACCGGGAAAGCGGCGGCGGGTTGGGGCTTGGCCTCTATATCGCGGGCTCCATCGCCGACGCGCATGGCGGGCGGATCGAGGTGGACTGCGCGGACGGCACCACCACCTTCACGATTGCGCTGCCGGACCCCGTGGCACCGACATGAGGGGCGGCATGCGCATCACCGTCCGGCGAAACCCGTGCTGCACCTGCATCCATGGGCTTGCGGCGGCCTGTCGCATCTCATAAGTAGGCGAGAAAGCACACCAAGGCCCGGACCGATCCCCCCATGGAAAATGTCATTCTCGTCATCCACCTGATCCTCGCCATCTGCCTGATCGGCGTGGTGCTGCTGCAACGCTCCGAAGGGGGCGGGCTCGGCATGGGCGGCGGCGGTGGCGGCGGCGCGATGACGGGGCGGTCTGCGGCCTCGGCGCTTGGCAAGATCACCTGGGTTTTCGCGGTTGCCTTCCTGGTCACCTCGATCACGCTGACCATCCTGTCGGCGCAGAACTCGGGCGGCGGATCGGTGCTGGACCGGGTCACCGACGCGCCAGCGGAAGAGCCCGGCGATGCGCCCGTCCTTCCCGACCTGAGCGGCGACGGCCCGCTTCTGCCGCCATCCGATAGCGACGCGCCGCTGGTGCCGCCGCGCACCGAATGATCCAATAAATCTTGGGGGCCTGCCCCCTTTACTCAACATCATCTAGCGGCTGCCTTGCGGACGCGCTGCGAATCCTGTTATCCTCAAATCCCGTGAGTATCGGATTTCAGGACCGGGAATCGCTATTGCGATGCGGCGGTCCGGCACGGGGGGCAAGCACCATATGGCGCGTTTCATCTTCATCACCGGCGGTGTGGTCTCGAGCCTGGGCAAGGGGCTGGCCTCGGCGGCGCTCGGCTCGCTTCTGCAGGCGCGTGGATTCACCGTGCGGCTGCGCAAGCTGGACCCTTACCTGAACGTCGATCCCGGCACGATGAGCCCGTTCGAACATGGCGAGGTCTTCGTCACCGATGACGGGGCCGAAACCGACCTCGACCTCGGCCATTACGAGCGTTTCACCGGCGTGCCTGCCTGCAAGACCGATTCTGTCAGCTCGGGCCGGATCTATTCGGACGTGCTGGAGAAGGAGCGCAAGGGCGACTACCTGGGCAAGACCATCCAGGTGATTCCGCATGTCACCAACGAGATCAAGGATTTCATCCGCATCGGCGAGGATGACGTGGATTTCATGCTCTGCGAAATCGGCGGCACGGTGGGCGATATCGAGGGCCTGCCATTCTTCGAGGCGATCCGCCAGTTCTCCCATGACAAGCCGCGCGGGCAGTGCATCTTCATGCACCTGACGCTGCTGCCCTACCTGGCCGCCAGCGGTGAATTGAAGACCAAGCCGACGCAGCACAGCGTCAAGGAATTGCAGTCCATCGGCATCGCGCCCGATATCCTTGTCTGCCGCTCGGAACAGCCGATCCCCGAGAAGGAGCGCGAGAAGATCGCCCTTTTCTGCAATGTCCGCAAGGAGGCGGTGGTGCCCGCCTATGACCTCAAGTCGATCTACGAGGCGCCGCTGGCCTATCACCGCGAGGGGCTGGACCAGGCGGTGCTGGACGCGTTCAACATCTCGCCCGCGCCGCGCCCCGATCTGGGCATCTGGCAGGACGTGGCCGACCGCATCCACCATACCGAGGGCGAGATCAACGTCGCCATCGTCGGCAAGTACACGCAGCTGGAAGACGCCTACAAGTCGATCAAGGAGGCGCTGACCCATGGCGGCATGGCCAACCGGGTCAAGGTCAATGTCGACTGGGTCGATGCGGAGGTGTTCGACACCGAAGACCCCGCGCCGCATCTTGAGGGCTTCCACGCGATCCTGGTCCCCGGCGGGTTCGGCGAACGCGGCACCGAGGGCAAGATCAAGGCGGCAGAGTTTGCCCGCACGCGGAAAATTCCCTATCTGGGCATCTGCCTCGGCATGCAGATGGCGGTGATCGAGGCCGCGCGCAACCTGGCCAAGATGGAGGATGCGGGGTCCGAGGAGTTCGACTTCGAGGCCGGGAAAAAGCGGTTCACGCCCGTGGTCTACCACCTCAAGGAATGGGTTCAGGGCAATCATACCGTGTCCCGCAAGGTCACGGATGACAAGGGCGGCACCATGCGGCTTGGCGCGTATGACGCGGTGTTGAAGGACGACTCAAAAGTGGCCGAGATCTACGGCACCACCCGGATCGAGGAACGCCACCGCCACCGCTACGAGGTCGACCTGCGCTTTCAGAAGGCGCTTGAGGAAAAGGGCCTGATCTTCTCCGGCATGTCCCCCGATGGCCGCCTGCCCGAGATCGTCGAGGTCGAGGATCACCCGTGGTATATCGGCGTGCAATTCCACCCCGAGCTGAAATCCAAACCCTTCGCGCCGCACCCCCTCTTCGCCGATTTCGTGCGCGCGGCGGTGGACGTGTCGCGGCTGGTGTGAGGGACACAGACAGGGAAAATCGAGCCGCCCCCATCGCCGGGGCGGCTTTTCTTTGAACGCCGGTCCGCCGTCCTGCGACCCATGATCACGACATCCTTTTCTCTTCACGATCATTTTCCAGGAGGCCGCCCCATGCGCCGTTCCCTCAAGACCTTTACCGCCGCCCTTGCCCTTTCCGCCGCGACGGCCCCCGCCGCTTTCGCCGACGCCACTGCCTTCCAGGGGCTTTATGGCGGTTTTTCCATGGGGCTCAGCAGCGCCGACATCAACGCGATCACCGCCGATATCGACACCGGTTTCAGCGGCGATGTGTTCGTCGGCTACAACCACGCGATCGGCCCGAACTGGGTGATCGGGGGCGAGCTTGGCTATGGCCGGTCCCTCGGCCATGACATTCCGGCGCTTTTCCCCGCCTCGTTCGATGTCGAGAACCTGGTCACGGTCAGCGCGCGCGCGGGCTACGTGACCGGCAACACGATGATCTATGGCCGTCTTGGCTACCAGTCCGGCGACATGGCGATCAATTTCGCCCCCGGCACGCCCGACCTGGAGGGCCACGTCTTCGGCCTCGGGGTCGAGCACATGTTCGCGCAGAATTTCTCGGGCCGGATCGAGGTCACGCAGAGCGTCTGGGATGTCGATGGCGGCGGTGCGCCTCCGGGCACCGAACTGGAATCGACCCGCGTGTCCATCGGCGTGGCCTATCACTTCTGATCCCCGACCGGACCCCGACGAGGGGCGGCGTGCAATCCCCGGCGCGCCGCCCCTTTTTTCTCATGCGATGCTTTGAACCTTTACGCTGCGTCATCCGACCTATGGGCAGAAACCACCCCCGTCCAAGGAGGACGCCACGATGACCCGCCTGCCCCGCACCCTCGCCGCCGCGCCGATTGCCGGTGCCACTGCCACCTCAGCCCATGCCGATGCCGCGCTCTGGCAAGGTTTCTATGGCGGTCTATCTGTCGGCGCGGTCAATCCGACCGTGCCAGCGGCGACCGTCGATCCGGAAATCGCGCCGGGTTACGCCATTTTCGCGGGCTACAACCACGCCCTCGGCCCCAACTGGGTGCTTGGCGGCGAGCTCTCCTATGGCATGTCGGGCACCCATTCCATGGCCCCCTCACCCACCACGATCGCGATGGAAAACACCCTGACGGCCAGCATTCGCGGCGGCTATGCGTTCGGCAATTCGCTGGTCTATGCGCGGCTCGGCTATCAGACCACGGATGTCGAGGTCAGCACATCCACCGGCGATTTCGAAGCCGAGGGCATGGTCTACGGGCTCGGCTTCGAACAGATGCTGGCCGAAAACCTGTCGGCCCGGATCGAGTATACCCATGCCGACATGGACCTGCGCCGGGTCGGGTTCCCGAACACGACGAATTTCGACACCGACACGATCTCGGTCGGGATCGCGTTTCATTTCTGACACTTGCGAAACGGCCCCGTTTGCGTGTCAATTGCCCCGACCTGATCCGAGAGAGAGACGCAAGATGACCGCCCTGCCCTTCGCCACCTGCGATGTGTTCACCGACGCGCCCTATGGCGGCAATCCGCTGGCCATTGTCGAGGGGGCGGATGACCTGACCACCGCGCAGATGCAGCTGATCGCGCGGGAGTTCAACCTCAGCGAGACCATCTTCGTGCAGACGCCCGATGACCCCGCCAACGCCGCCAGGGTGCGCATCTTCTTCCCCACCGCCGAGATCCCCTTTGCCGGTCATCCCACCATCGGCTGCGCGATCCGTCTGGCCAGGGTGCGGCAGGCGGGCGAGGACTGGACCGACCTGATCACGCTGGAGGAAATGGCGGGCCTGGTTCCCGTCACCGTCACCTGCAAATCGGGCAAGATCACCGCGCAGTTCACCGCGCCGGTGCTGCCGACCCCGCATCCCGGCCCCGTCGATCCCGACCTGATCGCCGACGCGCTCGGGCTGGAGCGCGCGCAGATCGGCTTTGACAGCCACGCGCCCGCGATGTGGGCGGGCGGGCCGGATTTCCTCTATGTGCCGGTGGCCAGCCTCGATGCGCTGGCCCGCGCGCAGCCCGCGCAACCCGCCTGGGGCAGGCTGACGGCGCAAAGCAATGAATCGGTCTATGTCTATGCGCGGGGGAAGGATTGCGATTTCCGCGCCCGCATGTTCGCGCCGGGGCACGGGATTGCCGAGGATCCCGCCACCGGCTCGGCCTCGGCCATCCTTGCCGCGCAACTGCACGCCTCGGCGCAGATCGGGGAGGGCACGACGCGGTTCAGCTTGCATCAGGGCGTCGAGATGGGCCGTCCGTCGCAGATCGGCCTGAGCGTCGATTGCGAGGATGGAAAGGTCACGGCGATCCGCGTCGCGGGCACAGCCGTGCCGATCATGTCGGGGCGGATCACGCCGCCCGAGGCGTGAGTGCTTGGCAGATGCGCTGATCGGGACTATCTGACATCCATGTTTGCTGATCTGCTCAAGCGCCTGACGGCCCCCGACCCCGCCCCTCTGCCCGACCCGGAGGCGAAACTGGCGCTTGCCGCCCTTCTGGTGCGCATCGCGCGCAGCGACGGCAGTTATGATGACAGCGAAAAGGCCCATATCGACCGCATCCTGGCCGCGCGTCACGATGTCGGGCCGCTCAACGTCGCCAAGCTGCGCGCCGAGGCGGAAGTGCTGGAATCCGAGGCCCCCGACACCGTCCGCTTCACACGCGCCATCAAGGAGGCGGTGCCGCATGAGGACCGCGAGGCGGTGATCGAGGCGCTGTGGTCCGTGGTGCTGGCCGATGGCGTGCGCGACCACGAGGAGGACGCGATGCTGCGGCTGACGGCGAACCTGCTTGGCATCAACGACCGCGATAGTGCGCTGGCCCGCCAACGGGTCGAAGCGCGGGGATGATCGCCGCCCTGCCGATGTATGACCGGCCCGAGACGGCGGCGGCAACCGATCGTTATTGGGGCCTTATCCGCGACGGTTTGCGGGCGCGGGAGATCGACGCGCCCGATGACCTGACGCGCACGGATGACCTCTGGACGCTCTGGCAATCGCCCGATCTGGTGCTGGCGCAGACCTGCGGGTTGCCCTTCCGCGCACATCTTCACGCACAGGTGCAACTTGTCGGCACCCCCGATTTCGGCCTGCCGGGCTGTGCTCCTGGCTATTACAACTCGGTCATCATCGCGCGGGCGTCGGATGGCGCGGTGCCGCTGACCACGCTGATGGCGGGGCGCGTGGCGATCAACGAGGGGCTCAGCCAATCGGGTTGGGCCGCGTTCCACGATTTCGCGCAGAGCATCGGCATGACGCCCGCGCGGCCGCTCATTTCGGGCGGGCACCGTAACTCGGCCCGGATGGTGGCCGAGGGCCGCGCCGACATCGCCGCGCTCGACGCGCAGACCTGGGGGCTCATCCTGCGCCACGACGCCTGGAGCGAACGCCTGACCGAGCGCAGCTGCACAAGGAAAACCCCCGCCCTGCCCTATATCACCGCCAGGGGCCAGGACGCGGAGGCCATTGCGAACGCGGTCGAGGAGGCCATCGCGGCGCTCGCGCCCGAGGATCGCCAGATGCTTGGCCTGGTCGGGCTGGCCCGCATTCCCGCCAGCGACTATCTGGCGCAGCCGCTGCCGCCCGACCCTGCCGATATGCCCGAATACCCCGTCACTCCGGCGGATGACCACGGGTAACCCGCCAGAACGGCGTTGCAATTGGGCCGATAATGCGCACAAATCGCCAATGCTCCGGGGAGGGATAGGACCAACGTGACGCAAGAGACGCCGCCCGTCATCGAAATTACGGGCCTGCACAAGAGCTATGGCGCGCTGGAGGTGCTGAAGGGCGTCGACATGGCCGCCAGGGCTGGCGATGTCGTCTCGCTGATCGGCTCGTCGGGCTCGGGCAAATCCACGCTGCTGCGCTGTGCCAACCTGCTGGAGGACAGTCAGGAGGGCGAGATCCGCTTCGAGGGCGAGGCCGTGCGCTGGAAAGGCACGGGCCATAACCGCCGCCCCGCCGACGCGGGCCAGGTCCGCCGCATCCGCACCAACCTGTCGATGGTGTTCCAACAGTTCAACCTCTGGGCGCATATGTCGATCCTGCAAAACGTGATGGAGGCGCCGGTCACCGTGTTGGGCGAGGACCGCGCCGAGGTCGAGGCCCGCGCACGCAAGTTGCTCGACAAGGTCGGGATCGGCGACAAATGCGATGTCTGGCCCGCGCAACTGTCCGGCGGCCAGCAACAGCGCGCCGCCATCGCCCGCGCGCTCTGCATGGAGCCGCGCGCGCTTCTGTTCGACGAGCCGACCTCGGCGCTGGACCCCGAGCTTGAGCAGGAGGTCGTCAAGGTCATCAAGGATCTGGCCGGTGAAGGCCGCACCATGCTGCTGGTCACCCATGACATGCGGCTGGCCCGCGATGTCAGCGACCATGTGGTGTTCCTGCACCAGGGCCGGATCGAGGAAGAAGGTCCGCCCGACACGCTTTTTGGCGCCCCCAAGACCGAGCGCCTGCAACAATTCCTCAGCCATACCGTTTCGGCCTGAGGACGAACCGAACCAAATCAGGGAGTTACAGACATGAAAAAACTGGTTCTTTCCACCACCATCCTGGCGCTGAGCGCCGGGTTTGCGCTGGCCGACAGCCATGAGCGCACCATCCGCATGGGCACCGAGGGCGCCTATCCCCCCTACAACTTCATCAATGACGATGGCGAAGTGGACGGGTTCGAGCGCGACCTTGGCGATGAGCTTTGCGCCCGCGCCGAACTGACCTGCGAATGGGTCACAAACGATTGGGATTCGATCATCCCGAACCTCACCTCGGGCAATTACGACACCATCATCGCGGGCATGTCGATCACCGACGAGCGCGACGAAGTGATTGATTTCACGCAGAACTACATCCCGCCGACCCCGTCGCTCTATGTTGCGCTCAGCGATGATGTGGACCTGTCCAGTGCCGTGATCGCGGCCCAGGCCAACACCATCCAGGCGGGTTACATCGCCGAATCCGGTGCCACGCTTCTGGAATACGCAACGCCCGATGAGACCGTCGCCGCCGTGCGCAACGGCGAGGCCGACGCGGTCTTTGCCGATGACAGCTTCCTGCTGGATATCACCGCGGAAGATCCCGACCTGATGGTCGTGGGCGACCCGGTGCCGCTTGGTGGCGGCATCGGCATGGGCCTGCGCGAGAACGATCAGGAATTGCTGGCAACCTTCGACGCGGCCATCACCTCGATGAAGGAAGACGGCAGCCTGAACGCGCTCTTGGTCGAGTGGTTCGGCGACGACGTGCCGCTCTACGACGACATGTAAGATCGGCGGGCGCAGGGCCTCTGCCTTGCGCCCGACCCCCTTTTCGCATCCCGAGGTCCGATGTTCGAGTTTTGCGCCGACCCCTCCACGCTGGAAACCGGCCCATGGTTCGCCTGCTATCTGACCAATGGCGTGCATCTGCTGTTCTATCAGAGCTTCCTGACCGTCCTTCTGCTGCTCGCCATCACCGCCCCCGTGGCGCTTGTCTTCGGCTTTGCCGGGGCCGCCGCCTCGCGCAGTCACATCGCGCCCCTGCGCTGGTTCGGCCAGGTCTACACCTCGATGGTGCGCGGCGTGCCGGATATCGTGTTCTTCCTCTTCTTCGTCATCGCGCTGGATCAGGCGCTGGAATGGATCAACCACCAGATCCGATGTCCCGACTGGGACGAGCCCATTCGCCAGGGCGCGAATTTCACCGTCTGCCAGGCGGCCAAGATCCCGCTCTCCTCCTCGCCGCAATGGGTGCATGAGGTCTATAATTTTGGCGTCGCGGTCTTCACCTTCGCCATCGTCTTCGGGGCCTTCGCGGCCAATGTCCTTTTCGGGGCGATGCGGGCGGTGCCGCGCGCACAGCTTGAAACCGCCGAGGCCTATGGCATGACGCGGCGGCAAAGCTTCTGGCGCGTGCTGGTGCCGCAGATGTGGATCTACGCGCTGCCGGGGCTTTCCAACCTCTGGATGATCCTGATCAAGGCGACGCCGCTTCTGTTCCTTCTGGGCGTGGAAGACATCGTCTACTGGGCGCGGGAGCTTGGCGGCTCGCGCACCTCGCAATTCGCCTATCCCCACCCGGATTGGCGGCTGTGGTATTTCCTTGCGCTGCTGATCTTCTATCTCGGCTTTACCCGGATCTCCGAGGTGGTGCTGGCGCGGCTCACCACGCGGCTCAGCCGGGGCCAGGCCACCATGGCAGGCGAAGCGCAGCGGAGGGCGGGGGCATGAGCTGCTGGGACACCGTTCAGGCCTATGCCTTCCGGTCCTTGGGCTATGGCGAGCGCCTGCTGCCGCGCGGCGAGATCACGCTGTGTGAACAGGTCACGCTGATCGGGTCCGGCCTGATCTGGAACGTCTATTTCGGGCTGGTGGCGCTGGTCACCGGTTTCGTCTTCGCGGTGACCCTGGCCGTGGGCAAGAACGCGACCCGCGCGTGGGCGCGCAAACCGGCGGAATGGTTCATCTTCGTCTTTCGCGGCTCGCCCCTCTTCATCCAGTTCTTCCTGGCCTATTACGCGCTGGTCAACCTGCCCGAGGAGATCGGCCGCTATGACATCAGCGGTTTCACCGACCCGTTCGCGCGGGCCTGGCTCGGCGCGGCCATCGTCCTCTTCCTCAACACCTCCGCCTATGCGGGTGAGATCTTCTACGGCGCGCTGCGTTCCGTTCCCAAGGGCGACCTGGAGGCCGCGGATGCCTATGGCCTCTCGGGCTGGAAACGCTTCCGCCGGGTGGTCTTCCCGACCACGATGCGGCTTGCCTGGCCCGCCTATACGAACGAGGCGATCTTTCTTTTCCACGCCACCACGCTGGTGTTCCTGTCGGGCTTTCCGGCCTTCCGGCAACAGGGCGATGCGCTCTATTACGCGCAGTATTTCGCGGACCGGACCTTCAACCCCTTCGTCCCCTACCCGATCGTCGCGGTCTATTTCATCATCGTGACGCTGAGTGTGATCGCGGGCTTTTCGCTGATCAACCGCCGCCTGAACCGGCATCTGCCCGGTGAAAGCCGCGCGCGCCTGAAATTCCGCCCCACCCTGATCCGCTGATCCGCCACAGATCTGCGCCCAAGTGACCGCCCGGCGCGGTTTTTCCTGTCCTTTTGCCCGCGCCCGAGGTAAAGAAAAATGAAATACAGGCTTTCAAAAAGGTGAAACCATGACGCTTGCGCCCAATGTCTATGACGCCGAGCCGATCCCCGAGGCCGCGCGCGCCGAGATCGACCGCCTGCTGGCGAGCGGTGACCTCTTCCGCTACACCGCGCCGGAAAACGCCCCGGTGGCGTTGCTGGAGCGGGAGTTTGCCAAGCTTTTGGGCACGAAATACGCGCTGGCCGTGTCGTCGTGTTCCGCCGCGCTGTTCCTGTCGCTGCTTGGCCTGGGGCTGAAACCGGGCACGAAGGTGCTGATCCCGGGCTTTACCTTCGCCGCCGTGCCGTCGGCGGTGATCCATGCCAATTGCCGCCCCGTGCTGGTCGAGGTCGGGCAGAATTACCGCATCAACTTGGAGGATTTCGCCGCCAGGCTGACCGATGAGGTCGGCGCGGTGATCATCAGCCACATGCGCGGGCATACGTCCGATATGGACGCCATCATGGCGCTTTGCGATGCCGCGGGCGTACCGGTGGTCGAGGATGCGGCGCATTCGCTCGGCACGCTCTGGAACGGGCGCAATATCGGCACCCTTGGCCGCGTCGGCTGTTTTTCCTTCCAGTCCTACAAGCTGATCAATTCCGGCGAGGGCGGCATCCTGGTGACGGATGATGCCGACCTGGTCGCGCGCGCCGTGATCATGTCGGGCGCATATGAGCATAACTGGGCCAAGCATATCGGCGGCAGTGATCCGGCGCTGGAGGCCGCGTTTGCCCGCTGGCAGAACAAGCTGCCGCTCTACAACCTGCGCCTGTCGAACCTCTCCGCCGCGATCATCCGGGCGCAATTGCCCGAGCTTGCCCGCCGGGTCCGCGATGGCCGCGCCAATCACGATTACGTCGCCGAGGCGCTGGACAGCTCGCCCTGGCTGGATGTGCCGCCGCCCTTGACCCCCGAGACCCGTGCGCCGGATTCGATCCAGTTCAACCTGGTGGGTTTCGCCGACGATGCCGAGGCGCGGGCCTTTGCCGAGGCGGCGGCCGCGCGCGGCGTCAAGGTGCAGATCTTCGGGTTGAGCCGCGACAACGCGCGCGCCTTCTGGAACTGGCAATTCATCGAGGATCTGCCCAATCTGCCGCAGACCCGCGCGATGCTGATGCGCGCCTGCGACGTGCGGCTGCCCGCGCGGCTGACGCGCAGTGAGCTGGATTTCATCGCCGACGCGCTGATCGAGGCGGCCGAGGACATCAAGGGCGTCACCCAGGCCTACGGGACCTGAATTTTCGAAAATTCAGGGGAGAATTTTTCGAGAATTCTCCCCGCCCGGATCAGAGCTTGTTCAGTTTCGACTGAAGGTCGGCGAGCTGTTTCTTGATCTCGGCCAGTTCATCCTCCGCGTTGCCGCTCTCGTCACCCTCCTCATCGCGCGGCACGCCCATGCCGCCGGTCATCGCCTTGATGAACTGTTCTTGCTGCGCGCGCATCGCCTCGAAGCCCGGCATTTTCGCCATCGGGTTCATCGCGGCGATGTTCTCGACCATCTTGGACTGCCCGTCGCGCAGCATGTCGAAGGACATCGCCAGGAACTCGGGCACCACGCTTTGCGCCTGCGTGGTGTAGCTGCGCACGAGGTCGGTCAGCACCGCAATCGGCAGCACGCTTTCGCCGCGGCTTTCATGTTCGGCCACGATTTGCAGCAGGTATTGCCGCGTCAGGTCATCGCCCGATTTCAGATCGACGATCTTCACCTCGCGCCCGTCGCGGATAAAGCCCGAGATATCCTCCAGCGTCACGTAATCCGAGGTCTCGGTGTTGTAGAGCCTGCGGCTGGCATAGCGCTTGATCAGCAGCGGCGCTTTGGCGTCACTCATGGCAACCCCTCTCCCTTATCCGTTACACTGCAATGCAGCGTTCGCAGCCTAGCCCGCTGGATTGAAAATGCAATCGCCATGCTGACATAAAAAAGAACGGCCCCCCTTTCGGGAGACCGTTCCTCTGGATGTCACGGGGGCAGGGTCGGGAGGAAACCCCGGGCCCCGTGATCGTCCTATCTGTCGCTTACGCGGCGGTCGCTTTCTTGGCGGCGGTCGTCACGTCGGCGGTTGCTTTCTTGACGGCGGCAGAGGCTTCCTCGGAGGCTTCCTTGCCAGCGGCCATCATCAGCTCGACGGTTTCGACCTGCACCTTTTTCGCGATCTCGGCGAAGGAGGCGAGGTTTTCAGCTGCCATTTCGGCCTGCGCGGAGGCGAAATCGGTCATCGCCTTGGTGTAGTCGGTCGGCTCGGATTTGACCGAGGTCACGTCCGACAGCTTGGCGATGGTGTCTTTGGTCCACTTCGAGGAGATCTCGGTGGATTTCTCGGCGGCTTCCAGAGCGACTTTCGAGAACTTCTCGCCCATTGCGGCGGAGGTCTTGAACGCGTCGTTATAGGCGGTCATGTCGACCGGGAAGTTCGCCATTGCTTCGTTGACATAGGCGGTGAAGTCGGTGGTCTTTGCTTTGGCCATGGTCTTGCTCCTGATGTTCGCCCCGGTGCCGGGGGATGAATGTGTCGGTCCGCATTGCTGCGTCTGCAAAGAATATGCGCGCTGCGTTGCAGAATTTCAAGATATTTTTCTGCACCGCAGCATATTTTCGCAAAACCGTTCAAATTCAGGAGGTTGACCCTTCCAACACATAGGTTCCGGGGGCATCGCCGAGGATCTCATGGCCCGACTCACCGGGAACGCGGGCCGCGACCTGCGCGCCGGAGCGCTTTTTCAGCCAGGCTTCCCACCGCGGCCACCACGATCCCTCGTGGAACTCGGCGGCCTCTTCCCAGGCATCCGGGCCCTGCCCCATCTCGCCACTGGTGAAATGGCCGTATTTCTTCTTGGAGGGCGGGTTGACAATGCCCGCGATATGGCCCGATTCCGACATGATGAAGGTCTTGTCCTTCGATCCGAATTTCTCGAACCCCACAAAACACTGCCGCCAGGGCGCGATATGGTCGGTCTTGGTGCCGATCGACATGACGGGCAGCTTGATGTCGCGCAGATGCACCGTCTCGCCCAGGATCTTGAAGCCATCCTCGGCCAGCGCGTTCTTCTGGCACAGCTCGCGCAGGTATTGCACCGCCATGCGCCCCGGCAGGTTGGTGCTGTCGCCGTTCCAGTAGAGCAGATCGAAGGCGGGCGGCGCCTCGCCCATCATGTAGCTTTTCACGGCGGGGCCATAGACCAGGTCGCGGGCGCGCAGGAAGCTCATGGTCTTGGACATGAAATAGCTATTGAGGATGCCCTTTTCCGTCACCTGCCGTTCGATCGCATCGACGAAATCGTCCTGCAGGAAAACTGTGAACTCGCCCTGGTCGGAGAAATCGGTCAGCGTGGTGAAGAAGGTGGCCGACTTGATCGACTTGTCGCCGCGTTTCTGCATCCAGGCCAGCGCGGCGGACAGCGTGGTGCCCGCGATGCAATAGCCGACCGCATTGACCTGTTTCTCGCCGGTGATCTCCTTGGCGGTCTCGACGGCCTGCACGTAGCCTTCCTCGACATAATCCTCCAGCCCGACATCGGCATAGCTGGGGTCCGGGTTCTTCCAGCTGACCACGAAGAGGGTATAGCCCTGTTCCAGCACCCACCGGATCAGGCTGTTCTTGGGCTTGAGGTCGAGAATGTAGAACTTGTTGATCCAGGGCGGGAAGATGACCAGCGGGGTCTTGTGGACCTTCTCGGTCAGGGGGGCATACTGGATCAGCTCCATCATCCGGTTGCGAAAGACCACCTTGCCTTGCGTCGCGCCGATGTTTTCGCCCACGGTAAAGGCGTCGGGGTCCGACAGCGTCGGCAGAAGCTCGCCGTGATGCGCCTCGATATCGCGCACCAGGTTCTCCAGCCCGTCGACCAGGCTCTGCCCCTCGGTCTCGACCGCCTTTTGCAGCGCGTCGGGATTGGTGGCCAGGTAATTGGTCGGTGCAAACAGGTCGATGATCTGGCGCGAGAAGAACTCGACCCGCTGTTTCTCCTTCGAATCCAGCCCGTCCAGATCCTTGACGGCCATGTTGATCGCATCGGCGTTCAGCTCGTATTGCTGGCGCACCAGGCGGAAATAGGGATGCGTGCGCCACATTGGGTTGGCAAAGCGGGGGTCGTCGGGCACGTCCTCATCCTCGGGCATCTCCAGCTGACCGGCGGCCAGCGCCTTCTGCGCCTCGGTGAAATGCTCCAGCGCGCGGCCCCAATAGGCCACCTGGTGGCCGATCAGCTTGCCCGGATTGGTCATCATGTCATTGAGATAGGCCGAGCCCGCCTTCATGTAGAAGTCCTGTCCCGGCCCGGTCAGTCCGGCATCGGTGGCCAGGTCCTTCTGGCCAAGGGCCGCGACCATGCGTTTGGACAGCTCCTCCATCTTCGCGAGATTGGCATTCAGCCGGTCAAGATTCTCCTCCGTCCCGGTCTCGGTCGTGTCGTCACCTTGTGCCATGGCTTGATTTTACCCTCTCGATGCTGCATGTGCATATTAGCCTTGCCGGGGTGAGGGGGCAAAGCGACGAATTGAACCGGGCCAAGCGTGACCGGGCAAATCACAGTTTTGCAGGAGTCCCACGGGGATGAAATACCTACTTACATACGACATGATGGAATCGATCCGCGTGTCCAACCAGTGGCTCGGCGCGACCGCCCGCGCGATGTGTTCCTACCCGCAGCTTGGGCTGGTCGCGAATCCGGCCATCAAGATCACCGCCGCCTGGGGCGAGGTGATGGAACGCAGCTTCGAGCGCATGGTCGTCAAGCCCGACTGGAACATCCAGATCATGACCGGCGCCGACGGGCGCGACCATTCGGTCGAGATCCAGGTGGTGCAGAAACGCCCCTTCGGCGACCTGATCCGCTTCAACGTCGCGGGGCGCGAGCCCACGGGCCGCAAGGTTCTGCTGGTGGCGCCGATGTCCGGTCATTATGCGACCCTCCTGCGGTCGACCGTCCTCAGCCTATTGCCCGATTGTGACGTCTATATCACGGATTGGCACAATGCGCGTGACATCCCGGTTTCGGTCGGCAAGTTCGACGTCGAGGATTATACCCTCTACCTCGTTGACTTCATGAAGGAAATCGGCCCCGACACGCATGTGATCGCGGTCTGTCAGCCCGCGCCCCTGGCGCTGGCCGCCACCGCCTACCTGGCCGAGGAAGACCCCGACGCGCAGCCGCGCACCCTGACGCTGATCGGCGGCCCGATCGACCCCGATGCGGCGGCGACGGATGTGACCGATTTCGGCAACCGCGTCACCATGGGCCAGCTCGAACAGCACGTGCTGCAACGCGTCGGCTTCAAGTACAAGGGCGCGGGGCGGATGGTCTATCCCGGCCTGCAGCAGCTCTCCAGCTTCATCGCCATGAATGCCGAGAAACATGCCAAGGCCTTCACCGACCAGATCATGCGCGTCGCCAAGGGCGAGGCGTCCGAACATGACAAGCACAACCGGTTCTACGACGAGTATTTGGCCGTGATGGACATGACGGCGGAGTTCTACCTCTCCACCGTCGAACGCATCTTCAAGGGGCTGGAGATTGCCGAGAACCGCTTTACCGTGGCGGGCAAACAGGTCGATATCGGCAAGATCACCACCGTGGCGGTCAAGACCGTCGAGGGCGGCAAGGACGATATCTCGGCCCCCGGTCAATGCGTCGCCGCGCTGCGGCTATGCACCGGCTTGCCCGAGTCCAAGAAGGCCAGCTACCTGGAACCCGATGCGGGCCATTACGGGATCTTCGCGGGCAAAAGCTGGCGCAACAAGATCCGTCCCCTCGTGCTGGATTTCATCGACGCGAATTGCGACGTGCCGAAAACGCCGGTGACCTCGGGCGTCGCCGCCGAGTAGGCCGGGCCATGGCGCGCAGCGGCGCGGATATCGGGTTCTCCTGCCGCTGCGGCGCGTTGACGGGCACGCTGAAATCCGTCGATCCCGATGAAGGCACCCATGCGCTGTGCCATTGTGCAAGCTGCCGCCGCGCGCTGGACCTCTACGGCATCCCCGGCACGCGCGCAGAGGGGGTCGGCATCTTCCAGACCACCCCCGACAGGATCGCGATCGCGCAAGGGGCCGAGCACCTGGGCGTCATGAAACTGTCGCCCAAGGGCCTCTACCGCTGGTATGCCAAATGCTGCGGCACGCCGATGTTCAACACCGCGCGGGGCCCGACACCCTCCTTTGTCGGCGTGCAGACCTCCTGCCTGTCCGAGACCGCACCGCTCGGACCTGTCCTGGCCGAAGGGTTCATGGACACCAAGCCAAGGCATATCGGGCTGGCGCGCATGATCTGGCGCTTCTACCGGCGTGCCCTGGCCGCGCGCCTAACCGGGCGCTGGCAGCAGACACCGTTTTTCGACGCGGACGGCGCGCCGGTGGCCGAGCCTGAACTGGCCCCTAGGCCCGAAGCCACGCCCTGAACGCCTCAAGGCTCGCGCCCGGGGCCTCTTGCGTCAGCAAATGCCCTGCATCTTCAAGGATCTCCAGCCGCGCGCCGGGGATCAACTGGGCCATGAATTCATGCCGTCGCGGCGGGCACATCCGGTCATGCGCGCCGCCCATCACCAGCGTCGGCACCTGCACCCGGCGCAGCGTGCCCTGCTGATCGGGGCGGCGTTGCAACGCGCGCATCTGGTCGCCGAACTGCTCGGCCCCGGCCTCCAGCCCCATGCGCACAAACCCGTCCTGAATGCCGGCGCGCCCCGGACCTGGGGCGAGGGTCTGTGCGGGCAGGAACTCGCGCAGCACCTCCTCCAGCCGTCCGCCCCTGGCCCGCGCGATCAGCACCTCGCGGCCTGCCGCCATGTCGGGCGTGTCGGTCAGCGGGTCGGTCGCCATCAGCGCCAGACGGGTGACGCGGGCCGGCGCCTTGCGGATGACCTCCATCGCCACGATGCCGCCAAGCGAAAGCCCCGCCAGCGCGAAGCGTTCCGGCGCCGCCTCCAGCACCGCCTCGGCCATGGCGCGCACGCTGTCATGCCCGGCCAGGCAGCCAACCTGCACCGCGCGGTCGCGCGACAGCGCCTCGATCTGGGGCGCGAACAGACGCGCATCGCACATCATGCCCGGCAGAAAAACCAATGGGTCCAATTTGATAGGCCTCACAGCTCACAGGTTGCCGGACGGGTGTGCGCCAGCCGCGGGGGTGGGGTCAATGCGAAACGCGCCGCGCGGGCCGGTTTACCGCGCGACGGTCACGAATTGCGCCCCGTCCCACCGCTGCCGCGCGATGCAGGCCGGTTGCAGGCCAAGCTCGGTGCAGGTGGCCGGATCCACGCCAAGCAAGATGTCGCTGCCGTTCTCACTGGCGACCCGCGCGCTGAGCGCAAGCACCTCATATGGTCCGTTGCCCGCCCCGATCGCGGAGGAGACGAAAACCGAGGTCAGGCAGTTGGACGCCCCGCAATTGCCGCCGCCGCGCAGATTGGCAAGATCGCCTTGCTGGCACGAGACGCCCGACCAATGCACCATCACATCCTCGACCCCGTCACCGTCGAAATCGCTGCGCCCGATGGCATCGGCGCGCACCTACGCCGCGCCGGAACAGATGCCAGTGACATAGTCCAGCATCGCCTGTTCCATGTTGGTGGCCCCCGAAGATGGCCTGTCGCGCAGGGTCTGCATGGTGATCGCGGCGTGCGACGGCAAGGGCGCGCCCGAGGCGATCCAGTGGCTGTCGCAGAAATTGATCGCGCCTGCCACCGAACTGGACAACCCCGCAGCGGGCAGGTCGCCGACCAGCGCGCCCTCGGCCCAAAGCTGCGCCTCGCCGCCCGCCAGAAGCGCCGTGACCAGCGGGTCGCCGACCGAGATCTGCGTGGACCATTCGCCCACCATCTCGTTCCAGCGCACATCCGGCAGCTGATAGCCGGTATTGCCGATGACGAAGATCACGTCGTTGCGCGGGGCGTTATTGGCCCAGTTTGCCTCGCCCGGCACACCGATGGTCTGGTTCATCGAGATCTGGATGATGTAAGGATCATACGGCCCCCCGCCCTCGCCATAGGACCAGTCCGCGCCGGGATAGTGATCGGCGCAGTTGAAGCTGATCGGCCCACCCTCGATGCCTGCGCCCGCGAAGAACCAGCCCTCGGTGAAATCGGTCCGCACGGTCCAGCCCTGCGCGGAAGCCGCACCCGCCAGCACCAGCGATGCCAGCGCGACCAGCCCTGCCTTGAAAACGCCCATGACGAAACTCTCCGCTTGGAAAATGCCTGAGGCCAGAGTTGCAGAGCCGGGGCCGATGCCGCAACAGATATGTTGCGCGACGGCGAGTTTGGGCGTCTCTTGTCCCGCTCGGTCAGTCCTGCAATCCCCGCGCCCAGGTCACGATCTCATCCGTCACCCGTTCGGTCATGGCGGGGCTGAGGATGTCGCCCGCGATGACATGGGCGAGGGGGTCCGCGCCGTCCTCGGGCAGGTCCAGGGGGACCAGCGTGACCGGCCCGCGCCATCCTTGGGCGAAATCGCGCGTGGCGGAGGCCGAAACGACCCGGTCGGCATCGGAGAACAGGAACAGCGCAGGCAGATCGACGCCGGAATAGTCGCGGGCATTTGCCTCGGCCATCAGCGTGCCAAGCGTGACCCCGGCAGATGAGGGATAGCGCGTGGTCCAATAGGTGGCATGGTCCTCGTTCTGCGGCTCGAAACTGCGCTCCGCCCCGACAAGCCACGGCACCCAGTGGCGGGCGAGCGGAAATTCCAGCAAGGCCGCCGCCGGGTTCACCAGGGCGAAATTGGGCGAGACCATCGCAAGACCCAGGACATCCCGGGCCATGTCGGGTTCGGTGGCCGCGATGACCGAGAGGGTGCCGCCGGTCGAGGTCGAGAGGATCAGGACGCGATCGCCGACGGCCCGCGCGACGGCCAGCGCCTCGGCGGTGTCGTCGATCCAGTCGCCCGCCCGTGCCCGCGCCAGCGCCGCCCCGTCGCGGCCATGCCCGCGCAGGCGGGCGAAGACGAGGTTGGCGTCGAGGGCGGTGGCAAGATTGTCGGGGACGGGCCGGATTTCCTCGGAGGTCGCCGAAAACCCGTGCAGGTAGAGGATGGAGAGCGGCGTCGTGGCCCCGGCCTGCCCGGCCCAGACGATCCGCGCCTGCGTTCCGGGCGTGATGCCGGAAATGGCGGCCTCGCGGGTGGCAAGGTATCCCGCCGGATCGCTCAGGTCGCCCGCGAAGGGGGCGCCACGGATGGCTGCTTCGCGGGGGGCGAGGAACCAGAAGGCCGCGCCCGCGGCGATGAGCAGGAGGGCCAGGCGGCCCAGGGTCTTGCCGAGCCTACGCATGGGCCAGAACATCCTCGACGGCGGCCACGATGCGCGACAGGCAAGCATCGTCTGAGAAGCGGTGATCGGCCCCCTTGACCAGTTCCAGCACGATATCCGGCCCCTCCAGATGCGCCAGCAGCCGCAGCGCCACCGACATCTCGACATCCGCATCCGCCGTGCCCTGCAAGAGGCGCACCGGCGCGTCGATGCGCAAGGGGGATCGCAGGACAAGCTGGTTGCGCCCATCCTCGATCATGCGGCGGGTGATGATGTAGGGATCGCCATAATCCGAGGGCAAGGCGACCTGCCCCTCCTCCATCATGCGGGCCTTATCGGCTTCGGAGAAGCCGGCCCACATGCTGTCCTCGGTAAAGTCGGGGGCGGCGGCGATGCCGACGAACCCCGCGACCCGGCCAGGGCATGCGCGCGCGACCAGGCAGGCGATCCAGCCGCCCATGGAAGAACCGACCAGCACCTGAGGCCCTTCCGTCAGGGCCGTGATCGCCGCACGCGCATCCTCGGCCCAATCGCCGATGCAACCCTCGGTGAACGCCCCCGAGCTCTGCCCATGGCCGGAATAGTCGAAGCGCAGGAAGGCGCGGCCCTCGCGCCTGGCCCAGGCCTCCAGGTGCAGCGCCTTGGTCCCCTCCATGTCGGATTTCAGCCCGCCGAGGAAGACCACGCCCGGCCCCGCGCCGTCGGTCTTGTGATAGGCAAGGGTGCGGTTCTGATCGGTCTTGAGCGTGTCCGGCTGCATCTGGTCCTCCTGCTGGTCCCTGGCCGAGGTTGTGGCCGGAGAAGCGGGCTCACGCAAGGCCAACGCCGGGGCAGCAAGGGGTCGAATTGCGTGGCAATCCGACCGGGGGCGGAGACTGACGTCTCTGCGGGAGTATTTGAACCAAGAAGATGGGCAGGGCCGGCGCGGGGTTGACGGCGATTTGATCTGCGGCCATTTAGGCCCCTCATACACCCGCAACCGGGCGTTTCGTAGGCGCCAAACCGATGAGGAGCATGGCCGATGGCCCAGATTTCCCTGACTTTCCCCGATGGCAATTCGCGTGAGTTTCCCGCAGGCGTCACGCCCGCAGAGGTGGCCGAGGGGATTTCCACCTCCTTGCGCAAGAAGGCCATCTCGGCGCGTGTGAACGGCGCGCATTGGGACCTGCAATGGCCCATCGGGACGGATGCGCAGATCGCCATTCACACGCTGGCCGATGACGCGCCCGCGCTGGAGCTGATCCGCCATGACTGCGCCCATATCATGGCCCGCGCGGTGCAGGAGATCTGGCCGGATGTGAAGGTCACCATCGGCCCGGTGATCGAGAACGGTTTCTATTACGATTTCGACCGGGAGGAGCCGTTCACCCCCGAAGACCTCGGACGTATCGAGAAGAAGATGCGCGAGATCATCAATGCCCGCGACGCCGTGCGCACCGAGGTCTGGGACCGCGACCGCGCGATCAGGCATTATGAGGACAGCGGCGAGCCTTACAAGGTCGAGCTGATCGAGGCCATTCCGGGCGATGAGCCGCTGCGCATGTATTGGCACGGGGACTGGCAGGATCTCTGCCGGGGCCCGCATTTCCAGCATACCGGCCAGGTGCCCGCCGATGCCTTCAAGCTGATGAACGTCGCGGGCGCCTATTGGCGCGGCGACAGCGACCGCGCCATGCTGCAACGCATCTACGGCGTGGCGTTCAAGACCAAGGCGGACCTCAAGGCGCATCTGACCATGCTGGAGGAGGCCGCCAAGCGCGACCACCGCAAACTGGGCCGCGAGATGAACCTCTTCCACATGCAGGAGGAGGCCCCGGGGCAGATCTTCTGGCATCCCGATGGCTGGACCATCTACACCGAGTTGCAGAATTACATGCGCCGCAAGCAGCGCGCGGGCGGTTATGTCGAGGTCAACACGCCGCAGGTCGTCGACCGCAAGCTCTGGGAAGCCTCGGGCCACTGGGACAAGTATCAGGAGCACATGTTCATCGTCGAAGTGGACGAGGAACACGCCCGCGAAAAATCCATCAACGCGCTCAAGCCGATGAACTGCCCCTGTCATGTGCAGGTCTATAATCAGGGGCTGAAGAGCTATCGCGAACTGCCCTTGCGCATGGCCGAATTTGGCTCGTGCAACCGCTATGAGCCCTCCGGCGCGCTGCATGGCATCATGCGGGTGCGCGGCTTTACGCAAGATGACGCGCATATCTTCTGCACCGAAGAGCAGATCGAGGCCGAATGTGCCCGCTTCATCGAGTTTCTGTCCTCGGTCTATCGCGACCTGGGATTCGAGGACTTCGAGATCATGTTCGCCACCCGCCCCGAGAAACGGGTCGGGTCGGAGGAATCCTGGGATCACGTTGAAAACGCGCTGGAAAACGCGATCAAGAAGACCGGGCACGACTACACGCTCGACCCCGGCGAGGGGGCGTTCTACGGCCCCAAGCTGGATTTCAAGCTGACCGACGCCATCGGCCGGGTCTGGCAATGCGGCACCTTCCAGGTCGATCCCAACCTGCCCGAGCGTCTCGGCGCGGTCTATATCGGCGAGGATGGGGCCAAGCACCGGCCCTACATGCTGCACCGCGCCTGTCTGGGCAGCTTCGAGCGGTTCATCGGCATCCTGATCGAGAACTGGGCCGGGAAACTGCCCTTCTGGCTGGCGCCTCGGCAGGTCGTCGTGGCCTCGATCGTGTCGGAGGCGGATGCGTATGTGGCCGAGGTGGTCGCCGCGCTGACCAAGGCGGGCGTGCGGGCCGAGGCCGACACCCGCAACGAGAAGATCAACTACAAGGTGCGCGAGCATTCCGTCGGCAAGGTTCCGGTGATCCTGGCCATCGGCCGCAAGGAGGTCGAGGACCGCACCGTTACCCTGCGCCGGTTGGGCGAGAAGCAGACGCAGGTGCTGTCGCTGGAAAGCGCCGTCGCCGATCTGGCAGGCGAGGCCGTGGCCCCGGACCTGCGCTGACCCCTACCCGGCCAGTTGCAGCTCCGGTTGCGGCACGGCGGGTTTGCTCTGGCGGTGCAGGCGGCGGATGGTCTTCAGGAGGTCCGCATAATCGGGATCCTTGCGCAGCTTGCGCGCCCGTTTGCGGTGCCAGGCCAGCGACTTGTCGTGCAGGGCGCGCAATTCCGTATCGCGCAGCAATTCCTCGACGCCCGCGCGCAATTGCGTGGCGCGATCGGCCAGGCAGCGGTCCTCCACGTCATTGCGGTCATGCTTGGTCCAGTAGCGCCGCGCATCCTTCCAGCGCAGGTCCGAGGTCTCGGCCCCCGCGATGGGATTGGCGCTGCCCCGGTCGCGCTTGATCAGGAACCCCTGCATCGAGCGCACCGAGTAATGGTTGATATGGGCCAGCGCATGGCCTGACTGCTCAGGCGGCAGTCCCTTCACGGCCTTGGCGTCCCGGCCCGCGTCGATCAGCGCCCCGTCGCCATTGACCCAGGCCACATCGGGCCGGTTCCTCGCATCATAGATGGGCGCGTTATTGGCGAAGGTCCGGCAGGGCGAAGCGCCGCGCATGAAGCTCTTGATTGCGGCAAAGCCCTCATCCCTGGGGTTGCAGCGGGTGAAGGCTTCGGTCTGGAGCGCGTTGTTCTCGGCGATATGCAGGAACCCGTTGCAGCCGTAATTGAGCAGCGAGAGCGAGACCGCATCGGCCTCGGGCACGGCATTGAACAGGTCTTCCAGCCGTCCCTTGCCGGTATTGACCGAGATGAATTCATCCGCATCCAGGTTGATCACCCAGTCCGACCGCCGCAGGCGGGGCATCTTGTTGATATACTTGATCAACTGGATGTGGTGGCGCGGGTTTTTCAGAAGCGTGGAGGGGTTCGGCATGTGCCGGATCAGCCCCAATTCGTCCAGACGTTCCAGGATCAGATCGGTGCCGTCGCTGCAATCGTTTGAAAACACGAGAAAATCATTGACCCCGAGGCGCAGGTTATGGGCCAGCCACTCGACAATATAGGGGCCCTCGTTTCGCATCGGGGTAATCGCGGTGATCCGCATCGCTGCCTCGTTATTCGGTTATTTTTCACCGAATTAGCCATGGTTTTGTGGCACCAATGTGGCAGGCGGACCGATCAGAAATGGCTGACTTCCTCATCCGGACGCCCCGCCGCGAGGGCCAGGATCCCGGCCAGCCCGGTCAGTGCCAGCGGGAACATCGTGAAGACGCCGAAGCCGAAGGCGTAATACATCCCCGCAGTCGAGATCAGCAGCAAGATCCCGGCCCAAAGCGCCCGCGCCCGTGCCATCGCCCCGCCTGCCAGCGCCAGCACCGGAGAGACGATGCTGACCGCACGGATCAGGTCGGGGTTCTCGACCTGGCGCGCGACATCCGGCACCTCGCCGAAATAGTCGATGAAGGCGACATAGCCATAGCCGAAAAATCCCACGATCATTCCAAGAATACCGCCGATGATACCCAGGGTGAGGGCCGCGTTGCGCATGGGGGGTCTCCTGCCAATACCGGTGTCACCTTGGGTCCAGATAGGCGGGCGGCGCGCCCATTCCAAGGCGAACCGGGGCGAGAGGGCTGAAACATTTTCCCGCAAGACGCGAAGTGCCGTTACGGAAGGCGCCGGGCGCAAGACGCCCGAAATCAGCATAACAATCTGTTCTTGAACGCAAAATAGAGGCGCTCCCAACGCCATCCCGCCTCACTCGTCGCTGACGTCTGGTCACGCCCACGTGCTTGACAGGGGTGTGATTGGCCAGTGATCGCATTGGCCCGCTACGTCTATTCCCGTCAGGTCCGATGACCGGGCCGGGACACCAGAACAACAATCTTACGGGAGCTTTCCACATGTCGACTCAACTCAAATCCCTCGCCATTCTCGGCGCCGTCGCAACCGCCATCGGGTCCATCGGGGCCACCGGCGCATCGGCGCAGGAAATGGAGAAATGCTATGGCGTGTCGCTCGCCGGTGAAAACGGCTGCGCCGCCGGTCCCGGCACGACCTGCGCGGGCACCTCGACGATCGACTACCAGGGCAACGCCTGGATGCTGGTTCCCGCCGGCACCTGCGCCGAGATCGAGCTGCCGGGCGACCGGATGGGCGAATCCGAAGCCTCGCTTGAGGCGGACGGTTATCTGGGCTTGGCGCGCGACCTGCCCGAGGGCCTGTCCGACGAGGTCCTGGCGCAATATCGCGACACGATGATGTAAGGCGACCACCGGGGGCGCGCGGCCCTGATCCGCGCCCCCCACCCCTTCCCGAGACGTCCCCGACCCACTGCCCGAGGATGACCGCAATCATGTATGACACCGGCCCCAGAACCCTGCCCCATGCCGCCGGCATCGGCTACAAGGCACCGCATTTCGCCGATCTGCGCGCCGATCCCGGACCGGTCAAGTGGCTGGAAATCCACGCGGAAAACTACATGGGCGATGGTGGCAGGCCGCTGGCGCAACTGCGCGCCCTCTCGGAACACTTCCCCATTTCCGTCCATGGCGTCGGCCTTTCCATCGGCGGCGAGACCGCGTTGGACGCCGACCATATCGCCCGGCTCAAGCATCTCTGCGACTGGCTGAACCCCGCCAGTTTCTCGGAACATCTGGCCTGGTCCACGCATGGCGGGGCCTATTTCAACGACCTGTTGCCCCTGCCCTATACCGACGAAACGCTGGCCCGTGTCGTCACCCATATCGACCAGGTGCAAGACGCGCTTGGCCGCCGATTGCTCCTGGAAAACCCCTCCACCTACCTCGCCTTCGAGGAGACCACGATGCAGGAGGTCGATTTCCTGGCCGAGATCGCGCGCCGTTCGGGCTGTGGCCTGCTGCTCGACGTCAACAATGTCTTCGTCTCCGCCGTGAACCAGCAGACCGACCCGGTCTCCTATATCGACGCCTTCCCGCTGGACGCGGTCGGCGAGATCCATCTGGGCGGCCATGACGAGGATGAGGATGAGCATGGCGCGCCCTTGCTGATCGACGCGCATGGCTCCGAGGTGGTCGATCCGGTCTGGAGCCTCTACGCCCACACCATCGCGCGCGGGGGGCCGAAGCCGACGCTCATCGAATGGGACAACAACGTGCCCGATTTTGCCACCCTTCGCGCCGAGGCCGCCCGCGCCGACGCGCATCTTGTCCCGGCCTGAACCGATGGACGCGCATGAGTTCACAACCGCCCTGTTGACCCCCGACGCCGCGCCGCCCGAGGGCCTGACCGATCCGGCGGGCCGTCCGGCGGGCAGGCGTTTCGACGTCTATCGCAACAACGTCACCGCCTCGCTGGCCGACGCGCTTGAGACCGGGTTTCCGGTGCTGGTCAAGCTTTTGGGTCAGGCCACCTTCCGCCAGCTTGCCCTGATCCACCTGCGCGCCCATCCGCCCACCAGCCGCGCCCTGTCGCAATATGGCGCGGAAATGCCAGGCTTTCTCGACGGTTTCGCGCCGCTCGCCGCCTATCCTTATCTCGCCGATATTGCCCGGCTGGAGCTTGGCATCCGCCGCTCCTACCACGCCGCCGACGCCGCGCCGCTGACACCCGAGGGCCGCGACCCCGAGGCGCTGATGGCCCTTAGCCCGCGCCTTGCCCCCGCCACGGTGCTGCTCTCCTCCGCCCACCCGGTGCTGTCGATCTGGCGCTACAACACCCAACCCGGCGCGCCCAAGCCGCAAGCCGGGGCCGAGGCGGTCATGATCACCCGGCCCCAGTTCGACCCCGCCCCGCACCTGCTGCCGCAAGGCGGGCTGGAGCTGGCCCGGGCGCTCGATGGCACCACAACGCTCGGCACCGCGCTGGAGGCGACGCTTGCCGCCGCCCCCCGCGCCGACATTGCCGCGCTCCTGACCCTCTTCCTCGGCTCTGCCGCGCTGACCCTCTCCGAAAGGCCCTGACCATGACCGCCCTCATCTCGCTCTATGATCGCCTCTTCGGCACGCTTGAGGCCCGCATCGCCCCCATCCTCATGCCGACGCTGGCGCGGCTGATCTTTGCCGGCACACTGCTGCTCTATTACTGGAATTCCGGCCTTACCAAGCTTGGCGAGGGGATCACCGGCATCTTCCAGCCCAGTTTCAACGCCTATGCCCAGATCCTGCCCCGCATGTCCGAGGCCGTGAGCTATGACGCCAGCCAGTTGGGCGGGTTCTGGCGGATCGTGGTGCTGTTTGCCACCTGGGGCGAGTTCATCCTGCCGCTGCTGGTGGTGATCGGGTTGCTGACGCGCCTCGGCGCGCTCGGCATGATCGGCTTTGTCGTGGCGCAATCCTGGGTCGATATCTTCGGCCATGGAGTAAGCGCAGAGGATCGCGGCAGCTGGTTCGACGGTGCCTCGGACGGGCTGATCCTCGACCAGCGCGCCTTCTGGGTCTTCCTGCTGCTCTACCTCGTGGTCCGGGGGGGCGGGCCGCTCTCGGTCGACGCGCTTCTGCGGTCGCGGTTGCAGCCTCAGACCAGCTTCGCCTGAACCGGCCTGCCCCACCCCAGATGCAGCGCGCCGGTATCGTCCCGGATCACCGGGCGCTTCATCAGCGCCGGGTGGTCCTCCATCAGATCGAGCGGATCGCGGCCCCGCTCCGCCTCGGACAGCCCGCGCCAGGTGGTTGACCGCGTGTTCAGCAACGCCGCGCCGAACGCCGCGTGAAACGCCGCAAGCGTCTCGCGCTCCAGAGGTTCGGCCCGAATATCCTGAAACCGCACCGTATGCCCCGCGCTTTCAAGCGCCTTCATCGCCTTGCGGCAGGTATCGCAGTTTTTCAGCCCGTAGAGGTGCATGTTGGTCTCCTCGCGTTGCCCCCCATCTGACCCGCTGAAGGCCGGGGTTTCAACCCGCCATCGCCGCCAAGACCAACCGAGACGCGAAATCCCCCGCCTCTTGCGAATCGGGGGATCCCGGGCCTTGCGTTCGGGGCCACAGGCCGTGCCCGGCCTGCCGACCCATCGGGCTCAGTTCATCGTGAAACCGCCCGAGATATTGTTGGTATAGGCACCGTCCGCACCGGTCCCGGCATCGAAACCGCCGCCGCCCGTGCGCGTCATCCACGAGCCGGTCCCGCCAACGACGCTCCAGCTTCCCAGGGTGCGCCCCTCGGCGCTCATTCCCTCGGCGTCCCACCTGACCACGGCCTGATCGCCCGAGGCATCGGTGTAATGACAATAGCCGCCGCCCGATACGACACCCGCATTGATCAGGATCGTCCCGGTGCAGGGGCCGGTCGCATTCAGCAACGGGTTGTCCATGTCGTCGGACACGATGTCGGTATACATCGTCCGTGCGTTGATCAGGATGAGGCTCTCGCTGATCGGGACAACCTCGCTCTCGGACACACCGTGCCCGACGGAAGTGGTCTGCGCCTGCGCGGATACCGTCATCACCAAGAGACCGGCCGCGGCCAGTGTCATCAAGTCATTCATCAAACTTCCCCTTGAAAATATGCCGGGGCAAAATGCACCCGGCGAAGGGTCAGCCTAGCATGGAACCGGCGTTCGGCCTAATCGGCCTCTTGGTCCGCTACCGTGCGTGAGGTCACGCGCAGGGCGGGGTCACCCCGCCGCCCGCACCAACTCCCGCATCACCGCGCCCGGCCCGCCGCTCTCCAACTTCAGCCGACCCAGCTCCCGCCAATCCGCTTCCTCGAAGGCCGGGAAATGCGCGTCCGCGCCCGTCACCGTGATGTCCACCTCTGTCACCAACAAGCGATCCGCCAGCGGCAGCAGCGCGGCATAGATCCTCTCGCCGCCCATCCCGTAGATGCGCGCATGGCCGCCCGCGCGGGCCATCTCCACCGCCGCCTCGACCGTTCCGCAGACATGCTCGGTCAGTGAGGTATCGCGCGACACCACGATATTCATCCGCCGCGGAAGCGGTTTCACCGGCAGGCTCTCCCATGTCCGTCGGCCCATGATCACCGCCCCGCCAAGCGTCTCGCGCTGAAAGAATTTCAGGTCGGCGGGGATGGACCAGGGGATGTCCCCGTCCCGCCCGATGGCCCCGTCCCGGCCCCGCGCGACAATGAGGCTCAGCATCAGACCGCCACCGGCGCGCGGATCGCCGGGTCCGGTTCGTAGCCGTCAAAGGCGAAATCCTCGTAGCGAAAGTCGAAGATCGAGCCTACATCCCGGCAAATCCGCAATCTCGGCAAGGGCTTCGGGCGGCGCGCCAGTTGCGTCGCCACCTGCTCCATATGGTTGGAATAGATATGCGCGTCGCCGATGGAATGGATGAAATCGCCCGCCTCATAGCCCGTCACATGCGCCAGCATCGCCAGTAGCAGCGCGTAGGAGGCGATGTTGAACGGCACGCCCAGGAACATGTCGGCGCTCCGCTGGTAAAGCTGCAAGTGCATCTTGCCGCCGATGATGCGCACCTGCCACATGGTGTGACAGGGCGGCAGCGCCATCTTGTCGACCTCGCCGGGGTTCCAGGCCGAGACGATCAAACGGCGGCTGTCGGGCGTGGCGCGAATGGCCTCGATCAGCCCTGCGATCTGGTCGACCTCGCCGATGACCCCGTTTTCAACCTTTGGAAAATGCCGCCACTGGTGGCCATAGACCGGCCCCAGATCGCCATTCTCATCGGCCCATTCATCCCAGATCGAAACGCCGTTCTCCTTCAGATAGACGATATTGGTATCGCCCGAGAGGAACCACAGAAGCTCGTGGATGATGGACCGCAGGTGCAGTTTCTTCGTCGTCACCAGCGGAAAGCCGTCGGCCAGCGGATAGCGGCATTGCAGCCCGAAATACGAGGTGGTGCCGGTCCCCGTTCGATCCGTGCCGGTCTCGCCCTTTTCAAGCACCGTTCTCAGTGCATCGTGATACTGTCGCATCGTCTGCTGTCCCCTTCGCCCCCGGCCTTGCCCGCGTCGGGGGAATCGCCTGCCTCAACATATTGCATCAGCCGACCCGTGGGCCGCAAGATCAAGGGGGACAGGCCATGCTCCGCCGCCGCCGCCCCGCACGCGAAGTTTATCCTCCGACCGGGGTGCCAAGCGGTTCCCGACGCGCTACCATTCCCTCAAATCGTATCGTTCAGAAAGGGCGCGTTTCATGTCTATCAAGTATCTTCACACCATGGTCCGGGTTCTGGATCTCGAAGCGTCGATGGCGTTCTACCAGCTTCTGGGACTGAAGGAGACCAAGCGGACAGAGAACGAGAAGGGCCGCTTTACCCTGGTCTTCATGGCCCCGCCGAACCAGCCCGAATGCCCCGTCGAACTGACCTGGAACTGGGATGGCGATGACGCCCTGCCCGATGACAGCCGCCATTTCGGCCACCTCGCCTACCGCGTCGATAACATCTACGAGATGTGCCAGACCCTGATGGAGGCGGGCGTCACCATCAACCGCCCGCCCCGCGACGGCCACATGGCCTTTGTGCGCAGCCCCGACAATATCTCGATCGAGCTCTTGCAGGCCGGCGACGCGCTGGACCCGTGCGAGCCCTGGGCCAGCATGGAAAACACCGGCCATTGGTGATCCGGGCGCTCATATGCCTTGTCCTGCTGGCGGCCCCCGTGCAGGCGCAGGAGCAGCCGTGCCGGCTGGCGCTCCTGCTTGGCCTCGATGTCTCGGCCTCGGTCGATGAGGCCGAACACCAGCTTCAGCGCGACGGGCTGATCGCGGCGCTGCTTGCCCCCGAGGTGCAGGAGCCGCTCTTCGCCGGTCCCGGCCCCGTCGCGCTTGGCATCTACGAATGGTCGGGCCGGTTCCAGCAGCAGGTGATCTCGCCCTGGCGGCTGATCCGGACCGAGGCCGAACTGGCCCTCGTGATCGACGAGTTGCAGACCACGCCACGCTCGACCGGCGAGTTTCCGACCGCGATCGGCTATGCGCTGGCCTATGCCTCCGAGATGTTCGAGACCGCGCCGCCCTGCCTGTTTCAGACCCTCGATATCGCGGGCGACGGGCAGAATAATGACGGCTTCACCCCCGACCTCGCCTATCTCCATTTCGAACTGGACGCGGTGACGGTGAATGGCCTCGCCATCGGCGGCGCCAGCCGCGAGATCCGCGAATATTACGAGGCCGAGATCATCCAGGGGCCGGGCGCCTTCGTCGAATACGCGCTGAACCACCAGCAATTCGAGGATGCGATGCGCCGCAAGCTGGAACGCGAATTGCGCGTGATGATCCTGGGCGGCCTGCCCGCCGCGCCCCTGCCGGGGTGACGGCGCGCCTGTCATGTCGCCCCGTCAATCCTGAAGCGACATGGTCCATTGCGGTCTCTCCACAGCAGTCGAATGTGCAAGACGCGGCGAAGGTCCGGTATGAGCCCAAAGCGGCCATTTGTTCAGCAAACCGCCGGGTCATAAGATCGACTGACCGGTCGTGCGCCAATCCGATAGAAACTGGTTGATCCCGTTGTCCGTGAGGGGGTGCTCAACAAGCTTCTTGATGACAGCGGGTGGGATCGTCGCAATGTGTGCGCCGGCCAGGGCGGCTTGTGTCACGTGGTTTGCAGTCCGGATGGAGGCGGCGATGATCTCGGTCTCGAGGCCATAGTTGCCGTAGATGGCTCGGATGTCTTCGATCAGATCCACGCCGTCGAGGTTGATGTCGTCCAGTCGACCGATGAAGGGCGAAATGTAGGTTGCTCCGGATTTGGCTGCCAAAAGTGCTTGATTGGCCGAAAAACACAGCGTCACGTTCGTTTTGATGCCAACGCGCTTGAAATGCGCGCAGGCCCTGAGGCCGTCCCACGTGAGCGGAAGCTTCACCACGACGTTGCTTGCGATTGCCGCGAGATGTTCGCCCTCGGCCATCATACCTTCGGTATCGAGGGCGGCGACTTCGGCCGAGACCGGGGTGGAGGTAAGGCTGCAAATTTCGGCAATGACCTCCTTGAAATCACGGCCCGTCTTGGCGACGAGGCTGGGGTTGGTTGTTACGCCATCCAAAAGACCCGTCGCCAAAAGGCTCTGGATGTCGCTCACTTCGGCGGTGTCCACAAAGAATTTCATGTCGTCCTCACTTCGATGTTTCTTAATGTTTGGTTGGGAGATACCGGGTGACCGAACCCACGCACCAACCCGTGCTTGCTTGCTCAGTGGAAGCTGAAAGGCCCCGTTTGAGGAGAGGCCCTAGACTTTTTCAGTAGGCGTATCGAACGCCGAACTCGGTGTAGTTCTGGTTCAGCATGAGGTCGGCTTCCCGACTATGACCAATTACCAGCTCCGCATTCGGCAGGTCGTTGCCTTCGACGCGGTGGATTGCGGAATCGGGGTCCAATCCATGTTTAATCCACCTTTGCTTCAACCGATCCCGCAACTCGTCCAAGGTCGGAGATACGAACACAGTGGCGGCGAAAACCTCTTTGAGGGAGGACCACGGCGCTGCTTCCAACAAGAGGTAGTTTCCCTCGACGACCACGATCGGCGTCTCCGGATGAATTGCGATGGCGTTGGCGATTGCCAGGTCCATTTGCCGGTCGAACTTGGGGTGGAATGCTTCTCGCTTCGCATCAGAAAGAGCTTTTACAGCTTCACAGAACCCGAACGCATTGAATGTTTCCGGAGCCCCCTTTCGCGCAAGAAGTCCGCGAGACTCCAACACGCGATTGTCCAAATGATAGCCATCCATTGGGAGTAATACTGCGCGCGGAATGGCGGTCCGGCACTCCCTGTTCAGTGCTTGAACCACCGATTCAGCTAATGTCGATTTGCCGGAAGCAGGTGGCCCGGCAATGCCGACGATCGTCCTCGCTCCGGCCTGAGTGTTCTCCCCCACAAGATCGCAGACCAGTCCGACATCGCGTTCAAGGGTCGGGCTCATGCCGCTGTACCGATCTCGTCAGGGGACATTGCGCCCGTCATCAGGGCCACAGCGTCCGACATCGAGACATCAGACGGGTCCACGATGCACAAGCGCTTCCCGAGGCGATGAATATGGATGCGATCCGCGACCTCGAACACATGGGGCATGTTGTGACTGATCAGGATGATCGGGATCCCGCGCGCTTTCACGTCCTGGATCAGCTCCAGCACCTTCCGGCTTTCCTTCACACCAAGGGCGGCGGTCGGTTCGTCCATGATGATGAACTCGGTCGCGAAGGCGGCTGCGCGCGCCACGGCGACGCCCTGGCGCTGGCCGCCCGACAGTGTTTCGACCGTCTGGTTGATGTTCTGGATCGTCATCAGGCCCAACTCGCTCAGTTTTTCCCGAGCGAATTTTTCCATCGCCGGTTTGTCGAGCATGCGGAACCAGTCACCCATGAAGCCTTTGCGCCGGATTTCGCGGCCCATGAACATGTTGTCGGCAATCGACATGGCCGGAGACATGGCCAGTTGCTGGTAGACAATCTCGATGCCCATGTTGCGGGCCTCGATCGGCGAGTTGAACTTCACCGGCTGGCCCTTGATGAGGATCTCCCCTTCATCGGGTATGACCGCTCCGCAGATCGCCTTTACGATCGAGGATTTTCCGGCGCCGTTGTCACCGATCACCGCGAGGATTTCCCCCGGCAGAAGTTCGAAGGGCGAATGATCGATCGCGGTGACATGACCATAGCGTTTGACAATGCCGCGACCTTCCACGACTGGAGCAACGTTTTCCATCAGACCGACACCTTTCTGATCCACTGGTCAACCGCAACCGCGGCGATGATGAGCACGCCAATCAAGAGCGTGGTCCACTGAGCGTCTGCCCCCATCAGGCGCAGGCCAAGGGTGAAGACGCCGACGATGAGGGCCCCAAAGAGCGCACCCATAATCGACCCGCGTCCACCGAAGAGCGAGATGCCCCCAATCACCACGGCGGTGATGCTTTCGATATTGGCGAGCTGACCGGACGTGGGAGAGACGGAGCCGATCCGCCCGATAAGTGCCCATCCGGCAAAGGCGCAGATCAAGCCTGAGAGCATGTAGACTGAGATAAGCGTGCGTTTGACGTTCACACCGGACAGTTCTGCCGCTTCGGGATCGTCCCCAATGGCGTAAACATGTCGCCCCCAGGCTGTGTTTTTCAAACAATAGGCCAAGATCAGAAACAACAGGAGCATGAAGACCACGCCGTAGGTGAACACGGCGCCGCCGATCTCAAACCTAGTCCCGAAGAATTTCAGGATCGCCGCATTGGCCTCGATATCCTGCGACCGGATTGTCTCATTGCGGGAATAGAGGAAGTTTGCGGCCAGCACGATCTGCCACATGCCAAGTGTTACGATGAACGGCGGCAGCTTGACACGCGCGACCAACCAGCCGCTGAACGCGCCCATCGCCGTGCCTGCCATCAGGCCCAGCATGATCGCGAAGGCGGGCGGGATGCCGTAGCGGAACGTGAGCTGCCCCATGATGACGGATGAAAAGACCATGATCGCGCCGACGCTCAGATCGATCCCGGCGGTTAGGATTACCAGGCTTTGCGCGGCGGCGACGATGCCCACGATTTGAACCTGTTGCAGGATCAGCGTCATCGCAAAGGGCGAAAAGAACCGAGATCCAAGCAAGAGCCCGAAGATGACGATGGCTGCGACTAGCACAATCAACGGAACAAGGGCTGGCGTTACGTGAAGAGCGTGTTGGAAGCGGTGCAGGAGCCCATTGCGGTTGTCACTGAACTCAGCGACGGACTCGTTGGCGTTCACGGCGGCTTCGTAGTAGTCTGGTTGAGACATGGCTTATCCCTCCTCCGGCAAAGCCTTCCCTGGGCCTGCCCCCGACGGATCGGGGGCAGGATGCTTTGAAGCGAACTGCTGTTTGGATGGGCCCAATCAGCCCCAGCAGAGGGAGAGACCCTCGTCCACCGAGATCGACGGAACGCCGTCCACCGGGTTGTCGGTGATCAGCCGTACGCCGGTGTTGAAGAAGTCGAGACCTTCACTGTTCTCCGGCACGATGCCGTCAGTTGCGTAGGCCACGATCGCTTCCATGCCGAGACGCGCCATGTCGAGCGGATACTGCTGAGACGTCGCGCCGATCACACCATCGCGCACGTCCTGGACACCGGGGCAGCCACCGTCGACCGAGACGATGAGAACTCCATCCTCCAGTCCGAAGGAGCGAAGCGCTTCATAAGCACCCGCAGCGGCCGGTTCGTTGATCGTGTAGACCACGTTGATGCCCGGATCGATGGCGAGCAGACGCTCCATTGCGTCACGGCCACCCTCTTCGGAGCCCATCGAGATGTCCTGACCGGCAATGCGCTCGTCGGTTTCATCACCCCAGCGGGAGGGGTCGCCCACATCGATGCCGAAGCCGGTCATGAAGCCCTGGTTGCGCAGAACGCCCACGGTCGGCTGGCTTTCGATGATGTTGAGGAACGCAACGCGTGCGTTGGCCGCCTCGTCGCCCAATTGACCTGCGGCCCAGGCCCCGATGAGGCGTCCGGCCTCGAAGTTGTCGGTCGCGAAGGTCGAATCCGCCGCGTCCGCGGGGTCAAGCGGCGTGTCGAGCGCAATGATCAGGAGCCCGGCTTCGCGCGCCTGATCAAGTGCGGGCGCAATCGCCGCCGTGTCCGACGCCGTGATCAGGATACCGGACGCGCCGCTCGCGATGCAGGTTTCGATCGCGGCTATCTGCGTTTCGTTGTCACCATCGAACTGCCCTGCGAAGGAGCTCAGGCCAATCCCAAGCTCTTCGGCCGCAGCCTCGGCCCCCTCGCGCATCTTCACGAAGAAGGGGTTGGTGTCGGTTTTGGTAATGAGGCAGGCGGACACGTCGCCATGTGCGTCAGCGAGAGCCGCGCCACTCCCTGCCAGTGCGAGTACGCCCCCGAGAAGGGCGATTTTGGTCGTATGAAGCATTATAGTTCCTCCCAAGAGGCCCGTTGGTGGGCTCCGTGCTGACAATTGGTGCCCAGACTCACCCTCCGAGTCAATAACTAATTTCCAAAGAGTTATTAATTGACCGCGCAACCCCGACGCGTCTAGGCTCGCGCCATGAAAACGAATCCTGACAGCGTGGATACGGTGGTGGCGGAGAAAACCCTTGGTCGCGGGACCAACCAAGGTGGAATGCGCGAGGCCAATGAGCGCGTTGTTCTAACGGTTCTTCGCCGCAACCCATCCATAATCAAGGCAGAGATTGCCCGGACCACTGGACTGTCGGCGCAGACTGTCGCGCGCCTTGTCGGCGCTCTTGAGGACGAGGGACTCGTTCTAAGGGGAAAACCAAACCGGGGCAGGGTCGGCCAACCGTCGATCCCGCTGTCTCTCAACCCCGATGGCGCCGTCTTTCTTGGGATGAAAGTGGGCCGACGATCCGTCGAAATGATAGCCATCGATTTTCTTGGCAAGGTTCTGGATCACGAAAAGCATCTCTACGGGTATCCAATTTTTGACGAGGTTCTCGACTTTGCGCTCAAGGCCACGAAGGACATTCGTGGAAGGCTCCCAAACACAATGCTAAACCGTGTGTCGGGCCTTGGCGTAGCGATGCCATTTCACCTTTGGAGTTGGGCGCAACACATCGGTGTTGAAGCGTCAATGATGGCGGATTGGGAGAAGCGGGACCTTGAAGAAGAGATTGCAGACGCTGTGGATCTCCCGGTGTTCCTGCAGAACGATGCCACTGCAGCCTGTAGTGCCGAAATGGTATTCGGCGACGCGCCACTGTCGGCAAATTCACTCTACTTCTACATCGCCTTTTTCATCGGCGGTGGATTGATCCTCAACCATTCGCTGTTCGTTGGCGCGACCGGAAATGCTGCCGGCCTCGGGCCCTTAACGGTGGCAGATCAAGACGGCCGGGCCCGCCCGTTAATCGAACTTGCATCGTTATCCGTCCTAGAATCGCGATTGGCGGCCGCCCAATGCGATACTCAGAAAATGTGGACGGATCCCGATGCATGGGACTTCCCGTCGGATTTGATTGAGACATGGTGCAGCGAGTGTTCTCAGGCAATCGCCAGCGCGGTCCGGAGCGCCCAATCGCTCTTGGACTTGGGCTCGATCATAATCGACGGCTGGTTGCCGCGTGACGTCCTTCAGCGAATTTCCCGAGGCGTTCTTGACGAGTTCAAAAACCTGGAACGCGAAGGCATTGTGACGCCGAATATCATGCCTGGCACGATAGGTAAGGATGCTCGAACAATCGGTGCAGCCAGCCTGCCCCTCTGTCACCGTTACCTCATGATTTAACGCGGCTGACAATGGCGCGACGTCCGCTTAGTCCCGCAACTCGGCCGCTCGCCATTTTTTTGTCGAACGTCCGGTGCTGGTGTAAAGCGGTCAATCAGAGCCAAAACTTTGAATTTCCGGTCGTGAATTGCGGCTTAACGCAACACAGCAGACGCTTAACTAAATTCGTCGGAGGTCTGCACCGAGCCCAAACTGACCAGCCCCCAAAAGTGTGCTATCATAATAACTCTGAGGTCTAAGCGCGACCGTTTTCAAGGAAAGACATCATGCCGAAAATGCGACTTCATCACGTGTCCTATCCGGTCAGGGACGTTGAGACGTCGGCTTCGTTTTACGAGAGTCTCTTCGACTTGAAGCGCCTTTCACGTCCACCCTTCCCAATACCAGGGGTGTGGTTAAGCTGTGACGATCGCCAAATCCATCTCGTCCAAAATGAAGCAGGGACCTATCGCACCTCGCCATCGCCAGACATCGCCGACGTTCACTTCGCATTCTGCACTGATGACTTCGAAGGAGTGGTTGATCGCTTGGAGGCAGCTGGTTTTAGGGACTCTCTGAAGAACCTCCCCATTTCGGCGTGATCTGGTAGGATTCTGGCGGATGACAGAGGAGCCCGCCGATGCCTAAGCAGCCAGCCATTCCCGGCCTTCGTGACGCAATGAAGAAGAAGGTGACGCGGCGGGAG
>NZ_JBSXNT010000038.1:0-29604 GCF_056857775.1 Alterinioella sp. B-7
CCCATCGCCGCCTTCGGCTCAGACGCGCAGAAGGAACGATATCTGCCCGGCCTGATGGGCGGCGAGCTGGTCGGCGCCTTCGGCCTGACCGAGCCCGGATCGGGCTCCGATCCCGGCTCGATGACGACGGTGGCCTGGAAGGACGGCGAGGGCTACGTACTGACCGGGCAGAAGACCTGGATCTCCAACTCCCCCATCGCCGATGTCTTCGTTGTCTGGGCGAAGTCCGAGGCCCATGATGGCAAGGTCCGCGGCTTCGTCCTGGAGCGGGACCTCGCCGGCCTTACCGCCCCCCGGATCGATGGCAAGCTGAGTCTCCTGGCCTGCGAGACCGGGGACGTCATCATGGATGAGGTGCGCGTTGGGCCCGAGGCGCTGTTGCCCGATGTGAGCGGCATGCGGGGCCCCTTTGAGTGCCTCAACCGCGCCCGCTTCGGCATTGCGTTCGGTGCCATGGGTGCGGCGGAGGACTGCTGGCACGCAGCGCGCAGCTATGGCTTGGAACGACAACAGTTCGGCCGCCCGCTGGCCCAGACTCAGCTCTGGCAGAAGAAGCTGACTGACATGCAGACCGAGATTGCACTTGGCCTGCATGCCGCGCTCCGCGCTGGTCGACTTTTCGACGATGGCATTCTGCCGACTGAAGCGATCTCGCTCATCAAGAGAAACAACGCCGGTAAGGCGCTGAGCATCGCTCGGGAAGCTCGGGACATGCTAGGCGGCAACGGCGTCCGGATCGACTACCGGGTAATGCGTCACGCCGTGAACCTGGAGTCGGTGAACACCTACGAGGGCACCCACGACGTCCATGCACTGATCCTCGGGCGTGCGCAGACCGGACTTCAGGCCTTTGCGTGAGGACGGCCACAGGTGACCTTCGTCAGCACGCTGTTCCTTGTCCTTGCCGTACTTGTCACCTCCACGCTCTCCGGAGTGTTCGGAATGGTCGGCGGCATGGTGCTGCTATGGCTTCTGCTGCTGGTCCTGCCGGTCACGGCAGCCATCGCTGTTCAGGGGATCCTGCAGCTTTCCGCCAACCTTTCGCGCGCTTACTTCGCCAGGCAGTGGATCGACTGGAAGATCCTCGGGAACGCCTCAATCGGCGTCGTCGCAGCGATCGCCCTGCTCTTCGTAGTGGACTATAAGCCAAATGTCGCTGTCGTCTCGATTTGCGTCGGCCTGTTGCCGGTATTTTGCTACATCCCGCGCAGCTGGCTGGTGCTCGACGCGTCCCGAAAACCCCAAGCGATCGCCTGCGGTTTTCTGGGCGGCGGATTGAACATCGGAGTCGGAGTCGCCGGCCCGATCGTCGATATCTTCTTTGCCCGAACCGATATGGACCGGCGTACGGTGATTGGCACCAAGGCCGCGCTGCAGGTCCTCTCGCACATCGCGAAGATCGTATTCTACTCTGCCACACTGGCTGACCTTGGTCGAGGCGAGGTAACGGCAATACTGATCGCCATGCCGTTTTCCATCCTTGGTTCGATTTTCGGCCATCGCATTCTCTTGCGCCTGACCAATGAGGGGTTCCGGAAGGGGACAGTATTCCTTGTGACGTCCGTTGGACTGTTCTTCTTGACTCAGGGTGTCTGGATGCTCTCTGTCTGACCCCACTTTGGCTCAGTCACCGAGGCGCAAGTAGCCAAGGCTTTTGCTTTTGCGGGTCGTCGGCTACCGGGCACGATCCATGCCTTGCCTTCCAAACTATTTCTGAGAGCAGATTCTCTATTTTTCGGCCATGTCGGACTGCACTCGACGCCTGCGGGCGTCACCAGCGAGAGCGGCTCATCCAAAAAGATCGTCTCGCCCACGTTGAAAACTTCGTTCATTCAATCAATCTCCTCTCTCGATTCCGTCCGGTCGCGTCAGTGACTGAGGCCATGGTCACGATCCGTGTCCCCTGTCGATCTCGCGTTCGTTCCCGACCTCGCGGTCCTTCTTCGGTTCGTCCTCGATCTCCAGCCGCTCGCGCGGCTTGTTCAGCACGCCTTCCAGCCGCTCCCGCGCATAATTGTGGCCTTCCGGCTTTGGCGTGTCGTCCCGGTCCCGTGACCGGCCCACGACCTGCGACAACCGCTCGCGGATTTCATCTGACGCGCGCCCATCGCGATCTTTCGACGTCGCGGCCCTGAGTGCCGCCAGACCGGCAGAAACGCGGCCCTGCCCCGCCTCCCGCTCCGCGCCGTAGGTCTCTCGGGCCAGCTCGACCCGCTCGCGCATCTCGCGGAAGGCGGCACGGGCCTGGCGGGCCGCATGAACCACGGCCCCGCGTTCGGTCACGGGGACATATTCACGGCCTTGGCGCTCGGCCATCGCCTTCGCACGCCGCTCCATGGAATTGGCCGCTGGCCCCAGCTTCAGCTCCGGATCACGGTCCAGCTCTTCGGCGGACAGCGTGTCGCCCCGCTCCTGTGCCGCCTCTCGCTGCGCTTCAAGCGACCGGTGATCGACGCGCTCGATTTCGCCGACGCGCTCCAACGCCCGGTTCTGCAACTCGGCCCAGACACCGCGCATCTGCTCGATCTCGACGCCGCCGGTCTTCGCGGAATCGAGCACCCGCGTCTTGGCGGTGAAGCCCTCGGCTTCCAGCTTTCGCGTGGAAGTACATCGACCGCCACGCCGTAGCGGCTGACCAGCTCCTCCGCGAACTCGCGCGTGATCTGCGACCGGTCCTCGGCGCTGCTCTCGGATGGCAGGGCCAGCTCCCATTCGCGGGCGGTGACGGAGTTGCGCCGGGTCTCGCTGGCCTCGGCTTCGTTCCAGAGCCTAGAGCGATCCTGCGCCCAGGCGGGGGCTGTTTCCGGGGCGACGATGAACGTCTCCTCGATGCCCTGCTTGCGGGTGTAGTCGTGGATGCGGCCCTCGCGCTGGCACTCGATGCGCTCGCCGACACGGTAGGCCGCTGCCGCCGTGGCAGAGCGCCCGGCGCTGCGTTTGATCGTCTTCACGGAGAGGTGGTAGCTGGCCATGCCCCCTACCCTCTCGCAGACGACAGATGCCGTTGACGCGCGCTGCTGCTGACCCCGGCCAATGCTCCGACATTGGCCACCGGGTCAGCCGTTTTTCCCCGAAGACCCGCGCCCCGGACCGGGGTGCCCGTTGGCACCGCTGCCTACGGGTAAGCGCTATAGCTCGATCTGGCAAGAACAACCTCGACCAATCACTTTTTAAAGCGCAGGGACAGGCAGATGGCGGAAACAGAACTGGAGAAAGCGGAAAAGCGCTATGCACAGACCAAGGCACGGCTCCAGAGCATCCGTAATCGGGAAGCGACAAAGCAGCGCAAACTGGACACACGGCGCAAGGTGATCCTGGGCGGCGCTCTGCTCGATCTGGCGGAACGGGATTCCGGGGCTGCCGCGATGCTCGACCGGCTGGTCCGCAACCTCCCCCGTGAACAGGATCGCAAGGCCTTCGCGGACTGGTCAGCTCCCTCCGGTTCGCTCTCCCCTGCCCCCGATGCTGACGGGTCGTCCTGATGTGGGGAGCGATGCTCCTCTTTGGTGGTCTGTTCCGGTTTTTCGGTCGGCTGATCTTCACCCCCATTCTGCTGGGATGGCTGATCGGAGCCATGTGCCTGGGTGCGATGATCGGGGCGGTCGTCGCCACGCCGTTCATCTTCGCGTTCTTCGATCAACCACTCGCCGAAAGCACATGGCAGTGGCTGGTCTTCGGTCCGTTCATTTTTGTTGGTGGCGTCTTCGGGTTCCAATACTGGCGCAAGACTTCCGGGGCCGATGCCTTCTTCGGGTTGACCCGTGACAGCCACGGCTCGGCCCGCTTCGCCAACCGCAAGGAGCTGAAGAAACTCCAGGGCGCTGACGGGCTGCTGATCGGACGCAATCCGCACACCGGACGGCTGCTGCGCTATGACGGCCCGGCCCACCTGATCACCCTCGCGCCGACACGGGCCGGGAAAGGCGTCGGCACCGTGATCCCGAACCTGCTGGCGGCGGAACGCTCGGTCCTGGTCATCGACCCCAAGGGCGAGAATGCCCGGATCGCCGGGGAAGCCCGGCGGCGGTTTGGCACCACCCATGTCCTCGATCCCTTCGAAGTCTCGGGGATGCCCTCTGCGGCCTACAACCCGCTGGACCGGCTGACACCGGACAGCCTCGATCTCGGCGAGGATGCGGCCTCCCTGACAGAGGCGCTGGTCATGGACCCGCCGGGACAGGTGACGGAAGCCCACTGGAACGAGGAGGCCAAGGCCATCCTCGGCGGGTTGATCATGTTCTGCGTCTGTCACGAGGACCGCGACCGGCGCACCCTCGCCACCGTCCGGGAATATCTCACCCTGCCCGCGGAAAAGCTGCGCGCCCTGCTGGAGCTGATGCAGGACAGCGATGCGGCGGGCGGGCTGATTGCCCGCGCCGCCAATCGGTTCATGGGGAAGGCGGATCGGGAAGCCGCTTCGGTCCTGTCGAACGCGCAGCGCCACACCCATTTCCTCGACAGCCCGCGCATTGCCAAGGTCACGTCGCGGTCGGACTTCCACTTCTCCGATCTACGGCACCGGATCACCTCGGTGTTTCTGGTGCTGCCCCCCAACCGTATGGACGCCTACAGCCGCTGGCTGCGCCTTCTGGTCTCCCAGGCCCTCCAGGACATCGCACGGGATGCAGAGGCGCTTGTGAGCGCTCAGGGGGCCTCTCAGCGCCTCAAGGCCCCTGCCCTCTCCGGGGCTCCTACAGCCCCTGTGAGCGCCGCAGGACGCCTGAAAGCGTCGAGCCCCACGTTGGGGCCGACGCTGTTCCTGCTGGACGAGTTTGCCGCCTTGGGCCGTCTGGAGGCGGTGGAGCGCGCAATGGGGCTGATGGCGGGGTATGGGTTGCAGCTCTGGCCGATCCTGCAGGACATGAGCCAGCTCAGGGACCTCTACGGCGAACGCGCGGGCACCTTCATTGCCAATGCCGGGGTGCAACAGGTCTTCGGGGTGAATGATTTTGAAACGGCCAAATGGCTGAGCCAGATGATCGGCCAGGAAACCACCGGGTTCCAGACCGACAGCTACAAGCCGGGTGACAATCCCAGCTTCAGCAACAACCTCACCGGACGCGATCTGCTGACCCCGGATGAGATCATGCAGCTCCGCCCGGAAAACCAGCTCCTGCGCGTGCAGGGTCAGCCCTCTGCCCTCGTCCAAAAGCTGCGCTACTACGCCGACCCCGAGTTCAAGGGGCTGTTCGTCCCGCAGGACGCCTGACCCCGAAAGGAAACCGCTCCCCATGTCTGACCAGCCCGATCTCCCTGCTCTCTCCGATGATGAGCTACGCGAAACCCTCGATCTTCTCGGCACGGTGATCGCCAGTGTGTCGGATCGCGTTGACAGCCAGGGCGTCCTGCTCGACCGGCTGACCAAGACCGCCGCCGAAACCCGTCAGGCGACATTCGCGGCCCGGTCCCAGACCGATCCGGCGCTTTACGGCGAGATCATCGCCGAGGGCATCAATGAAAAGCTGGCGCGGCCGTTTCAGCTGATTTCCCAGGCCGGGCTGTTGCTGGACAAATCGACGGGTGCAGCCGTCGCCGTCCTGAAACAGGCCGAAGAGGACAAGTTCGTGCTTCTGCGCGAAGTCCGGGAACGCGAGGCAAAGGCGGAGCGCCTGAAACACCGCCTGCCCTGGTTCGCCGCTGGTGCTGTCATTCTGGCTTTGGCTATGACGCTTCCGCGTTTCTATGCCAGCAACGCTGCAACCTGCGCTGTCATTGGGGCGACATGGACTGCCACAACAGAGGGCGTGAACGCCTGCGTGTTCTACCAGCGTTGAACAGAACCTGGGGAGCTGCGGGTCAGTTCAATACGTCATGCTGGGTGTTAAATATGTGTTAGAATCTGTGTTACGCTCTGGGTTATTGTCTCTATCTATCTGAAATCTAGAGTGTTCTTTCGTTTCTTGGTGTGTAAAAGCACGAAAGATGGTGGGTGATAACACGAAAGATGGTGTGTAAAAACACGAATCTCTTGACCTTGGTGTGTGATAGCACGAATGTGGGCGAATGGTGGGTGATAACACGAATTCTCGATCTCCGCTCCTGCCGGACCGGATGCAGCAAGCGGACTTCTTTGTCTGCGACATCTTTGATGCTGCGCCTAAAGGTGACATGGCGTCGATGGAACATCCGATCTTCTCAATATCGACCAAGCCGGACCGGCGGATTCGCCGGTATGAGAACGGTCAGAATTTCGTTGAGATCACGCCCTCGATGAAGGGCCTGGCGACAGTCCATGACCGTGATGTGCTGATTTACTGCATCAGTCAGTGCATCGCAGCGCTGAATGAAGAACGTGAGGTCAGCCCGACCATTCGCTTCAGAGCATTTGACTTACTGAAGGCCACGAATCGAGGAACGGACGGGCGCGGATATGAACAGCTCAGGGCAGCCCTGGAACGCCTTCAGGGCACGGTGATCACGACCAATCTTATCACTGGCGGCAAGGAAGAGTTCGATGGCTTCGGACTGATTGACCGGTTCAGGATCGTCCGTGAGACACGCGACGGACGGATGCAGGAGGTGGAAATCAGGCTTTCGGATTGGGTGTTCAATGCCATCCGGCATCGTGAAGTGCTGACCTTGCACCGTGATTATTTCCGTCTGCGCAAACCATTGGAGCGACGCATCTATGAGCTTGCCCGAAAACATTGTGGGGCAAAGCAGGAATGGAAGATCAGGCTGGCGAAGCTGCAAGCTAAGTGCGGCTCCTGCTCCACTGCAAAAGAGTTTCGCCGCCTGGTCATGAGTATCGTGCGCCAAGATGGGCAACATGCCCACATGCCTGACTACGCTGTGAGGATGGAAAACGACATGGTGATCTTCACCAACCGGCGCAGCGATCAAGCGGGAATCGCTCCCCCTTACCCCTTGCACATACGGCTCGACCCGGAAGCCTACCATGACGCGCGGGCGGTCGCGCCGGGATGGGATGTATATGTCCTCGAACAGGAATGGCGAGAGTGGATGACGGAACCGCCCCGCAACCCCAACGCCGCCTTCATCGGGTTCTGCAAGAAGGTCTTCGAGAAACGCGGCCGTCCCTAATCTGATCCGTTTTGCTTCTCTGAAAGCAACAGTTCAAGTCCCTGCCAGAGCGTGAGGTCGCGGTCCCGGCAGAATGCCCGGAATTTGTCGACAACACGTTTCGGTCCCGGAATCGAAACCTTGTCCTGGGGCTCCCTACGCTTCGGGCCGGGTTTCAGCCGTGTGGAAGCGTCCCGGCTGACAAAACCGAGGGATTTACCAGCCTCGACGGCCTTCTCAACAGAACCCGGTTCGGCTTTGGGCCGCGTTTTTGAAGACTTGGAGGGCTTGGGGAGGTCGATACCGCCGTCAAATCCATACTTGCTCATGCTGCCCTCTCTTTCGTGAGAGCATGAATGACAGCCTGAGCATAATCACGGGCGTTTTCGATGGCCCCGGCCACCTGCTTCAGGGCTTTGTCTGTAACAGATGCCGTCTTGCCTTGGTGCTCGTTCGTGACGATGTCGGGCAATTCCGCCAGAAGCACCCCATCGCGAAAGATGCGGGTATAAGGCGCACGTTTTGCGATGCGGATCGGCAATGTTGGGATGTTGTTGATCTCCATCTCTTGCCGTACGTCGCGTTCATCCGTGGTTTGGAAGGCTGCGTTGGTTCGCGTGAACAGCAGCGAATATGCTATTGGTGCGCGGATCATGCTCGATGTCGTCTGCACAAGCCGAACGGCCGCAGCCGCCTGTCGAGCCTCCATGGGCGAACCGTCGAGCGGGATAACGCAAAGGTCCGTTCGGGAAAGCGCGAAGGTGACGACCTGATCTTTCGATCCTTCCAAGTCGATGATCAGATAATCAGCTTCGTCAGCAAGTTGATCAATCAGTTCCACCGTGTCCTCGGCCTGCGGTCGCGCATGAACAGCAAAAGGCACATCGCGTCCCGCCGCCTGCCTGCCTTCAGACCAGGCAAGAATGTTGGCATTTGGGTCAAGATCGAGAATGGACACCCGACCGCCCGAAAGGGCGATCTGTTCGGCAAGGAGCATGGCGGAAGTCGTTTTTCCCGACCCGCCTTTCGGGTTTGCGAAGGTGATTACGTACATAGGCACAACAATGTCAAAGTTAGAGATAAAGTCAACCATAACTACATCTTTAACTCTAAAGTTATTTTTAACACTGAAGCATCATGGCTTCGACCTTCCAAAGCGCAAGGCTGCATCCTGCGATCTTAGGATGGCCATGATCTCAACGTTGTCACCATCGAGCCGATAATAGATCGAATGCACCCCGCAGACGCTGCGCCGGTAGCCTTCGCGGATTTCCGGCACTTCTTGATAGAGCAGCGGGGTCTCGCCCAGCACATCGAACCTTTCAATGATCTGCCAGAAATATGCATCAGCCCGTGCTTCGCCAAATTTTCTTACGCCATACTGGTGGATACCTATCAGGTCGTCTTTCGCTTCTTCTGAAAGCCTATAAGTCCCCATTTTTGCGCAATTCTTCCTTGGATTCTTTGAGAATTTGGTCCGGTGTCATATCGGTGAAACCGCGCTGTTCTGCGCGGATAAGTTTCGCTCTGATCTCTTCCACGCCGTTCTCGATCTCTCGGGCGCGACGCAATGCGTCGTTAACAGCTTCGGTTTGGGTTTTGAACTCGCCACTCTCAACCCGCGCCTGCAACCAGGCATGGTTTGGGTCGCTGAGCGTAATGGTCTGTCTGGGCATAACGATCTCCTATAGCTTGGTGCATTAATACACCAAAAACGACCAACTTGCACACGGTATCTGTGTCTCAAGTCGAGCGTGTTCAAGCCCGGTGGGGTAGGGGAGAAGCGGCCGAACTTCATCCCGAGAGCCGATACCCCCGCTTCTGCTTCGCCCGATAGAGCGCGGCCATCGCGTCTGCTGCGTGGCCTGCCTCCTCGAAACAGTCGATCCTGTGCCGCCCCTGGGTGCCGATGCGGCCCCATTCGCGCAGGAGCGAAACGCCGCCGAACAGGTCCGGCATCAACCGCAGCCGATAAAAGCGATACATATTGGCGTCAGGGTCCACGCGCTCGATGCGGATATCTTCGGGAAACATCTCAAGCTGCTGCATCGGGTGACGCCTCCCGCATGACACGGCTGATCGTAGAGCGATGGACGTTGAACAGGCGCGCGGCCTCCGCCTCGGTGCGCTTGCCGGATTGCACCAGGTCGCGGATTTCCCGGCGCTGATCGACCGACAGCTTCGGCTTGCGCCCTGGGTGGCGTCCCTTCTTGCGGGCGCGTTCCAGACCGGCGCGGGTGCGCTCCCGGATCATTTCGCGCTCGAACTCGGCGAAAACACCGACCATCTGCATCATCATGCGCCCGGCGGGGGTCGTCGTGTCGATGGCTTCGGTCAGCGACCGGAATCCGGCCCCGGCCGCGTCGATCTTCTCCATGATGGACAGAAGGTCTTTCAGCGACCGCGACAACCGGTCAAGCTTCCAGACAATCACCACGTCGCCGTCGCGGAGCTGGTCGAGCATCCGGTGCAGCTCTGGCCGGTCCCAGCGTCCGCCGGACGCGCGCTCCTCGAACATGCGCTCGCACCCGGCAGCGCACAGCGCGTCGAGCTGCGCGGCAGTATCCTGACCGCGATCTATGGAAATGCGCGCATAGCCAAAGTTCATGTGGCGAGTGTTGCGCTTTCTTGTTGCTCAATCAAGCTAACTCGCAACATATTTTCGCAACAATTAACGGTGGGGCAGGGGGCTTGCACATCCGATGCTAGCGCGCCTGATTTTCTTGGGGTTCTGTGGGGCCGATGGGCTGCCCGGTCTCAGAGGGCAGGGTGCGTGTCTCGCAACTGACCGTTTGTGAAACATGCTGATCGGCTATGCACGGGTCTCGAAAGCCGACGGCAGCCAGTCCCTCGATTTACAGCGAGACGCCTTGATCGGAGCAGGGGTCGAAGAAGGCCAGATCTATTCGGACCTGGCATCTGGAAAGAAGGATGACCGATCCGGTCTTGAGGCCTGCCTCAAGGCATTGCGCAAGGGCGATGTTCTGGTCGTGTGGAAGCTCGACCGCATGGGTCGCAGCCTCCACCACCTTGTCAAAACCGTTAGCATGCTGTCCGAGCGTGGCGTCGGCCTCAAGGTTCTCACTGGGCAAGGCGCGCAGATTGACACAACGACTGCGGCAGGACGACTTTCATTCGGCATCTTTGCCGCTCTCGCCGAATTCGAAAGCGAGCTGATCCGCGAACGCACAATGGCGGGGCTCCAAGCGGCCCGCGCCCGCGGCCGAAAGGCTGGAAGGAAGTTCGCGCTGACGAAAGCGCAGGTCCGCATGGCCCAGGCCGCTATGGCTAGCCGCGACACGTCAGTTCCTGAACTCTGTAAAGAACTGGGGGTCAAACCGGTCACGCTCTACCGATATGCCGCCCCTCAGGACATCACCAACTTTCGCGCGTTTCTCATGAGAGCGCAGGATTCTGCACTCTCCGGCATCAGACCCCTACTACCAGTGCCACAGCCGTTCCAGTGAATGGTGAAGGCGACCGTACCCCGGAACGCGGAAAGACGGGCGGGCTGCACGCGACGCGGTGCAAAGGACGCGATGCGCGGTCCATCTGACATTTGCCATTGGCCAGAAGACGCTATGCAGACCGCGCAAGACATCCTGCAAAGGACGTGATGCGCGCTGCAGAAGACGCGGAACGAGATACATTGAGCGCGATGCGCGCTGCATTTGACAGAAGACGTGAAATCGGCCCCGAAGGCCGATTTTCTACATTGAGTACAAGCCCTTATGTCCGACTCCGCTTGCGCTGGGAGTCGGTGGGCTTGTACGAAGTTAGCAAGAAAGAGGAACGTATACTTCACATGCCGAGCAGCCGCCGATTAACCGATCAGGAGCGCCGACAGATCGCCCTGCAGCGCGCAAAGGGTGTGCCCGTGCGCGAACTGGCGGTCCGGTTTTCGGTTTCCCGGAGGACCATCTACAACGCTCTGAACCATGATCGGGCGACGCGCTCGGCTAATGACAGCCGGACCCGTGTGCTGACAATGCGTGTCAGCGACCGCGACCTCCGGGGCTTCGATGCGGCGCTTTTACGTCGGGGCATTGCCCATCGGTCAGACGCCATGCGCCGGTTGATGCTCGCCGCCGATGACCTCTTGCGCCCGGATGAGGTGATGACAGAGGAGCTGCGCGCGATGAGCGCCGCGCTCAACCGGGTGGGCAACAACGTGAACCAGGTGGCGCGGCGTCTGAACGAGGCCAAACTTAAGGGTGAGCGCCTTCCCCATACGGCGGCAAGCGATGCCGAGATCCGGGGCCTCGCGGGCCTCGTCTTCGACATGGCCGACCAGGTGCAGGAGCTCTTCCGCGCGCGGCGCCGCGCGCTCGACCTCGAGGTGACGGAGGCACTTCGGGGGCTTGCGACGAACGCAGGCCGGGATTGCTCAGTTTGAACATGACCGGCTCAGCAAGAGAGTGAAATCCGGGTTCGCCGCTGCAAGAGCGCAGGGGAAGAAGCTCGATCGCCAGCCAGCCCGAAATCCATCAAACTCGCGCCAAAGGTCGTCCAAGTGGCGGACGGTCGGTCATACCGATGGCCCGCACGCGATCTCGGCATCGGCAAAAACACCGTGCTCGAAATCAAGAAACGGCAGCGACAGAATTCCTTGTGATACGATCTTGCCCCCTACCGGAATCTACCCCCTATAGATGGTTGTTGCCATTTTGTGCTCATTGGAGCATGTGTCTGACGTCAGCGCCTATGGGACAGATTTGAAGTTTTCATAACGGAGGATTCTGGTTCATCGCAGCTATCAAGAGGCGAAGATGAACAAGAAATCCGGAACATCGAAGGACGCGGCTGACAAGCTGGTCAAAGGGATTAAACGCAAGACGCGCAAACAGTATTCGGCTGAAGAGAAGATCAGGATCGTGCTGGCTGGCCTGCGCAGCGAGGAGAGCATTGCCGCGCTGTGTCGGCGTGAGGGTGTTAGCGAAAGCCTTTATTACACGTGGTCGAAGGAGTTTCTCGAAGCGGGCAAGCAACGCCTGGCCGGGGATACCGCCCGCCAGGCGCAACGGCACAGCCAGCAAGCCGCGAAGGGTGTCGAACCAGTCATCGAGGATATGCACTCTCATGGCACTCCCTCCCTTGGGCGGCTCATCAGTAGGTCGAGCATCGCCCGGCACGCCCGGGACAGATAGCGTCGTGGGTCGCGCAAGACCCGGAACCGTCGTGGCGGAAACGTGAACCCGGCTTGGCGGAAGTCGGCGTCCAGCTGGAGTTCAACCGCGCGGCGCGACAGGACCGTCGCGGCCTGACCGGTTCGGACAGCGGAGAGGCAGGCCTCGTTGGATGGCAACTCGAGCACTACGTCGAGTTCGTCGGGATCAAGACCGAATTGCCCGATGTACCGCTCGAAATCGGCCCGGGTGCCCGAGCCGCGCTCCCGCATGACCCAGGACGTCCGCTTGAGGTCGGTGATGTCGAGGGCGTGGCCGTCACTCCAGTTGTGCTCCGGCCCGACGACGAGCGAGATGTGGTCCGAAGCGACTTCGTGCACCTCCAGCCCGAGATCGTCCACGTCGCCCTCGACAATCCCGAGGTCAACCGTCCCGGCCGATACGCCCCGAGCGACGGTCTCGGTGTTTCCGCTCGTCAAGTGCAGGGCGACGCGGGGATAGGCCTCATGGAACGACATCAAGCGGCCCGGAAGCCAGTAGCTCGCCACGGTCTGGCTCGCGCCGATACGAAGGGGGCCGCTCGGTTGCTTGACCAGATCCTCCAAAACCTGCTCGGCCTCTCCGGCCCGGGAAAGAACGGCCTCGGCCTCGGCGACGAAACTGCGCCCCTCGGCCGTCAGCTCGATCCCCCGGCCGATCCGGTTGAAGAGCGTCACCAAATGCCGCTTTTCGAGCGCTGTCACCGCCGCGCTGACTGCCGACTGCGTAAGATTGAGTCGGGCTGCAGCCCGCGTGACGTGCTCGCAGCGGGCGACCTCTAGGAAGATGCGTAGTTGCTCTAGTGTCAACTATTCGACCTTATCGAACGTTTATATCATAACTATTCGTTTTTCTTTCTGCCTTGGCAAGCCGATATCCAGCTGAGCCATAGAAGAAAGGCGACCATCATGCGATTTGCCGACTTGGCAGGGCCCCGCTCCAGCTATTCGATGCCACCGTTCCTTCCGGAGACCTTGCTGCCGCTCGCCGTGGCAGCGGTCGCCATTGCGCTTCATCAGGTCCCCGCGCTATCCAGCATCAGCCCGATGATGCTCGCCATCCTTATCGGCATCATGGTGCGCAACATTGCCCCAGTCCCTGCGGCGGCGCTGTCGGGGACAAAGTTCCTGGTGCGGCACGCGCTGCGGGTCGGGATCGTGCTGCTTGGCATCCGACTCACCTTGGGTGACATCGCGTCGCTGGGTGGCGTGACGATCCTGATCATCGTGGCTTGCGTCGTCGGCACTTTCTTTGTCACGATCGGCATCGGACGCCTGCTCGGAGTGCCGCGTGCCTTGTCCGAACTGATTGCCGCCGGCACCTCAATCTGCGGCGCCTCCGCCGTCATCGCAATCCACGCAGTGCGGCGCGGCCCGGACGAGGACATGGCCTATGCCATCGCCACTGTCACCCTGCTCGGCAGCATCGCTATGGTGAGCTATCCGCTCCTTGCCGGGCCGCTCGGCCTCGATGCGACGGCCTTCGGCGTCTGGACCGGGGCGACGGTGCATGAGGTCGCCCAGGTGACTGCGGCGGCCTACCAGCAGGGCGAGGTGGCCGGGAACGTCGGCACGGTGACCAAGCTCGGCCGGGTCGTTCTTCTGGTGCCGGTGGCGCTCGGCGTTTTACTCTCCATGCGGCTGAGCCGGGAGACCGGCGGAGCAGGAGGTCGCGCACCGGTGCCGTGGTTCGTCGCAGGCTTTCTCGCGGTGGTGATCCTCAACAGCATCGTGGAGGTGCCCGAGGCGGCGGCGGGGACGATCCGGACGATGTCGGAGCTTCTGCTGGTCCTCGGGCTCGCCGCCGCGGGACTGCAGGCCCACCTAGCAAGCCTTCTCAAGGTGGGGCTGTGCCCCCTGCTGGTCGCTCTCGGCGGCTGGCTCTTCATCGCGGCACTGGGGCTCACGCTGGTGAAAGTGCTGCTTTGACAAGACAGGGGCCGCCTCGGGAGGCGGCCCCTGTCTTTCTTCCGAGGGAAAAGGCGCGTCAGTCGCGCCGCAGGACGCCGCTGAGTCCCCAGACGATCCACACCGCCATGACCAGCTTCACCAGATCGCCCAGGAGGAACGGCCCTACGCCGAGGGCGATGGCCCGTTCCGCTCCGAAGAGGACGCCGAGCCAAGTCGCGCCGAGGGCCAGCATGACGACTTCGCCGGTCAGCATCGCAGCGCCCATCCTGAGCGGGCTGCGGCCCCAGCCCCGGTCCGCCGCCCAGCCAGCCAGCGCCGCCATGACGACGAAGCCCACAAGGTAGCCGCCCGTCGGACCCACCATGTAGGCAAGGCCGAGGCCCTGCGTCGGCGTGCCCTGGAAGACCGGCAGCCCCGCTGCGCCCTCGGCAAGGTAGACCAGCACCGTCGCGGCTCCCAGCCGCAGGCCCAGCGTGGCGCCGACGAGGAAGACCGCCAGCGTCTGAAGCGAGACTTGCACCGGCCACATGGGTACAGTCACCTTGGCCGCGAGGGTTAGTACCATGGTCCCGGCGAGGACCAGCGCGACCTGGGTCAGCAAGCGCTGGTTGCGGCTGCCGCTCGGGGCGGCGAGGATCGGCGTTGTTGTCTTCATCTCATGTCCTTTCGCTCGTGGGTCACGCCATGCGGTAGTTATCGACCACATCCATGTTGATCTCGATCCCGATGCCGGGTCCCTCGGGCACCACCATGTGGCCATCCTCAAGCTTCTCGACAGGCTCTTTCAGCAGGTCGTGGCGCAGCGGGTTGGGCTGGGTTTTGGACCAGTCCGACTGCATGAACTCGAAAATCAGGAAGTTCGGCAGCGACACTGCGAACTGCAGCGTGGCGGCCAGGCAAACGGCTGAGCAGCTTCCCGTATGCGGCGCATAGGGAATGTGGAACGCGCGCGACATTGCAGCGATCCGGCGCGCCTCGGTGATGCCGCCGGTGCGCGATATGTTGGGTTGCACGACGTCAATGGCGCCGCTCCGGAAGAAGTCGCGTGAGCCGAAGGCCATGAAATCCGCCTCCCCCGCCGCGATGCGAATGTCGAGCGCGCTGGACAGGCGCTTGTATCCCTCGAGGTCGTTCGGCGCGATGGGCTCCTCGAACCAATAGATTCCGAGGTCCTGAAGTGCGCGGCCGACCTCGAGCGCGGTCTTGAAGTTCTCCGAATAGGCGCAGTTGGCGTCGACCATGAGCCGGATTTCGGAGCCAACTGCCTCGCGGATCGCCGCGACGAAGTCGATATCGACCTGCGGCGTGTCCGGGTTACGGCCGATCTTGATCTTCATGGCGGTGAAGCCGCGCTCCTTGAAGGATTGCGCCTGGGCAACGACCTCCTCCATCTTGCGCAGGCGCAGAGACGAGGCATAGGCGGCGAGGCGGTCGTGATGCCGCCCGCCAAGGAGCTTGTAGAGTGGCACACCCAGGATACGGCCGGACAGATCCCAGAGGGCGATGTCGATGCCGGAGATCGCCTCGACGGCCATGCCGCGGTTGTGGCCGCGGTTCATCATGACGCCGAAGAGAAGCTCCCAGATCGCTTCTCGGTCGAGGGGGTCGCGGCCGGACAGGACACTGCCGATGTCCTCGATGATCGCCCGGGTGGCCGTCGGGGCGAGCCGGACCATGCATTCGCCCCAACCCTCGACTCCATCGTCTGTCTCGATCCGCACCAGCGTGGTGCGGTAGCCGGAGAAGATGATCCTAGTGAGGTCCTCGGCATGGGGCACCGCCACCGGCGCCTCGATCTCGTCCTCGATGGGCACGTAGAGGCTGATCGCCTCGACCTTGGTGATGCGGGGTCCTGTCGTCGTCATTCGGTGTTCCTGCCTTGGGGTTGCCTGGGAACGGCGCGGAACCGGCGGATGCCTCCCCAGGCTGTCGCACCGACGAAGAGAACGATCAGACAGAGGATCGCCAGCGAGTAAGGGCGCTCCAAAAAGATATCGAGGCTATTGCCTGAAAGGAGCATCGACCGGCGAAGGCTGGCTTCGATGATCGGGCTCAGGATGAAGGCCAGGATGAAGGAGGGCAGCGAGTAGTCGAGCCGCTTCAGGAAGTAGGCCAGTATGCCGACGCCGAGCGCAAGCCAGAGGTCGAAGAAGAGCCCGTGCGAGGCATAGACCCCGACGATCGACAGCGAGAGCACGATCGGCACGAGGTAACTGTTGGGAATGGTCAGCGCCCGGGCAAAGAGGTTCGTCACCAACCGGCCGGCCACGTACATGACCAGGGTGGCGACGAGGAAGCCGTAGAAGATACCCATGGCGAGGTCGGGGCTTGCCGAAAAGAGGTTCGGCCCCGGCTGGATGCCGTGGATGATGAAGGCGCCGAGGATGATCGCCGTGGAGGGCGAGCCCGGGATGCCGAGCGCCAAGAGCGGCACCAGCGCGCCGCCCACGGTGGCGTTGTTGGCGGCCTCCGGCGCGGCGATGCCCTCGGGGCTGCCCTTGCCGAACTCCTCGGGATGGCGGCTGGTCTTCTTGGCCTGGATGTAGGCGAACCAAGAGGCCGGACCCGCACCCATGCCCGGAAACAACCCGACAATGGACCCGATGATCGAGCCGCGAAAGGCTGCCGGCGCGACGCTGCGCATCTCTGCGAAGGTGAGGCCAGTGGAGAGCTTCCTGTTCCCCGAGGCAAAGCTCTTGTTCAACTCGTTCGAGACGATGGAAAGGATCTCGGAATAGGCGAACATGCCGGTCAATAGGGCGATCATCCCGACCCCTTCCAGCAGCTCCAGTGTGCCGAAGGTGAAGCGGGGAACGCCGGTGAAGGTGTCGAGCCCGATGGTTCCGACCATCAGCCCAAGGAGCACCGAGATGATGCTCTTGATTGCGCTGCCCGAGCTGAGCGCGCCGACGGCAATGAGCCCGGCGACGCCGATCAGGAAGAACTCCGGATCCGAGAACCGAACCGCCAGACGTGCCAGCGGCACTGCGAGAAAGATGAGGACTAGACCGCCGACGATACCGCCGAGGGTCGAAGCCGCAAGCGAGTAGCCAAGCGCCTTGCCGGCGAGGTCCTTGCGCGCCATCGCGTTGCCGTCGATGGCGGTGGCAACGGCGGCGGGGGTGCCCGGAATGCCTAGGATGATCGAAGAGATCGACCCCCCGTATTCCGACCCCTGGTATGCGGCGATCAGCATCAGCACCGAGGCCAGCGGCGACATCGAATAGGTCAGCGGAAGAAGCAGGACGACGGCGATGGTCGCCCCGAGCCCCGGCAAAGTACCGATGATCAGGCCCATCAGGCTGCCGAAGACGATGGCCGCAAGGCTCCAGAAGGAGAACAGCGCCGAGAAGTCGAAGGAGAGCATGTTCATCATCGGTCGGACCGCCTCAGTGCGTGAAGTTGATGCCGAAGGCGAGATCGAAGACCAGGTACAACAGCAGCGTGAACCCGAGCGCGATGGTGGCAGCGATCAGCCCGTCACGGCGGCTCGGGCGCCATCTGAAGACCACAATCAGAGCAAGGATGAGCGCGACCGTCGCAGGGTAGAAGGCGTCGAGCCTCTGCCAGGCCACGTAGTAGGCGGCGATGATCAGGACTGTCGCCACCAGCCGCCAGGCGCCTTCGATCCGGAACGGCTCGAACTGCGTGTCGTCCTTGCTGGTGATCGTCCGGACCAGCTCGACCAGAGAGAGGACGACCACACTGCCGCCAAGGGCGACGGGCAGCATGATTGGCCGCAGGTCCACTCGCAACCTGTTCAGGGCAAGGTCCCGCGACAACCAGAGATAGACCCCGGCCATGGCTAGGATAAGCAGCAGAAAGCCGACGTTGACCCATCGGTATGTCATGGTCATGACCCCTCCCCGGTCGCTCTCCATAAACGACGTTGTGATTGCAACTTCGCTTCGCTACAATGGCATTGAGTGGACCGGACATGCAAGTGGTCGTTTGCGCCACGGGCTCCGATCCGAAACGGAAACGCCCAAACCCGCAGGATCAAGACAGTGAGCAAAGTCATCATACTGGACGACAGGGACAACGTCGCAACGGCGATCGAGGACATACCCGAAGGCGCGAAGGTCGTCTCCAAGGGGGGCGAGAGCACGACGGTCGAGCCGATCCCCTTCGGTCACAAGGTCGCCCTCGTCGATCTGCCGGACGGGACCGAGATCCTGAAATACGGCGAACCGATCGGTCTCGCGCTCGGCGACATCGGCCAGGGCGCCTGCGTCCACGTGCACAACGTCGACAGCCAGCGCGGCCGCGGCGACAAGGGAGGGAAATGACAATGCAATTCATGGGCTACCGCCGCGAGAACGGCGCCTTCGGCATCCGCAACAATGTCGCCATTCTCGCCGTCATGGACAACGTGAACGGCATCGTGAAGCACCTCGAGTCGCTGGTGAAGGGCACTGTCGCCGTGCCGGTCTGGTACGGGCGCGGCCAGTTCGGCGCCGATGACACCCTGTTCCGCGGCACCCAGGCCGGGCTCGGCAAGAACCCCAACGTCCACTCGGTTCTCGTCGTCAGCCTCGAGCAGGTCTCGGCCGAGACGGTCGCCGCCTCCATCGCCGAGAGTGGCAAGCGGGTCGAACATATTTCGGTGCAGGACGTGGGCGGCACGGTCGAGGCCATCGCCCAAGGCATGCGGCACCTGATGTCCATGGTCGGCGAGGCCAGCGCCCAGCGGGCGGAGCCGGCACCACTGTCGGAGCTCGTCCTCGGCGTCGAATGCGGCGGTACTGACACCACCTCCGGCGTCGCCGCCAACCCGGCCATCGGCCATGTCGCCGACCGGGTGGTCGAGGCTGGCGGCACGGTCTATCTGTCGGAGACGTCGGAATGGATGGGTGCCGAACAGATGCTGGCCAAGCGCGCCCCCGATCCCAAGGTGCAGGAGGAGATCTGGGCCGCTGTGCGCCGGATCGAGGACAGCGCCATCTCCCGCGGGGTCGACATCCGTGGTGCCAACCCGGTGCCCGACAACATCCGCGGCGGCATCACCACAATTGAGGAGAAGTCGCTCGGCGCGATCATCAAGGGCGGCACCACTGAGGTTAAGGGCGTGCTCGGCTTCGGCGAGGCAGCCAAGGGCAAGGGCCTCTACCTGATGGACACCCCTGCTCCCGCAGCTGAATCCATGACCGGACTCGCCGCGGGCGGCGCCCAGATCATCCTCTTCTCGACCGGCCAGATGAACGTGATGGGCCACCTCCTGGCTCCGACGGTCAAGGTCACCGGCAATCCGCGCACGGCCAAGAAGCTGGCCGACAACGTGGACGTCGATGTCTCTCCGATGTTGGAGAACGAGACACTGGAGGCGGCTGGCGGCCGGCTCCTCGACTTCTCGCTCGAGGTCGCCGGCGGCCGAATGACCCGCTCCGAGATGCTCGGCGACGTGGACATCGCGATCACCAGGATCGAGCCGACGGTCTGACCATATGGCAAGAGACGAGCCAATTGTCGACGCGGCGCAACTGACCGCTTTCGCCGCACGACTTTTTGAGGCCGAGGGACTTTCCGGCAAGCACGCCTCGATGGCGGCTGAGGCATTGGTGGCGGCGGACAAACGTGGCGTGAAGACCCACGGCGTCGTGCGCATCCCGCTCTATGCAAGGCGGCTCCGTTCCGGGCTTCTGAACGCCGCGCCGAGCCTGCGTATCGACAGGCCAATGCCAGCGAGCCGCGTGGTTCATGCCGACAACGCCGTCGGAATGGTCGCCGCCCACGTTGCCATTGACGAATGCATGGACGCGGCGGAGACCCTTGGCATCGGTGCCGCCGCGGTGCGCCACGCCAACCACTTCGGCGCCGCCTCAGTCCACACGATCCGGACCGCGCGGCGGGGGATGATCGGCATCGCCATGTCCCCCGGCTCTCGCACCCTGGCACCACACGGCAGCGCCGCGCCGCTTCTCGGCACCAACCCCTTCGCCATCTCAGCGCCTGCCGGGCGCTACGCGCCCTGGTCGCTCGATATGGCGGCGAGCGTCGCGGCACGGGGCCATGTCCGGCTTGCCGCGCGGGACGGACGCACGATCCCCGAGGGCTGGGCGTTGGATGCCGAGGGGCGGCCCACAACCGACGCCGCCGCCGCGCTGAAGGGCGTCATGCTGCCTTTCGGCGGCGCAAAGGGCTCGGGCATGTCTATGATGGTAGAGGTCATGGCTGGCGTCCTGTCCGGCTCCGCCGCGACCGGCGACGTCCGGGACTGGGTCGCCGATTTCGGCGGAACGGCAGATGTCGGGCACTTCTTCCTGGTGATGAAGGTGGAGGCCTTCATGCCGCTTGCGGAGTACGGCACGCGGATGGAGACGATGATCACCCGACTGAAGGCGCTGCCTCCCGCCGAAGGGTTTGCCGAGGTGCTCTATCCGGGTGAGCGGGCTGCCCGGGTGGAGGAGGAGGCAGATACCAAGGGCGTCCCCCTCTCGGCGGAAACCGCCCGGGATCTCCGCGCTCATGCTGCGGAGCTCGGGATCGAGACCCCCTTTTGATCAGGCGATATCCCGGGCCAGTTCGGGCCCGGGCGTCAGCTCGCCCCGCTCGATCCGCCGGATGATGTCGTGCACCTTCTCGTGTGCGCCCACCTCGATGCCGAGCTCTCTACCCTTTCGCGCCACAAGGCCGTTGATCGCCTCGGTCTCCGTCCGACGCCCCTTACGGACGTCCTGCGCCATGGAGGGGCGCTGCTCGGCGCTGCGCGCAGAGACGATCTCGGTCATCCGTGAGCGGATTGCCTCCACGGCGTTGTCCGAGCCCGCCCCCGCCGCGACCAGCGTATCGAAATCATAAGCAGTGTCGACGAGGGTGAGGCCCATGGCCCGCCCCACTTTCACCGTCTGCGCGCCGAGGCGGATGCCGAGGGCGATGGTCTCAGGGTGACTGTCCCGCTCGCCGCCGGTCATGCCGGTCATGGCCGATAGGCCATTGCGCATGGAGTTGACCACCAGCTTAGACCATTTGATACCGGGCAGGTCCCTTACGACATGGGTAACTTCCACTTCCGAGAGGCAATCGACGAGGTCCGCCAGCCGTGGATCTGACGTGTCGCCTGACATGGCTCCCACGCCAACCGTACCGGTGGCCGACATACGGCACACCAGCCCCGGCGCGACAAGGTCGCAGGCCAGCGATTGGATCGCGCATCCGAAAGTGTTTTCGGTCCCGACGATCGAGGCGATTTCAGGCTCGTTGAAGGAATTCTGCAGCGAGACCAAGGCGGCGCTCCGGGCGGCATACATCCGCATCAACTCCACCGCCCAGCGGGTGTCGTAAGATTTGACGGCGACGATGACCATGTCAAAGGGCGGCTCGGCAACCAGCCCCTGCGCCTCGTTCAGGTGCAGCATGCGAGGGCGAACACTGTAGTGGCCTTCCTTGCCGATCCCTTCGATGGTCAGCCCATGGGTCCGGACATGCTCCACATGCTCCGCCCAGCCGTCGATCAGCGTCACTTCCCGGCCGGCGCGGACCAAGCCGGCACCGAAGTAGCCGCCGATAGCCCCGGCGCCGATGATAGCGATGCGATCCGTCATCGGACCCTCCGTGCCTGCTGCAACTAAATACGCCCGCCCCGAGGGTTTCGGGACGGGCGCGAAACTTGGCCGTAGGCCGGTTTATTCCTCCGAATAGCCGGCGACAGCGTCACGGAAGAAGGCGTCGAACTCCTCGTAGCCCATGAAGGCGGACTGCTGGGCCTCGCGTTCCATGTACGCTTGCCACTCGGGGTCTTGGATCGCCTGTTCAAAGGCGTCGCTCAGGGTCTGCAGCACCTCTTCCGGTACACCCGCGGGAGCAAAAACACCGCGCCACAGGACATCGCCGTCGATGTCCTCGTGTCCGAGCTCAAGGAAGGTCGGCACGTCGGGCCGTTCCTCTACCCGCTCCGACAGGCTCTGCGCTAGGATGCGGATTTCGCCCGCGTCGACCTGAGCGTTGATGTTGGAGCTGGTGATCACCGCGGCGTCGATGTTCTCGCCCAATATGGCGGATACGACGTTGGAGCCGCCGTCATAGGGCACATAGGTGACCTCGATGCCAGCCCCTTCGACGAGCCTCCGCACGAAGAAGGACGACCAGCTGCGCGAGCCAACCCCACCGATGCGAAGCTCGCCCGGGTTCTCCTGCGCGAAGCTGACAAGGTCCTCGTAGCTCTCGAACTCCGAGCCGCTGGGGACGATCAGCGTCTTGTAGTCGGCGTTGATCCGAGCGACCGCTTGAATATCGCCGACGCCGACCGGCCAGTCGCCGGTGGACAGGCCGAGGGCCAAGGTGTCGGATTGGCTGAAAAGGGTATAGCCGTCCGCCTCGGAGGACGCCGCGGCGGCGACACCGATTGCCGTCCCGCCGCCTTCGCGGTTAACGGGCACGATGGTGACGTCAAGGACATCCTCGGTGGCGCCGATCAGAGTGCGCGCAAAGGTATCGGCGCCAGACCCGGGCGAGAACGGGATGATCCACTCGATTTCGCCATTGGGGTAGTCCTGGGCCATCGCGCCCGGGGCCGCCAGCGTCATGCCAGTCACGGCTGCCGCGGCTGCAATTGATTTCTTGAACAGGTTCATATCATCTCCTCCGTTTATTGGACTTGTGTTGCTTTGCTGGGGTCTTCGCCCTTCTTTTATGTGCAGGCATGCCCTCCGTAGGGCCGGTCAATCGAGACCGGTCCGGTCGCGGAATGCGCTTGCCTGTGTCTTGGTAAAGACGTTCATCCGCAGCTCCTTGAGATGCGGACCGAATGCGCCGAAAATCTCTGACCCGAAGCGGTCGAGGATCTCGGCCATGTAGTAATCGTGGCGGATGAGCGTATCGGCCATGATCACCATGGCCTGGTTGTGGGTGTAGAAGGCCGCAGCGCCGTCGGTGGTGGCTGTTAAGGCCTGCTTGTGATCGATCGTCATCGTGAAGAGGTTGTCGGCCGTCCCCATCCGCACGCCGTTGCTCTCGTGCAGGTAGATGTGACAGCGATCGGTGAAGCGGAAGGCGTCGGGGTCCTCGCCGTAGATGACGATCAGCATCTCGACGTCGCGCTCCGCCGCTGCCTTAAGCGCCTCTGCATGCCGCTCCAGAACGTCACTCGACGCTTTCGCCCAGAGCGTGGTGTTGCAGTGGTTGATCAGGGCATCGATCTTCTCATGCATGGCAAGTTCGCCGTGCACGTTCCAGACGTAAGGTGCGTCGTCCGGCTGTTCGATCTTGCCGAGCTTCTCTGCCAGCGACTCGCAAAGGGACATCATTTCCCGCCCCAGGCTGGTCAGGTGGCTGTCGGGATCCTTAGCCACGTAGCGCCGCGGGTTGTCGTTGACTGGCAGGACCGAACCGCGCTTGGTGAGGGCCTCAAGCGCGTTGTATGTATTCGGCCGCGGTACCCCTGACTCCTTCGCGATCTCGTACGCCGTGGCTGTGCCACTGCGCATGAGCTGCACGTAGACCCTCGCCTCGTATTCCGTGAAGCCGACCGCCTTGAATTCCTTTAGAATTGCAGCGTCATCTTCCAGCTTGGCTTTTTGTGCATTCACGTCCTGAGTCCTCCTTCAATTTGCCGACGCCGAGTCGTATCGCCCGAATCTGCCAAGAAAAGCTCATAGCCTTGGAAGTTGGCAAGTGCTTGCACTGCCTCGGCCACCTCGTCGAACGAGGGGACTCCACGACGGATGGCCTCTGCCCGAAAGGTCCGCCGCCACGCGTCGACTTCTTCGGACCTGTCCGAACGCAGCACTAGGACGCGGTGCTCGGATGCCTGTTCCTCCTCCCCGAATACGGCAGCAAGCAGGTTGGGAAGGAAGTTTTCGATGTGCCGGTATCCCATTATTACCGGCAGATTGAGATGAATGATTGTTGCGTGAGGTTTCACCTCTCGACGGTTCACGTCGAGTATGCGGGCCGTGATGCGACCCTCATCCTCCTTGAGAACGCTGGCCGGCAGGTCGATTGGATTGCGGAGGCTGGCGCCAGGAGGAAGCACGATCTCGTTCAGCTCGGCCATCGCTGCCGTGGAGGGCCGGGCGAGAGTGAGACCGGCCCTGTCGATGGCGTCGGTTCCGAGGACGCTGGCCCCGCCGCCATTTCCAAACAGCGTTACACCCTGCGACGCCGTCTCCGGCCGGGGCTCGAGGTTCTGGCAAAGCGAAAGCTGCTCAAGGAACTGATCGAGCGTATCGGTGACAATGACTCCGCTTTGGCGGGACAGGGCCTGCCAGGTGGCCGCCGATCCGCCCATCGCACCGGTGTGCGAGGCAGCAGCCGCGCGACCAAGGCTCGTCACGCCGCCGACCAAGACGACCACAGGCTTCCGACCCCTATTCTGGCGAACCAGCTCTACAAAGCGCTCGCCGTTCCGCAGGTCCTCCACATAGAGGCCGATGACCTTGGTCTCCGGGTCTTCCATATAATTTTCGACAAGGTCCGCCGGGCCGATGTCGATGCTGTTGCCGATGGTCACGAGGCCGCTGTAGCGAAGGCCCAGCTCCTGCCCGCGCCGCAGGATGTCCATGCCGAGGCCGCCGCTCTGACAGGCGATACCGACAGAGCCGGGCTCGACCAGCGCGCCCTCCATAAAGGTGAAGCGACCCCGGGGCGAATGGGTGCCCATGCAGTTCGGTCCGATGATGCGGATCATCTGCTTGCGGGCGAGTTCGGCAAGGTCGGATTCCCACTCGCCCTGCACAGCCGGATCGGCACTTGCCATCACTTGCGCAAAGCCGACGCGGCCCTCCGCCTTTTCCAGAACATCCGCAACGCGGCCCGCGGGCACCATCAGATAGGCGTAGTCGGCCCCGGTCGGGGTGGCGGAGAGGTCGGGATAGGCGGTCACGCCTTCGATCTCCTGCGCCTTCGGATGGATCGGGTAGATCGCGCCCGCGTAGCCGGTCTGCTTCAGAAGGCGGATGAAGCGATTGCCCGCCGTGGTGCCGCTGGCCGAGGCACCGACGACAGCGATGGAAATGGGGCGAAACAGGCGGGAGAAGTCCACTCTGCCGCGCGGCACGACAGGGGCCGGAGGCGCGCCGAGCACGATCCTCGCGTCCACCGCCGTCAGCCCGTCCGGCCGGGCGATCAGCGGGTTGAGGTCGAACTCCGCGATCTGCCCGGCATGGTGGGTAAAGATACCCTCGGGCCCCGCCAGCGCCATGAGCGCGGCGACGATTGCCTCGATGTCCGCCCCCTCATTGCCGCGCGCGCCCTTCAGGATCGGCGCGATACGAAGCTCGTCGACCATCCGGCGGGCGTCCGCCTCGATGATCGGGCAGAGCCGGAAGCTGGTGTCCTTCAGAATCTCCGCATAGATGCCGCCGGCCCCCAGCATCACCGCCGGTCCAAGCTGCGGATCGATCAGGCCGCCGATGACGATCTCGGTGCCGGGAGAGGCCATCTCCTCGACCAAGTAGCCGCTGGCCGTCTCGCCCGCCGACTCAAGCCGACCTGCGATTCTGCGGACTGCAGCCGAGACCTCCTGCGCCTCCGTAAGGTTCAGCTCTACGGCGCCCAGGTCGCTCTTGTGCAGGGGCGCGGTCGAGAGCGCCTTGACCGCGAAAGGTGGGCGCAGGCCCGAGAGTGTAGCCGCCGCAACCTCGTGAGAGGTCAGGCGGATACCGCGTGGCACCGCGATCCCCGCTGCCAAAAGCAGCGCCTTGGCCCCCGCCTCATCGAGCGCCCGGTCGCCGCGGGCGACGGCCGCCTTCAGGAGTTCGGCGGCGCCGGGGCGGCCCCGTTCCGGGGCGATATGCTCGGTGGGTGCCATCAAAAGCTGGTCGGCCAGTTCGCCAGGTGGTGCTGCCCGACAGAGCCCTCGGGTCCGCTGCACTGGATGTCGAGCGCCGAGGTCAGGAAGGCCCGCGTCTCGTTCGGCGCGATAACGGCCTGCGATTCGAAGAGCTCGGCCAAGGCGAAGGCGGAGCTGTCGTTGGCGATCTCGGCGACCAGGTTGTCGAACCGCTCGGGATCGTCCTCGCGCTTCAGCCCGTAGAGGACGTTGACGCCCACCCGCGGGTCCATGAATCCGAAGTTCGCGCTCGGCCAGGCCGCCTGCAGGTCCGCATGCCGGCCGCCGCCCATGTTGAGGTAGGCCTGGCCGTAGTTCTTGCGCATGGTGATGGCGATCCGCGGCACGGTCACTTGCGAGAGGGCGTTCATCCAGTTCATGATCCGCCCCGGCGCCCAGCGCTTCTCCCCCTCGGGGCCGATCAGAAAACCGGGCTGGTCGACAAGGAAGATGATCGGAATGTTGAAGCTGTCGCAAAGGACGAGAAAGCTCGTCGCCTTGCGCATGGAATCGACGTCGATGGCGCCGCCTCGGACCATGGGGTTCGAGGCGATGAAGCCGACGCTTCGCCCGTTCAGCCGCGCCAGCGAGGTGACGAGGGAGCGGCCGAAGCGCGGCTTCAGCGCGAAGACGCTGCCGAGGTCGGCGATGCCTTCGACGATCTTGTGGCTGTCGTAGACCTGGCTCTGGCTCTCGGGGATGAGCTTTGCCAGCTCCTCGCCCGCCGCGTCGGAGCCCTCGGGCACCGCCACTATCTCCGGTGCGACCTTCCCGCCTTGCGGCATGTAGGAGAGGTACCGCTTGACGATGTCGAGCGCCTCCTCGTCGGTTTCGACGGCATAGTCGACAAGGCCCGTCTTCTCGGTATGCAGCTTCCAGCCGCCCAGCTCCTCGGGGTCGACGGGCTGGTTGATCGCGATGGAGGTGACCCGGCTCGAGGCGACGGCCATGGTCGCGCCCTTCCGCATTACGGCGAAGTCCGACATGCAAGCGTACCAAGTCGAGGAGCCGTAGCAGTCGCCCAGCAAGGCAGAGACCAGCGGCATCTCGCGGCGGCGGCAGAATTCGGTCGGGTCCTGCCCGAGGATCGACCGCCCGCTGGCGCCCATCCGGTCGGGCATCCGCGCGCCCGAGCTTTCGCCCAGCATCACCAGCGGCAGGCCCTTGGCGGCGGCCACTTCCTTCACGTGCTTAATCTTCTTGCCGTTGATGACGCTTGAGGAGGCTCCGAGGGTGGTGAAATCGTTTGATACAACGGCGATGTTGCGCCCGTCGATCTTGCCGTAGCCACTGACCTTGCCGTCGGCCGGGGTGCGGTCCCGCACCTCGGCGCGGTGCGAGCGGGCGAGCATGCCCACCTCGAGGAAGCTGCCCTCGTCGAGCAGGTAGTCGAGACGCTGGCGGGCGTTGAGAATGCCCTTCTCCTTGCGCTCGGCCAGCCGCTTTTCGCTGCCCATCGCCAGAGCCGACTTGCGCCGCTCTTGCAGTTCCCTATTGAGGTCGTCGGTCGTCTGCGAAGCCACGTGAGGCACCACCCTTTTAGTAGTTATTGACGAAACTACTACTGACAGTCGAGCAGGGTGTCAACCACCGCAAGACTAGTAGTTGCTCTTGTAACTCCTTATGATTGCGGCTAGTGTCGCGCGGCATACGAAAGGGATTTGACGATGATCGACATCAACAGCGAGATGACCGGTTCGGTCTGGAAGATTCTGGTGGAGCCCGGCCAGCAGGTGAGCGAGGGCGACACGGTCATCATCATCGAGTCGATGAAGATGGAGATTCCCGTGGTCGCGATGGACAGCGGCAAGGTGGCCGAGATCCTCGTCAAGGAGAGCGACATGGTCGAAGACGGTCAGGTCGTAATCCGGCTCGAGGGCTGAGACCATGAAGAAGCTGCTGATCGCTAACCGGGGCGAGGTTGCCTGCCGGATCATCCGTTCGGCCCGCGAGATGGGGATCGCGACGGTCGCCGTCTATTCGGAAGCCGATGCCGCCGCCCTTCACGTGGAGATGGCTGACGAGGCCCGCGAGATCGGTCCGGCCCGCGCCTCGGACAGCTACCTCAAGACCGAGACGATCCTGACGGTCGCCACCGAGACTGGCGCCGACGCGATTCACCCCGGCTACGGCTTCCTGTCCGAGAACGCGGATTTCGCCGAGGCGGTTCTCGCCGCCGGCCTAACCTGGGTCGGCCCCGCGCCCGAGACGATCCGCCTGATGGGCGACAAGCAGTCGGCCCGGCGCACCGCCGAGGCGGCGGGCGTGCCCGTGGTGCCCGGCAGCCCCCGCTTCGCCCCCGGCGCCCTCAAGGGGGTCGAGGAGGCGGGCCATGCGGTCGGCTACCCCCTCCTCGTCAAGGCGGCCTCCGGCGGCGGCGGCATCGGTATGCGCCAAGTAGACGGCCCCGAGGCCCTGACCAAGACCGCCGCCATGGTACAGGAAGCCGCCGTGAAATCCTTCGGCGACGGCGACATCTACCTCGAACGCTACTTGCCCCGCGCACGGCACGTCGAAGTACAGGTCTTCGGCTTCGGAGACGGCACGGCGATCCACCTGCACGAGCGGGACTGCTCGCTCCAGCGCCGCTTCCAGAAGGTGATCGAGGAGGCTCCCGCCCCCGGCCTGCCTGAGGCGACCCGCAATGCCATGGGCAACGCCGCCCTCTCCCTCTGCGCAGAGGTCTCCTACAGCGGTGCCGGGACGGTGGAATTCATTCTCGACGCGGCGACGGGCGAGTTCTTCTTCCTCGAGATGAACACCCGCATCCAGGTCGAGCATCCGGTGACCGAGATGGTGACCGGCCGCGACCTCGTTGCCATGCAGCTCGAACTGGCAAGGACCGGCGACGTTAAGGATCGCTCGGCACCCGGCACCGACGGGTGGTCTATCGAGTGCCGCCTCTATGCCGAGAACCCGGCAAGGAAGTTCTTCCCCTCTCCCGGCAAGCTGACCCGCTTCGACACGCCCGCCCCGCGCCCGGACCTGCGCATCGAGACCGGCTTTCGTGCCGGCGACACGGTGTCGCCTTACTACGATCCGCTGATCGCCAAGATCGTCACCCACGGGTCGGACCGCACCGCCGCCATCACCCGCGCCGTCACCGCCCTGCGCGAGACAAAGGCGGAGGGGATCGTGACCAACCGGGAGTTCCTGATCGCCTGCCTCGCCTCAGAGGGATTCGCCGCGGGCGATGTGCACACGAGGTTCATCGACGACCACGGTGCGGCGCTGCTCGAGGTCGCTGCCGCCGAGACGGAAAGCGTGGGATAGCACAATGGCAAACTTCGACTGGAGCGACCCGCTGGGGTTCGAGACCGCGCTGACCGAGGAGGAGCGCGCGCTGACGTCCCGCGCCCGCGCCCTCGCGGAGGAAGAACTGGCGCCGCAGGTAACGGCGGACTTCCTCGCCGGTCGCACGGACCGATCGGTCTTTACCCGCCTCGGCGCGGCAGGCCTTCTCGGGCTGACCGAAGCGCCCGAGGCGGGCGGCAAGGGGCTCGGCTACGTCTCCTACGGTCTGGTCGCGCGGGAGCTGGAGCGTGTGGACTCTGGCTACAGGACGATGATGAGCGTGCAGTCTTCGCTGGTGATCCACCCCATCGCCGCCTTCGGCTCAGACGCGCAGAAGGAACGATATCTGCCCGGCCTGATGGGCGGCGAGCTGGTCGGCGCCTTCGGCCTGACCGAGCCCGGATCGGGCTCCGATCCCGGCTCGATGACGACGGTGGCCTGGAAG
>NZ_JBSXNT010000039.1:0-192500 GCF_056857775.1 Alterinioella sp. B-7
GCTTTCTCAGACCGGCTCAGAGCAAACGGCAAAGCTCCAAAACAGGCCATCATCGCTGTCACGCGCAAACTGCTCATCATTCTAAATGCCATGATCCGCGAAAACAGGCCATACCAGCCAACCTGAACAACACACTTGCCCGGGGTCCGGGGCAGAGCCCCGGCGGATCGGCGCGTCAGCGCCGAAACCCCTCAGGTCTTGCGAAACGTCAGGTAATGCGGCACCCGGCCCTCGCGCAGCGCCTTCTGTTCATAGCGGGTGGACAGCCAGTCGCCCCACGGCTCCCGCCAATCGCGCGGGCGTTCCGCCAGCCAGTCGAACCCCGCCTTCGGCACCTCCTGCAAGGTTTGACGCACGTAATCGGGAATATCGGTCGCCACTCGTAGGATCGCGCCGGGTGTCATCACGCGGGCCAGCGGCTCCAGATGCTCCTGCGTGACAAAGCGGCGGCGGTGGTGGCGTTTCTTGGGCCATGGGTCGGGATAGAGCAGGAAGACCCGCGACAGGCTCGCCTCGGGCAGCACGTCGAACAGATCGCGCGCATCGCCGGGATGGACGCGCAGGTTGTCCACGCCCGCGTCGCGGATCTTGGCCAGCAGCATCGCAACCCCGTTGATGTAAGGCTCGCAGCCGATCAGGCCCACATCCGGGTTGGCCGCGGCCTGATGCACCAGGTGCTCGCCGCCGCCAAAGCCCACTTCCAGCCAGAGTTCGCGCCCGCCGAACAGCGCGTCGATGTCCAGCGGCAGCCGGTCGGGGTTCGCCTCCCAGTCCACCGGGCCGGGGCTGAGCCCCTCCAGGTCGGCCTCGATCAGCCGCTGCTGGCTGTCCTTCATGTGGTGACTTTTCCGGCGGCCATAGAAATTACGCCAGGGCGCGCCTGAAGGATGGGTTTTTGGGTGGGTCTTGTCAGGCATGGGTCATGCAGCCCTTGGCAGGAAATCGGACCAGCGGTGCCTAACCAATATCCGCCCCGGCCTCAACCATGTCACCCGCGCGCGGCGCGTTTTTCCGCGCCCTTGAAGGCGGACCAGATGAACAGGCGGAAGAGCGGGATCAGCAGGACAAAACCCACGCCCACGCCGATCCCCATGACGCCAAGCGCGATGCCGATCTCGTCGCCGCGCACCCCGCCAAGCGCGAAGGACAGGCCCACGGCCACCACGCCAATCCCCAGATTGACCAAGAGCGCCCGCAGCGCGAAGCGGATCGCATAGGCCCAGGATGCGCGGCTTTCGGGTTTCCGGCCTTCCGACTGCAGGTATCGCTGCGCGAAATCGGTGACGGGCCAGAGGATCGCCCCCACCGAGCCGCCGATCAGCGCGCCGCGCAGGATGGGCGAGGCCAGCAGGTTCGGGAACGCCGCCATGGCGACGCCGAAGACGAGGGTGATTGCCACCGCGACGATGGCGTAGATGCGCGTGAACCGGGCGATAAAGCCGGGGGAAATGTCAGGCATGAAAAACCTCTTGGGCATGAAAATGGGCGGCACCGTCACCGGCACCGCCCTTGTCTCTATCACAGCCCCGGCGAATATCTAAACGGCGGCTGACAGCTTGCCGGTCAGGTCGGTGCGCTCCCAGCTGAAGCCGCCATCGGCGTCGGGCGTGCGGCCGAAATGGCCATAGGCGGCGGTGCGCTCGTAGATCGGGCGGTTGAGGCCCAGATGCTCGCGGATGCCGCGCGGGGTCAGGTCCATGACGCGGGCAACGGCGCGCTCGATCTCAAGCGATTCCACGTCGCCGGTGCCATGCGTGTCGGCATAGATCGACAGCGGCCGCGCCACCCCGATCGCATAGGACAGCTGGATCGTGCAACGCTCGGCCATGCCGGCGGCCACCACGTTCTTGGCCAGGTAGCGCGCGGCATAGGCCGCCGAGCGGTCCACCTTGGTCGGATCCTTGCCCGAAAACGCGCCGCCGCCATGCGGGGCGGCACCGCCATAGGTGTCGACGATGATCTTGCGCCCGGTCAGGCCCGCGTCGCCATCGGGGCCGCCGATGACGAATTTGCCGGTCGGGTTGACGTGCCAGATGGTCTGATCGGTCAGCCAGCCCTCGGGCAGAACCTCGCGGATGTAAGGCTCCACGATGGCGCGGATGTCGGGGCTGGTGAGGCTTTCATCCAGGTGCTGCGTGGAGAGCACAAGCGAATGGATCCCCACCGGCTTGCCGTTGCGGTAATTCACCGAGATCTGCGATTTCGCATCCGGCCCCAGAACCGGCACTTCGCCCGATTTGCGCACCTCGGCAAGGCGGCGCAGGATGGCATGGGCAAAGTGGATCGGCGCGGGCATGAGCTCGGGCGTCTCGTTGGTGGCGAAACCGAACATGATGCCCTGGTCGCCCGCCCCTTCCTCCTTGCCCGCCGCCGCATCGACGCCTTGCGCGATATGGGCAGATTGCTCATGCAGCAGGTTGGTGATCTCGACCGTCTCGTGATGGAACTTGTCCTGCTCGTAGCCGATATCCTTGATGCAGGCGCGCACGATGGGATCGACCTGGGCCATGTAGTCGTGCAGCTTGTCCTGATCGCTCAGCCCGACCTCGCCGCCGATCACCACGCGGTCGGTGGTGGCGAAGGTCTCGCAGGCAACGCGCGCCTCGGGTTCCTCGGCGATGAGCGCATCGAGGATCGCATCGGAGATCCGGTCGCAGACCTTGTCCGGGTGCCCCTCCGACACGGATTCGGAGGTGAAGGTATAATTGTTTCGTGCCATGGGAAGTGCTCCGGTATCTGGTCTTCTCGCCACGTCAGGAAGCCGTTGTGGCGCGGTATGCCTTGCCATTACGGGGTTCTCGGGGGGAGTTCAATGGCCCCGCGTGCGCCGCACCAGGACCAGGCCGCCAACGAGCGTCAAAAGCAACACCCACACGGGCCAATTGCCAAGGCGCGCGTAGATCGTCGGCGCAAGGGCTGCGGGCAGGACCGCGTCGATGACGCCCTGTTCGTTGAGGGGATGCGAGGCGAGGATGCGCCCGTAAGGGTCGATCAGGGCCGACACGCCGGTATTGGCGGCGCGCGCGACCGGCAGGCCCTGCTCGATGGCGCGCAGCCGGGTCTGGTCGAGATGCTGATAAGGCATGGCACTGTTGCCGAACCAGGCGTCATTGGTGATCTGCACGATCCAGTCGGGCCGTTCGGGCGCCGCGGCCACGTCACGGGCAAAGATCGCCTCGTAGCAGATCAGCGGCAGGATGCGGCCCGCGGCGCCAAGGTCCAGAACCCGCGCCCCCGGCCCGCTCGCATAGCCGCGCCGTTCGGCATCGGGCATCAGCCCGGTCGCGGCCAGCAGGGAGGCCAGAGGGATATACTCGCCGAAGGGGACGAGGTGATGCTTGTCATAGACATGGCTGATCGTGGCGTCGGGCTGAAGCACGGCGAGGCTGTTGTAGTAGCCCTGCTCGTCCAGCCGCTGCGCGCCGAAAATCACCTCTGCGCCGCCAGCCGCATCCGCGATGAGGGGGAAAATCTCCTCGGCGATGTCCAGCCGCCAGGCCAGCGCGGTCTCGGGCCAGATGACGACGTCGGGCGGGGTATCCGCCGGCGCGGCGCTCAGGTCCAGAAGACGCTGGAAGAAGACCGGGGCCATGTCGGGGCGCCATTTCAGATGCTGCGGCGCATTGGGCTGGACGATGCGGATCTGCGTTTCCGACAGGGCGACCGGCGCGGCCAGACGCTGCGCCCCGATCCATGATCCCCCGAGCAGAAGAGCGGTCGAGACCGCCAGGGCGGGCCAGGCCCGTGACCCTGGCGCGGCAAGCGGCAGCGCCAGGGCCAGCAGGGTCAGGAGGCCCACGCCGGGCACACCGATCCAGGCCGCCAGCTGCATGAGCGGATGGTTGAGCCAGAGCGATCCGATCTGCGCCCAGGGAAACCCGGTGAAGAGCGTCGCGCGCAGGAACTCGGCCAGGATCAGGCAGGGCGCCAGCGCCACCAGGCGCATGCCCTGCGACCGGCCAAGCGCAAAAGCCGCCCCGTAGGCCGCCGCGAAGAACAGCGCCAGCCCCCCGACCATCCCCGCCAGGGCGAAGGGGGCCATCCAGGCATAGGCTTCGGCATCGACATAGAACGGGGCCACGATCCAGAAATGCGTGCCGCCGATATAACCGACGCCGACCAGCCAGCCGAACCAGGCCGCCTGTTTCCAGCTTGCCGCCCGCGAAATCGCGTAAAGCGCCAAACCCCAGGCCATCAGGGCCAGCCACCACAGGTTCAGCGGCGCCTGCCCGGTGGCCGCCATCAACCCCGGCAGGATCCATATCAGGCTGACCAGCCGCGCCCGCAAGATCACGCGCCCAGTTTCGGCAGCCGCACGCGCAGGCGCTTGATGCGGCGGGGGTCGGCGTCGATCACCTCGATCTCGGCGCCCGAGGGATGCGGGATGACCTCGCCGCGCGCGGGCACCCGGCCCGTCAGCACGAAGACAAGCCCGCCGAGCGTGTCGATTTCCTCATCGTCCAGATCCTCGGTCAGGGTCATGCCGATGGCCTCCTCGAACTCGTCGAGCGGCGCGCGCGCCAGCACCAGCCAGCTGTCGCCCCCCTCATCGGTCCAGAGCTGGTCCTCGTCGACATCGTGCTCATCCTCGATCTCTCCGATGATCTGCTCGATCAGATCCTCCAGCGTGACCAACCCGTCGACACCGCCATATTCGTCGATCACCAGGGCCATGTGGATGCGCTCGCTCTGCATCTTTTGCAGCATCACGCCGATGGGCATCGACGGCGGCGCATAGAGCAGCGGGCGCAGCATGGTGGTGACGTCGAAATCGTTGGACTTGCCGTTGAAGCCATGCCCGAGCGCCAGGTCCTTGAGGTGGATCAGCCCCACGGGCGTATCCAGCGTGCCGTCATAGACCGGCAGCCTTGTATAGCCCGTCTGGCGGAACACCTCGACCAGGTCGGGCATCGAGATATCGTTGGCCACGCCTGTGATCTCGGCGCGCGGGATCGAGACGTCATCCATCCTGAGCCGGCGCAGGTTGTGCATCCGGATCGCCGCAAGCGCGCCGTTGCCGACGGGGTGATGCGGCTCGGACGGGTTGGCCTCGGGCTCGGGGGTGTCATCGGGGCTGGCGCTGCCGAAGATGCGGGCGAAAAGGCCCGGCCTCTGGTCTGCGCTCTCATCTTCGGGTGGCGCGCTTTGCGCCGCGCTAGACGAGCTGTCGGGGTTTGAGCTCATGGCTCCTTTCCAAAAGGTGACGCGCGCGCGGAAATTGCGCCCGCGACCCTAATATGGGGCAGGCACCCCCAAAGTTGCAAGGATGCGCGTCTCAAGCCCTTCCATGACGGCGGCATCGGCGTCGTTTATGTGATCAAAACCCAACAGATGCAGGGTGCCATGCACCAGAAGGTGACTGAGATGATGGGCAAAAGGCCGCCCGAGGTCGCGCGCCTCGCGCTCGCAGGTCTCATGGGCGATGGCGATGTCGCCCAGTTCGACGGGCGGGCCGCCTGCCGGGGCTGTGGGCAGGTGGGGACTTTCGCCAAGGGGCAGGTCAATCTCCTCGGCGGGCCAGCTCAGCACGTTGGTGGGGGTGGGTTTGCCCCGGAAATCGGCGTTGAGATCGGCGATGCGGGCATCGTCACAGGCCAGGAGGCTGATCTCGAAGCGGTCCGGGTCCAACTCCAGATGGCGCAGCGCCGCATCGCAGGCGGCCTCGGCCAGCGCGGTGAACGCCGCCTCGTCCCAGTCGCCCGCCTCGACGATGACATCGACGCTCATCGCGCGGTCCTTGGCAAGAAGAATTTTCCGCAACATTCTTCGGGTGGAAAAATCTTCAGAAAGATTTTTCGCACCACCTCACGCAGGGCTATCCGCATCATAGGCCTCGATGATCCTGGCCACCATCGGGTGGCGCACCACGTCCTTGGCGGTGAAATAGTTGAAGGATATTCCCTCGATCCCCTCAAGAATCCGCTCGGCATCGCGCAAGCCGCTGGTCACGCCGCGCGGCAGATCGACCTGGCTGCGGTCGCCGGTGATCACCATGCGGCTGCCGCGCCCAAGCCGGGTCAGGAACATCTTCATCTGCATCGTGGTCGCGTTCTGCGCCTCGTCCAGCACCACGAAAGCGTTGGACAGCGTCCGCCCCCGCATGAAGGCCAGCGGCGCGATCTCGATCTGCTTTTCCTCGATCAGCTTGCCCAGTTGCTTGGCAGGCAGGAAATCGTTCAGCGCGTCATAGAGCGGCTGCATGTAGGGATCGACCTTGTCCTTCATGTCGCCGGGCAGGAAACCCAGGCGTTCGCCCGCCTCGACCGCCGGACGGCTGAGGATGATCTTGTCGACATGGCCGCCCATCATCTGGTTCACCGCCACCGCGACCGCCAGATAGGTCTTGCCGGTGCCCGCCGGGCCGATGCCGAAGGCCAGTTCATTGTCGAAGAGCGCCCGCACATAGGCCTGCTGCGCCAGTGTGCGCGGCTCGATCGTCTTCTTGCGGGTCTTGATCTCCAGCGCGCCGCCCTGGAACATCTCCATCTGGTCGCCGTCGCGCGCGCCGGTTCCCTCGCCGGAATTTCCAAGCCGCACGATGGCGTCGATATCGCCGGGGCTGAGGCCGCGCCCCGCCTCGGCCCGTTCATAGAGCACCTCGAGCACCTTCGCCGCCTCCTCGCGCGCGCCGCCCAGCACCTCGACCGCGTTGCCACGGCGGATGATCTGCACATCCATCAGGTGTTCGATCTGGGCAAGGTTGCGGTCGAATTCGCCACATAGCGCGATCAACAACCGATTGTCGGGAAATTCGAGGGTCAGTTCCGGCGGGGTCTCGGCCTGGGCCGGAGACATGGAGGTTGTCGCCAAGGGCGTCTCCCGTGAAGGTGAATCTGTCTCCACTGTGGCAAGCCAGCCGGGGCAAGGCAACCGCCAGAACGCTGCAAGACCGAAATGGAGGCCCCCAACGGCAAACGGGCGGCCCTTCATGGACCGCCCGCCTGGAAAATGGTCGTCCCGGTTACGGGGTGCGCGGCACGCGGTCACGGATACCGGCGCCCGCCTGGGTGTCACCGACGATGGAGCCCGGAGGCGCCACATTGGTGCAGACCGGCAGCCCGCTGACCGGATCGCGGCGGCGCGACCAGTAGCCTTCCAGCCCGTCATCGATCATCCAGATCTGGCAGCCGTCGGGGTCGATATAGATCCCGGCCTCCATCGTGGACAGATGCGCGGCGTCGCGGCCCCGGTCATCGCCGATGGCGCGCAGCGGGGCGGGATCGCTGGTCGAGGTCACGCCCTCGAAGTTTTCGGCACAAGCCGACAGCAGCAGCGCCGTGCCAAGGGTGGCCGTGAACTTCAGCGGTGTGGAAAAAGTCATCATGGCAGTCACCTGTAGCATACGATTTCGACGCGGCGGTTCAGCTGCATGTTCGCAGCGCTGTTGTTCGGGGCCACCGGACGGCGTTCGCCATATCCGATCTCCCGCGCCACCTGCGCACCGACCGAACGCGCCACGGCGGCAACCGAGGCGGCACGGCGCTGCGACAGCCCCATGTTGTATTCATCCGAGGCGCGGCTGTCGGTATGGCCGTAGATCGCATAGGCGAAGGCCCCCGCGCTGGTGAAGAACTGCGACAGGCGTTCGCGCGCGCCCGGCATCAGGCGGGCACTGTCGGTGTGGAACAGCGTGTCGGTGTTTTCCACCGAGCAGGTGTTCATGTCCAGGCAAACCGGCATCCCGTTCTGCGGGTTCACCCGGCCTTCCATATAGCCCTCGACCCCGCCATCGGCGGCCCAGTGCATGCAGCCATCCGGGTCGATCCAGATGGTCGGCTCAACGGTGCCGGTGATCGTGGCCGTGCTTTGCGCGGCGGCCAAGCCCGGCAGCAGAGACGCCGCCCCGATTGCAATGACCCCCACGATGGCAGACCCGAATTTCGGTAATAGTAAACGCATTGCGGCAGCACCCCCTTTGTCCGTCGGCCAATTTCCTGGCGCGTTTCTTGCTTGAAGTCCCGGCCTGGCAGGGCCGAGTGGAAAAATCCCGGTTGTTTTTCAAACAGTAGCAAGATTGCGCGCCATTGGAAGCCTGAATTGGCAAAAACACACGCGCCGCGCGAAAAGACCGGCCTCGAAGATGGCTGAAATCGCAGGAGAACCCCGCGCCGCCGATCGCCGCGAAACGCCCGGATCGGGACCGCGCGACGCGTTAACCGATTCGGGCGCCCCCATGTTCGGAACCCCCGGATTGTGGCGGATTTTAGGAAAATTGCAGGAAACATGGCGGGCAACGGCCCGCTTTGTCCCGGCCCTGCGAACAATAGGCCAAGACCGCCCCTTTGTTTCGCAAAACGGCAGGCCGGGTACGACCGGACTTCACAGCCGCTGCCAAAAAGTTAAAATCGGATTAACAGGCAAGGGGGGAAGAGGATCGGCGCGAACCGGCCCGCCCATCATCGTGCAGATGGTCATCACTACGTCACGAAAAAGGATGGGAAGATAATGAAACGCCCCTTGATTGCCACTGCCCTCATCGCCGCCCTGGCCACCGCCGCGCCCGCCGTGGCCGGCGGCGTGCATGGCGGCTATGGCCACGGCCACCAGCACGGTTATGCAAATCAGCAAGGCCACCAGTACCGCAACGTCCGCGTCATCAGCGCGACGGTCACGATCAGCTGCTTCCGCGGCCCCTGGGAGGAGGTGATCTGGGACCGCCCCGAGCCGGTCTTCGTCGATAGCCTGGTCGGCATCGGCTATACCTACCCCGAGGCGCATGCCATCGGCGAACGGGTTTGCCGCGACTCCACCGGGGTCGGCAACCCGGAGAATATCCGATCGACCATGCTGAACATCATCGAAAGCGAACCGCCGCGCTGGCAACAGTGATGCGAGGGGGCCGTATCAGGCGGCCCCTTCCCGAGCGTTTCAGGTTCCACCGGACCCAAGGTATCGGTTTTCGCGTTCGGCCCGAAAAGGGACCAGGCAGGGAAAACCGATACCTCTTCAGGCCGAAACGCTCTGCGTCACCAGTTCGCCCTTCAGCGAATTGGCCCGGCTTTCCACGATCCGCACGGTGGCAATCTGACCGATCAGGTCTGTCGGCGCATCGGCATGGACGGCGTGCAGATAGTCGGACTTGCCGATGAGCTGCCCCGCCTCGCGGCCCGGTTTCTCGAACAGCACCCGCACCTCGCGGCCAACCATGGCGTCCTGCGCCGCCCTTTGCTGACGCCCGAGCAATGCCTGCAGGCGCTGCAACCGCTCCGACGCGACCTCATCGGGCACCGGTGGTTTCTCGGCCGCAGGCGTGCCGGGGCGTGCGGAATACTTGAAGGAATAGGCCTGCCCGTAGCCGACCGCCTCCACCAGGTCCAGCGTGGCCTGGAACTCCTCTTCCGTTTCGCCGGGAAAGCCGACGATGAAATCGCCCGACAGCAGCAGGTCGGGCCGCGCCGCGCGGATGCGCGCGATCAGCGCCACATATTCCGCCGCATTGTGCTTGCGGTTCATCGCCTTCAACACCCGGTCCGACCCTGATTGCACCGGCAGATGCAGATAGGGCATCAGCTTGGCGCAATCGCCATGCGCGGCGATCAGGTCGTCCTCCATGTCATTGGGATGCGAGGTGGTGAAGCGGATACGGTCGAGCCCGTCGATCTCGGCCATCGCCCGAATGAGCCGCGCCAGACCCCATTCCCCATCCGGCCCTTGCCCATGATAGGCATTCACGTTCTGGCCCAGAAGCGTGATCTCGCGCACGCCGCGATCGACCAACTCGCGCGCCTCGGTCAGCAACCGCTCCACCGGGCGCGACACCTCGGCCCCGCGCGTATAGGGCACCACGCAGAACGCGCAGAACTTGTCGCAGCCTTCCTGCACGGTCAGGAACGCGGTCGGGCCCCGCCTGGGTTTGCGCGCCTTCGGCAGGTGCAGGAACTTGTCCTCTTCCGGGAAATCGGTGTCCAGCGCCTTTTCGCCCGCCTCGACCGCGCGGGCCATTGCGGGCAGGCGGTGATAGGTCTGCGGCCCGACGACCAGGTCGACCATGGGCTGGCGGCGCATGATCTCCTCGCCCTCGGCCTGCGCCACGCATCCGGCGACGCCGATCTTGAGGTCGGGCTTTGCCTCGCGCAGGGGGCGGAAGCGGCCAAGCTCGGAATAGACCTTCTCGGCGGCCTTCTCGCGGATATGGCAGGTGTTGAGCAGGATCATATCGGCCTCTTCCGCCGTTGCGACCTGCTCATAACCTTCCGACCCGAGCGCCTCGGCCATGCGCTCGCTGTCATAGACATTCATCTGACAGCCATAGGTCTTGACGAAAAGCTTCCTGGGCGCGGACATGGGGTAGGGCCTCCATTGCGGGCGGATCACCTGCGCCATCTACCCCATGCCCCGCCCCGCTTCAATGCGCACGGGTGTTTGCAAAATCGAAAGCCAAAGGGCAGAGTATGCGCCGGGCAGAAAAACCGGGGCCAACCCAGATGATCCATTCCTCCATTTCCAGCTTCGCCGCCCAGGCGCGGCGCACACCGCTCGGGCGCGGCCCCTTCGCCATCGTCATCGCCGAGGACCGGACCGAGCTGACGACGACGCTGGATCACCTGACCCATCTGGGTTTTCGCCGCCTGTTCCTGGTTGCGCCCGACGATGTCGACCTGCCCGACGATATCGACGATGCCTCCATCGTCGAGGTGATCCGCCACCCGACCCGCCAGCCGGGCACCGCGCCCGCCATTGTCAATGCCCTGATCAAGCTGGTGCCGGGCGAGTGGATTCACTACTGCTACAACGCCGAATACCTGTTCTTCCCCTTTTGCGAACAGCGCCGCATCGGCGAGGCCATCGCCTTTGTCATGGAGGAACGGCGCAATGTCGTGCCGACCTTTGTGATCGACCTCTATGCCGAGGATCTGACCCGCTATACCGATGCCGTGTCGCTGGAAACCGCGCATCTGGACAGCTCCGGCTATTACGCCGAGACCCGGCGCAACGCCGATGACGAGGTGCTTGACCGGCAGCTCAACTTCTACGGCGGGCTGCGCTGGCGGTTCGAGGAGCATGTCCCGGCCCCGAAACGCCGCATCGACCGGTCGAGCCTGTTCCAGGCCATGCCGGGGCTGACGCTCAACGACGATCACACGCTGTCCGACCCCGAGATGAACACCTATACCTGCCCCTGGCATCACTCGATGTCGGCCACGGTCTGTTCCTTCCGCGTCGCCAAGGCGCTGCGGTCGAACCCCGGATCGCGCCATGACGTGGACAGTTTCCGCTGGCACAAATCGACCCGTTTCTTCTGGTCGTCCCAGCAATTGATGGAACTGGGGCTGATGGAACCGGGCCAGTGGTTCTAGGCCACGTCGGGCCGTGACAGGCCCCGGAACCGCGGATCCAGCCGGTCGGGGTGAAAGGCCGGATCCTTGAGGTAGATGGGCCGCGCGGGCGTCATCCGGCACGGCGCGGCCTGGCCCGCGATCAGCCGGTCGCGCGGATGGATCAGCAGGGTTTCGGTGGCCAGCCCCTCGGCCAGGATCACCTCATGCGCGTCCATCGCCAGGTTGATGAAACCGGCCTCGGCGCAGCCGCGCACCCGCGTGACACCGGCCCGTCCGACCAGCTTGCTTGCCGCGATCAGCAGCTCCGCCCCGGTGACGGGATGTCGGACCACGATGCGCTGATAGGGGGCGACGGTCAGCGCGCGGCATGGCACCCCGCGCCCGAGCGCGCCGAACGAGATCATGACCGGGCGCGAGGGGTCGTCCGGTCCGGCAAAGCGGCGGGCCTGGCGGATGATCTGGCGCACCGGTTGCAAGCCATGGTCGCGGGTGCGCAGAAGATCGCCTTCGACCAGGTCGCGCGCCGGTCTGGAACCGTCCCCCGTCTGCACCAACGTGTCGGCGGTCAGCTGCACCGGCCCGCCAAGGCAGACGAAATGACGATCCTCAAGCGCGCCCGGAGCAACACCCGTCAACCGCAGCGACCCGCCATCGTCGAACCGGATCAGCGCGTCACGGCCCGAGGGGTGCAGCCGCGAGCGGATATCGGCCATCGTCTGCATCTCGTAGCGGTCGAAGATGATGCGGTCGCCGACACCGGGCGAGAAATCCGCGATCACCTCATGGCCGGGGCCTTCGCGTACCACGAACTGATCGGCGCCGCGCGTCAGCGCAGCACCCGCCTCGTCGAGGTCGGGCCAGAGCATTTCCCGCCCCAATGGCTGCTGATCGTCCATGTCCCTTGGCCCGGCTATCGCTGTCAGTCGCGCCCATAAGGCCATGAAATGGTTTCCGCCGCGCTAACGGGGGCCCTGAGACGAAAAACGCAGCCCCGAGGGGCTGCGTCTGATCACCCGGATCCGGGCGCGAGGGCTTACGCGGCCTCGGATTCAATCGCCTTGGGCGTCTCCGTCGCGATCTCGATCTGGCGCGGTTTCAGCGCCTCGGGCACTTCGCGCACCAGGTCGATATGCAGCATGCCGGCCTCGTGGCTGGCGCCGGTCACGCGGACATGGTCGGCCAGGTGGAACCGCTTCTCGAATGCGCGCGTGGCGATGCCGCGATGCAGGTAGGTGCGATCGGACTCGTCCTTCTCGCGGCGGGCCGAAACGATCAGGCCGTTTTCGCGCTGCTCGATATTCAGATCCTCGGCGGCGAAACCGGCCACCGCGATCGAGATGCGATAGGCGTCGTCGTCGGTCTTTTCGATATTGTAGGGCGGATAGGTCGTGGCGCCGGTATCCTGGGTCATGACCCGGTCCAGCAGGTCCGCCATACGGTCAAAGCCGACACTGGCGCGGTAAAGCGGGGTGAAATCATGGGTACGCATGGTGGTCATCCTCTTTGCTTGTCTTGAGCGATAACGATCTGTCGGGCGGTCCGTCATGGCACCGCCCTTTGGGTTTTGCCCCGGCCCCTTTTCTGCGGGCACCGGAACATCATGCGATTTGGGAACCCTGCGCCCGCCCGTCAAGGGGTGACGCGAATGAACCTTGCGCCGATATCCTCGGTCCCGTCATTGCCCGCGCTCAGCGTGCGGATGCGGCTGGCCTCGCGGCTGAAAACGTCGTCGGTACGGTCCAGCAGGTCCAGGATCGGGGCCAGCCCTCCGCCCAGATCGGCGGCCAGCGACACCGGATCATCGTACCATTCGGCCTGGGCCGAAATGACCGAGACGATGCCAAGCCGCCCGTTTTGCCGCAGGAACACCGGCGCGCCGGAGGAGCCGGGGTCGATATGGCACGACAGCACCTGCAATCCACCCTCGCCCGCGCGCACATCGCACCCATCCTCCAGCGAGGCGTAATCCGCCCGGTCGCGCCCGTAAGAGACGATCTGCACCAGATCGCCCACCGCCGCCTGCCCGCGCGCGGGGATCGGTTGAACCATCTCGGCGGGGATCGCGCGGTCAAGCTCCAGGATGGCGATATCGGTGCGGACCTGGTCCAGCTGGTCGGCCAGGTCGGTGGCGTAGCCGGGATGGATCACGCTGCGCCGGACAGTGCGAAAGGCGACCGGGCGACCGTTGCGCAGCCCCGCGTTGAAACTGAACCCGGACTCGGGCAGGCGCTCTCCGGTCTGGGGGTGAAACAGGCAATGCGCCGCCGTCAGCACCAGGTCGGCGGCGATCAGCGTGCCGGTGCAGAACCCCGGCCCGGTGTCGATCCGCCCCACGGCCTGCCATTGCCGATCGGTGCCGACGCCGGTGACGGCCTCCAGCGGCGGGCCTGCCGGGGCGATGACGGGCAGGGTGGTCTGCGCCGGGGCGGCCAGCGCGGATAGGAGGAGGAACAGGAGCGCGCGCATGGGGCATTGGTCCTTGGCGGGAACGGTGTCGCGGCAAGGTTTACGCGCCGAGTGGGGCAAAAATTGGGCCGGGGCCCGCTACGGGCAGCGGCCCCCGCTGGCTGGTGCCTACTGCGCCACCGCCTCGCAGGGCGTGCCCGCAGGCAAGCCGCCGGGCAGGACGCTGGACAGGAACGCGTGCTGGTTCGCGGCCAGGGCGGGCAACTCGAATAGCCCGTCGAATGTCGATCCCGGCACGTTCCAGGCCACCTGGGTGCCCGCGGCAATGGCCTGGGTCGACCAGACCTTGATGTCGTTGGGGAACTCCACCGGCGTGCCGGCGACGGCACATTCCAGTTGCAGACCGGGCGTTGCGGCGGGCCGCGCCTCCTGCGCGACGATGCGCGTGTTGCCGATCGGCACGACGGTGGCATTGCCATCGACGACCATGAAGGCGACGCCGTTGGCCTGGGCGGCCACGCCCGCAAGGGCACCGGCCACGACCGCGGCGGCGGCAAGGGGTTTGAGGAAGGGTTTGAACATGGGTCTAAAGTCCCTTGTTGCGAAATTCGTCCGGATCTGTCCGGGCGCTGCTCTCAGACTGACCGTTCGTGTCCCTGACACGCAATGTCGGAAAGCTGTTATCGGATGACGGGGCTCACGCAGGCGTCAGATGACAAAGGGGAATCCGGCGTGGGATAAGGGGGCATGAGATTGTTGCACGCCTTGCCCGTTCTGCTTGGTCTCGGCCTGCCCGCCATGGCCGATCCCGCCCGGATCGTGGCCATGGAGGCGTCCGAATCGGGCGGCCTCTGGCGCTTCGACGTGACCGTCGCACATGCCGATACGGGGTGGGAGGATTACGCCGATGGATGGCGGGTGGAACTGGCCGACGGCACGATCCTGGAGACCCGCGTGCTGGCGCATCCGCATGTGGATGAGCAACCCTTCACCCGCAGCCTCTTTGACGTGGCAATCCCGGACGGCACCGACACGGTCCATATCCGGGCCTCGACCAACGTGACGGGATGGGCCGAAGAGACAACCATCCACGCGCTCGATTGACCAGAGCGTTTCGGGAAACACCAAATGCTCATGGTATCGCCAAGAACACGGGAGCGCTGATTGCGTGGCAGGGTCCTGGCGATTCAGTGTTTCCCGGAACGCTCTATTGCCGCCCCTCGCGGATCCAGCCCGCCAACATCAGCCCCGCCGCCAGCAGCAGGAACAGCCATGCGGGCAGCAGCGGCGTCACGGTGATATCCGTGGTCAGGTAGGCCGCGCGCGGGGTCACGCCGATCCAGCCCCGCCCGGAGGCGTTGCGCCCTTCCGAGACGGTGCGGATATCCGGCATCCCGTCCTCCAGCCGCATCACGCCGCCGCGCAGAACCGCCGCCGGTTCTTCCATCAGGGCGCCGCTGGCCAGCGTCTCCTCGAATTCGCGCGGGGCGGCGGGGCCAAGCGCGATGACCGCCTCGCGGTCGCCTTCGCGCAGGCGGTAAAGCCCGATCTCCGGCCCGGTGAACTCGCCCGTAAAGCGCCCCGGCGTGGATTCCTCAAGCTCGACCACCACCTCGGACCCGTCTGGCGCGGTGACGGTGACATCGCCCGCGCTGTCCTCCAGCGTCTGGCGCGTGATCACGATGGTCTGCCCATCCGCCTCGGCGCGCAGGGCCTCCTCCTCCAGTTCCGGCTCGCCCATCATCCAATGCGCAAGACGGCGCAAAAGCTCCAGTTGTGGCCCGCCGCCCTCATAGCCGCGATCCCACAGCCAGGCGTGATCCGAGGCCAGGAGCGCCACCCGCCCCTCGCCGACCCGGTCCAGCATCAGCAAAGGCCGCCCATCCACCCCGGTCATCACGGTCTGGCCGCTTTGCTCGGTGATGTCGATCTGGCGCAGCCAGCGGCCCCAGGGCGCATCGCTGCCGGGCAGCGGCGTATGCGTATCCTCCAGCCCCGTCGTCACCGGGTGACGCTGGCCGAGGTCGGAGATTTGCGGCAGGAACGGCTGCTCGATCACCTGCGCCGTGGGCCGCCCCGGCAGAATCTCGGATAGCGGCGTGCGGTAGAGCGAGGCGGCGCTGGCGAAATCCGGCCCCGTCGCCATCAGCAGCGCGCCGCCATTCTCGACATAGGCGCGCACGTTGTCGAGGTAGATCATCGGCAGGATGCCGCGCCGCCGGTAGCGGTCGAAAATCACCAGGTCGAACTCGTCCAGCGTTTCCAGGAACAGCTCCCGCGTTGGAAAGGCAATGAGGCTCAACTCGGTCACCGGCACCCCGTCCTGCCGGTCGGGCGGGCGCAGGATGGTGAAATGCACAAGGTCGACCGAGGGGTCCGATTTCAGCAGGTTGCGCCAGGTCCGTTGCCCCGGATGCGGCTGGCCCGAGACCAGCAGAACCCGCAGCCGGTCGCGCACGCCGTTGATCTGCACCACGGCGGCGTTGTTGCGGTCGGTGATCTCGCCCTCCGCCTCCGGCACCTCGAACTGGATCACGTTCATGCCCGCATGCGGCAGGGTCAGCGGCAGGTCGAACTCCCGGCCCACCGGCATCATGAAGCTACGCGCATCCTGCCCGTCGATCGAGATGCGCAGCTCGGCCAGCCCGCCGATACTGTCGGGCACCGCGCCCTCATCCTCGATACGCAGGGTCAGCACGACCTCCTCGCCCAGGATGGCGAAGGCGGGCGCGTTCTGCACCATCAGCCGCCGGTCCCAGTCCTCCTCGGCCCCCGTGATCAGCGCGTGAAGGGGCGCGGGCAGATCGGGCGCAAGCTCGGCATCATGAATCTGCCCGTCAGTAATCACGATCGCGCCGGCAATCCGGGCGCGCGGCTCCTCGGCCATCAACTCGGTCAGCGCGCCCATGACCAGCGATCCGGTATTGTCCGGCCCGTCGCCCACCCGGACCTCGCGCAATTCTATATCCAGCGCGTCAACCTCGCGCCGCACCGCCTCTGCCGCCGCCTCTGTCTGGTCGGGCCGGTCGGAAATGCGCTGCGAGGCGCTTTCGTCGATCACCATGAGCACAATATCGGTCAGCGGCTCGCGCTCCTCGTCCTGCAGCGACGGGTTCGCCAGCGCCAGAAGCAGCGCCAGGGCCGCCAGCGCGCGGAACGGCCAACCGGCCAGGTTGCGCCAGACCTGAAGCGCCAGGAACAGCGCGGCCAGCGCGGCCAGGGCCCAGATCACCAGCCAGGGCAGCAGCGGATCGAAAAGAAGGGTTCCGGTCATCGCTATTGCCCCAATCTGTCCAGAAGGGCGGGCACGTGCACCTGATCGGACTTATAATTGCCGCTGAGCACATGCATCACCAGGTTGACACCGAAGCGCAGCGCGATCTCGCGCTGACGTTCCCCGGCAAACCCGCGCCCGATGGGATAGAGAGGCCGCCCGTTTTCCCCCATCGCCCAGGCCGCGGCCCAATCGTTGCCGCCGATCACCACCGGCGTGACGCCATCGTTGAGGTTGCGGAACGGCATCCCCTCGATCTGTTCGGCATCCGGCGGCGCGGCCTCGACCCAGACATCCCGGCCCAGATGGCGCCCCGGGAAGTCCTGCAACAGGTAGAAGGTGCGCGTCAGCACGTGATCCTCGGGCACCGGCTCCAGCGGCGGAATGTCCAGCGGGCGGGCGATTTCCTGAAGCGCGCGGCCATTGGGGGTCGAGGTGCCAAAGCGCCCGATATCGGCGTCGCGCGTGTCGAACACGATCATGCCGCCTCCGCGCAAATACGCATTGAGCCGGGCATAGGCGGCATCCGACGGGATCGGCTGATCGGGGCTGATCGGCCAGTAGATCATCGGGAAAAAGACCAGCTCATCATTTTCCAGGTCGATCCCGATGGGCGGCGCGGGCTCCACCGAACTGCGCCGCGCCAGTGTCAGGCCCAGCCCGTAGAGCCCCGCGCGGGATGTCTCGTCAAGCCGCGCGTCACCCGTCAGGACGTAGCCGAATGTGACCTCCGATGTCGCCAGCAGTGCCAGCGCCTCGTCCGACTCCTCCTGCGCCTGCGCCTCGGGCGCGAGCGTCACGGCCAGGAGCAGCACGGCGGTCCGCGCCAGCCCCGGCAAGCGCCCAGACAGCCACAGCGCGGCCAGCGAGTCGATCAAGAGAGCCATGAACGCCCCGCTCAGGAAGGCCCAGGCCAGCGTCACCACCGGGCGCGCATCCATGCCTTCGACCGGGATGGCGGCGGGCCAGCTGGCGGCACTCAGCATTTCCTCGGCCCCCAGGACGTTGCGCGCCACCCGGCGCTCGGACCCGGAATAGAGACCGGGCAGCAACGCTGCCGACAGCGGCGCGGTGGCCAGGTCGATCCCGTCGACACCGGGCATCACGCCCGCCTCGCGCCGCGTGCCGAACCCGTCCAGCAACACTTCCGGCACCCAGGTGATTCCGGCCAGGTCGATCGCGTCGGGGTCCACGGGGCGGGTGGAAATCGCCAGCCGCTCCAGCATCTGCACGAACAGGCCCGACAGCGGCAAGGTCGACCATTCCGCATTCGCGGTGACATGGAACAGCACGATCTGTCCCTGCCCCAGACGCGCCCGCGTCACCAGCGGCGTGCCATCGGCAAGGGCCGCGATGGAGCGGCTGGCAAGCTCGGGGTCGGGCTGCGCCAGGACCTGGGAACTCACCCGCACATCGGCGGGGATGCGAAGCCCGTAAAACGGGCTGTCCTCGTCGAAGGCGCGCAGGGCCTTCGGTTCGCCCCAACTCATCGCGCCGCCCACCGTGCGCCCGCCTTCGCGCAGCCGCACCGGCAGCAGCGGATCAAGCTGGTCGCGCGCCACGTCCGAGCCCGCAAGCCGCGGCCCGGCAAAGCGCACCAGCATCCCGCCGCGTTCCACCCAGGCTTGCAAGCCTTGCGTTTCCTCGGGCGAAAGCGTGGCGACATCGGCCAGGATGATCACATCGGGGCTGGCCAGCAGCAGGTCCGACAGCCCCACCTCCAGCAGGTCCGCCGTGGGCGCCAGCGCCTGCCGCAAGTAATGCAGCGGCGACAGAAGCTCCTGCCCCTCGGCCTCGGAGGCCCCGGCAAGAAGCCCCACCTCGCGCCGTTGCAACCCGTCATCGGTCAGGCTCACCGCGCCCGCGCTGCGTTCGCCCGCGATCTGGAACCGGCTGATCCGGTTGCGCAGCTCCGGCGGCAGGTCCAGCTCCAGCTCGGCCTCGCCGTCGCCCGCCGCGAATGCCAGGTCTCCGCGCGCCAGTTCCCGCTCGACCCCCGTGGGGTCCAGCCCGAAGGCCTGCACGGTAACGGCTCGGTCGGCCTCGGTCTCCAGCCGGTATCCCGGCACCAGGATCACGCCATCCTCGAACCGCGCGGGCCCAAGGCCCAACACGTCGCGCCCGCCCTCGAAGGCAATGACACCGCCCGCATCCGCCAGCGCTTGCGCCAGGTCGTCGCGGCCGGGATGGTCCAGCCCGTCCGAAAACCAGAAACTCTGGAACTCGCCCTCGATCCCCTGCACCCAGTCAAGCGCCGCGCCCATGTCGGGGGCAAAGGGCTGCGGTTCCAGGTTGTCGAGCCGCGCCAGCCAGGTATTCGCGGCCTGGAATGCCACGCCCTCGCCCGCCGGCAGATCGGTCAGTTGCACCAGCGCGACCGGGCGGCCATCGCGCCCCGCCTCCTCGATCAGCCCCCGCGCACGGTCCAGCCGCACCGGCCAGTCACGCGCCGAGGCCCAGGAGGCATCCATCAGCACCAGCAGCGGCCCGTCGGTTTCCCGCTCCTCGGGCGGGTTCAGAACCGGCCCGGCAAAGCCGATGATCGCGGCGGCCACGGCCAGCATACGCAAGAGCAGCAGCCACCAGGGTGTCTTGTCGGTCTGGCTGTCATCATCCTTGAGGCCGATCAGCAGTGCCACACCGGGAAAGCGCCTGCGGATCGGCGCAGGCGGCACCGCGCGCAACAGCCACCACAGGATCGGCAAGGCGATCAGCGCCAGCAACAACCCCGGCGCGGCAAAGGAGAGACCTCCGATCATGGGCGCCCCCTAGAATCTGAACGGTGAAAACGCGCATCGACGCGTGGCCCGCTTTCCGCCCCCGGAAAGATGCCTCGCCCGCCCGTCACAACCGCACCTTTTCAAGCGCGCGATAGATCCACAAGAGGCTCGGCTCCGCCCCCTCTCCGGTATGGTGGCAATGATAGCGCCATCCGGTGCGCCGCGCGATGTCGCGCAGCTGCGCCTTGCGCAGCGCAAGCCGTTTCAGATAGGCCGCGCGCAGGCCCCCCGCCTTCAGCGTCTCGAAGCGGATCGCGCCGCTCATGCTCTCGAACAGGGTCCGCCCGTCGAAGGGAAACCGTTCCTCGTCGGGGTCCAGCACCTGCACCAGCGCGCCCTTGACGCCCCGGTCGGCGGCCTGGCCAAGCGCCTCCTCGACCGGGCCGACCTCGCCCAGGAAATCCGAGAAAACCACCGCGCGCGCGCCCAGCGGCATCACCTGTGGGCGCGGCGTGCCATAGTCGCCCGCATCCTCGGGGTCCATCAGGGCGCTGGCCATGCGCATCAACTGCGCCTCGCCGCCGCGCGGGGGTTCCGCCAGATGGGTCAGCCCGACCCGTTCGCCGCCGCGCACCGCCAGGATCGCCAGCGCCATCGCCAGGGTCTGCGCCCGGCGCAGCTTCGAGGGGCGCGCCTTCGACCCCGAATAGGTCATCGAGCGCGCGTCATCGACCCCGATCATCACCGATTGCGCGGCCTGCCATTCGGTCTGCCGCACGAAATGCACATCCGCCCGCGCCGAGCGCCGCCAGTCGATCGACCGCAACGCATCGCCCGCCTCGGCCTGCCGGTATTGCCAGAACTCATCGCCCGTGCCCGCCCGCTTGCGGCCATGTTCGCCCAGCAGGATCGTCGCCGCCAGGTGCTGCGCATCGGCCAGAAGCGACGGCAGGCTGCCCGCCACCGCCTCGGAGCGGGAGCGCAGGGTTTCCGGCGTATGGCGGGTGTTCAGGGTCAAGCGGCCGCCTCGATCCGCGTCGCGCGGGCCGTCACCTCGTCGATCACATCCTCCAGCACCACGCCCTCGGCCCTTGCGGCAAAGCTCAGCGCCATGCGGTGCGACAGCACCGGCCGCGCCAACGCGACGACATCCTCGACCGAGGGCACCAGCCGCCCGTCCAGCAGCGCCCGCGCCCGCACCGTCAGCATCAAGGCCTGCGCCGCGCGCGGCCCCGGCCCCCAGGCGACGTGATCGCACACCGTCTGCGGCGCGCCCTCATCCTCGGGGCGGCAGGCGCGCACGAGGTCCAGGATCGCCTCGACCACCCCGTCGCCCACCGGCATCCGGCGCACGACCTGCTGCGCGGCCATCAGATCCTCGGCGGTAAAGACCTGGTGCGCGCTGGCCTCCTCGGTCCCCGTTGTGGCCAACAGGATTCCGCGTTCGGTCTCGCGGTCCGGGTAATCGACGTCGATCTTGACCAGGAAGCGGTCAAGCTGCGCCTCGGGCAGGGGATAGGTGCCCTCCTGCTCGATCGGGTTCTGTGTCGCCAGAACGTGAAACGGCGCGGGCAGCGGGTGATGCACGCCCGCGATGGTTACCTCACGCTCCTGCATCGCCTGCAACAGCGCCGATTGCGTCCGCGGGCTGGCGCGATTGATCTCGTCGGCCATCAGAAGCTGGCAGAAGACGGGGCCCTGGATGAACCGGAACGACCGCGCGCCGTCATCCGAGGTCTCCAGCACCTCGGAGCCAAGGATGTCGGCGGGCATCAGGTCGGGCGTGAACTGGATGCGCGCCGCCGTGAGGCCCATGACCGTCGACAGCGTGTCCACCAGCAATGTCTTGCCCAGCCCCGGCAACCCCATCAACAGGGCATGACCGCCCGAGAGAAGGGCCGCAAGCGACAGGTCCACGACCTGCCCCTGGCCGATGATCCGCGTTGCGATCGAGGCGCGCGCCTCGGCCAACCGGCGGCCTAGCGCTTCTATCTCGTCGACAAGCTTTTCGGGGTCAGACATGGCAATGCTCCGCTCGAGGATTTATATCGGCTCAGTAAAGACAACTATCGCGCCGACCACAAATGGCAAAAGCCGAAACAGGACAAATCATCGTGAAACCAACCGCCGACAGCCTGATGAAAGCCGCCAGGGAGGCCCAGAAGGGCGGCAAAATTCCGCCCGTCCACCTGTGGAACCCTGAATTCTGCGGCGATCTGGACATGGAGATCCGGCGCGACGGCACCTGGTTCTACATGGGCACGCCCATCGGGCGGCACGCGCTGGTCAAGCTGTTCTCGTCGATCCTGAAACTGGAGGATGGCCAGTATTTCCTGGTCACGCCGGTGGAAAAGGTCGGCATCCGCGTCGTCGACAAGCCCTTCGTCGCGGTCGATATCGAGGCGGCGGGCGCGGGCGCCGAGCAGGTTATCAGTTTCACCACAAACGTGGAGGATACCGTCATCGCCGGGCCCGAGCATCCTATCCGCGTGGTGCGCGACGAGGAGGGCGAGCCTTCACCTTACGTCATGGTGCGCGCGGGCATGGAGGCGCTGATCGACCGCAAGAGCTTCTACCGGCTGGTCGATCTCGGCGAATCCCACGTGATCGACGGCACCGACTGGTTCGGCGTCTGGTCGCAGGCCACGTTCTTCCCGATCATCCCGGTCGCTGACCTGGACGGCTGAGCGCGAAACGCGTTTTCGAAAACGCGTGGCGCAAACCGCGTCGCCGCGGTTTCCCGCCCGAAACCAGCCTCACGCCAGCCGTGCCACCGTCGCGCCTGTGGCCACGACCAGCCGCGCCGCCTGCTCCAGCCGGTGCCAATCCAGCCGGTCCGTCCCGTCGCTGCTGCTGTGATATTCCGGCGCCTCCGCCCCGCCATCGTAGAACCCGATACAAGGAAAGCCCTGCGCCTCGAACGGCATGTAATCGCTGTCCCAGATATCGGTATGGGCAGTGGCAAGGCTGGTGTGTTCCGCGGCCAGCCGTGCCGCCAGCGCGCCATAGGCCTCCGCCGCCCGGTCATTCGCTGGTGTCGCGTTGCCCTGATCGACCTCGATGAAAAGCGGGGCGTCCGGAGTGTCGCGGCGGCGGGCCAGCATGTCGAGGTTCAGCATCATCGCCACCCGCCACCCCTCGCGCGCGGCGATATTGGCGCAGGCGGTGGAGCCGGCCAGCCCCTGCTCCTCGCCCGAGAACCCAACGAAAACGATCTCATGCGCGAAGGACAGCGGCGCGAGGATCCGCTGCGCCTCGATCAGTGCCGCCATGCCCGAGGCATTGTCGTTGGCCCCCGGCGCGTCCGTTCCGGGGCGCTCCGATATACTGTCGAAATGCGCGCCGACCAACACCACCCCGCGCGGATCAAGCGGATTGCCCGCGACGATATTGTGCCGTGTCACGCCGGTCTGCAGCGTGTAGCCCTGCCGCGCCACGGGCTGTCCGGCCTGCCCCATCGCCCGCGCCACCCAATCCTCGACCGCCGGAAACTGCGGCGACGGGCTCCAGCGGGTCGGGAACGCGGTCAGCCCCTCGACCGTCGCGCGCAGACGGACCGCCGAGACCTGCCCCACCAGTCCCGCCACGCGCGGATGCTCCGGCGGGACCACCACCGGCACCTCGGGCCGGGGGTTTTTCCCCGGCACTTGCGCAGATCCCGGCCCGGCCAGCCCCGCCGCCAGACCGCCCAACAGGACGGCGCGCCGGTCGATGCCGCCCGGGCTCACTTGTAGACCGGCGCGCGCTTTTGCATCTGCGCCATCACCGTTTCCATCTGATTCGGCGCCCCCATCAGTGCCGCCTGCAACTCCGCCTCCAGCCGCAAGCCGTCGCCCGCCTGCCCCCAGAGCGCATCCACCAGCGCCTTCGACGCCCGCACCGCATCGGGCGAGCGCGCCACCAGTTCCTCGGCGAACCCCAACGCTGCGGCGTGTGGATTTTCCTCCACCCGCGTCACCAAGCCTTCACCCAATGCCTCCTCGCCCGACAGCACCCGCGCCGTCATGATCAGCGCCTTGGCGCGATCCGGCGCCATCAGGCGCGGCAGGCTCAGGCTGATGCCCATATCGGGGATGAGGCCCCATTTGCCCTCCATGATCGACAGCTTCGCACCGGGCGCGGCAATGCGGAAATCGCAGGCCAGCGCCAGCTGCATCCCGGCCCCGAAACACACGCCCTCAATCGCGGCGATCACAGGCACAGGCAGGTCCATCAGCGCCTTGGCCGGGGCCTGGAACCGGTTCGGCTGGCCCGGCTCCATCGACAGCATTTCGGCCTTCACGCCCTCCAGGTCGCCCGCAAGGGACATCAGCACCGAAAGGTCGATCCCGGCGCTGAAATCGCCGCCCTCGCCCGAAAGAACCACGGCCCGCAGACCCGGCTCGTCGGCCAGCGCCTCGCAGGCCGCGACCAGGTCGGCCAGCAATTCCAGCGTCACCGCGTTTTTCTTGGCGGGGCGGTTGAGGCGTATCTCGGCCACCGGACCGGCGGCATTGAGGACAGTCATCAGATCGGACATTGCAGAGGCTCCTTTTCGCCCGCAGCAGACGCCGCCCGCCGCCATCGGGTCAAGCGTTACCTCGCGTGGCCCGCGTGCAATACCCGCCCGATCAGGTTCAGCAGCAGTTGCGCCGCCAGCACCGAGGTCACATCGCCCGCGTCATGATCCGGCGCGACCTCGACCAGGTCGATCCCCACCACCCGCTGCCGCGCCGCCAGCCCCGCCAGCAGCTCCAGCACCTCGTAATAGAGGAACCCGCCATGGCTCGGCGTGCCGGTGCCCGGCGCGATGGACGGATCGAACCCGTCGATGTCGATGGTAAAGTAAAGGTCCACATCCGCCGGAATCCGCTTGAGCATCCCCTCAACCCCGATCGCCCGCACCTGCCGGACCGAGAGGATATCCGTCCCCATCGCACGCGCCGCCTCATAGCCCTCCTTCGCGGTGGAACTGACATTGCGGATGCCAAGCTGGCTGATGCCGCTGACATGATCCTGCTCCGCCGCGCGCCGCAGCGCGTTGCCATGGCCATGCCGCACCCCATGGCGTTCATCCACAAAGTCCAGATGCGCGTCGATCTGCACGACTTGGATCGGCCCGCGCCCCTCATAGGCGCGGATGCAGGGGATATGCACCGAATGATCGCCCCCCAGAACCACCGGCAGCGCGCCTTTCGACAGGATGAAGCGCACGGCAGCCTCGATATTGGCGTGGCTGCCATCGGTATCGGTATGGATGATATCGGCATCGCCCAGATCGACGATCGAGGTCTCCGGCCCCAGATAGGTCACGTCATCCTCGTGGTCATACGCACCCCCATGGCCGAAGGAGAACAGCGTCGATGCCTCACGAATGCTCCGGGGCCCGAACCGCGCGCCGGCCCGGAACTGGGTGCCGAAATCGAACGGCGCACCGAGGATGGCGACATCGGCATCCAGAGCCTCCCAATCGGCCAAATAGGGGGATTTGCCGAAGGTGGCGATGCCGGTGAAAGGCAGGTTGATGCCGCCCTTGTCCTGTCCGTGGGTCATGTCGGGCCTCCCGGTTTTTCCGCCCGGCAGGAGACCCTGTTCTGGCAGCCAAGGCAAGCAAAGGGAAGATCTTGTGCCCGCTCGCAGCCACAACAGGGTGTTTGTCCACGTCGTGATCCTGGTTTCGCGGGAATCCGGCCTTTCATGGCGAAGCTGCTGCGCGGAACGAAACGAGATTTCGCCACTGTTGCACCAACTGTTGCACGAACGACTATATCGCTTCGGGCAATACGTCTGACGGTCGTGCCATGTCCTTCAATGCCTCCTTGCGGCGCGAGATGGTTTCATGCCATTCCTGCGCCTCACGGTCCGAGAAAAAGCTGGACGACGGGGCAAGGCGTTTCACGGCTTCCTCGACCTCTTCCAAGCTGACTCGGAAGAACTCTTTCCGCATGTTGGAAGCGTTCACGCGGCGGTCTGCGAACTCTTTGTGAAGAGCGCCTTCGAGGGCTGGGGCTTCATCCGAATAGATCATGGCGTGGGTGTCGAAGCCGAACGGGACGCTCGCGTCACCAAGCTCTTTTACCCTGTCGTCTGGTTCAAGCCGCCGCGTCAGGCCGATCTTGACTACATCCTCGCCAAAGGAACCGATGTTCGAGATAATGTAAACGTATCCAGATTTGGTCATCTCAGCCATAGCGCGGGCCCGTTCGCTTTTCGCGTGGGCTTCGGCCAGAGCAGCTTCCAGCCCCGCAATACGGTCTTCATCTACGCCCGCCTCTAAGCGCGCTTTGTCCAAAAGCTTCTGATACCGTTCCTCCTCACGTTCTGCGGCTTCGGCTTCCGCTAGGAGCTTCTTCTCTTCGCGTTCCGCACGGGCCAGCTCTGCGCGCTCTTCCTTCTCCATCTTTAGGCGTTCACGGTATTCATGCGTCGCGTGCAATTCGTCCAGCTTGAGGCTGACATATTGCTCACTGATACGCAGGTTCATGGACTCGTTGGTTTTGTCGATTTGCTTGGCCGCATTGAGGATACGCTTTTCCATCGCGTTGACGTTGTTCCAGCGCGTGTTTGCGATTGCAGCTTCGCATTCGTTGTTGAAGGCGCGCATGGTCAGACGGGTCTGGCGGTTAATCATCGTCTGACCCTTGGCGCGGCTTCCGTCCACTTGCCAATCCGTCGGACAGAGGGTCGAGGTCTTGGCCGAGACCATTGCTTTCTGGCGGTCGCGGATGCGAATGATCTCTTGCTTGTATTCGTCAGCATCGTTGAACTCGAAATGGGGTTCATAGACGCCCAGTTCCGCGAAAGAGAGCTTTTCGTCATAAATTGCGACTTGTTGCTCTAATTTTCTTAGCGTGGCGCGCTTCTCGGAATAAGAGCTACGCGTCTCTTCGATTTGCTTCCGTATCTCTGTTGCCGTGTCCCTGAGCGTCGAGACTTCATCCTCAACAGATGTGATGGGCGCATATTTTTCCTTGAGCGTTTCTGTGGTCACTTCCGCTTCCGCAATCCGCTTTTCGGCACGGTGTATTGCGCCACGAGCGCGAAGCCAGAGGACCAAAAGAAGGATGGGTAAGAGCAACCAGGCGGTTGCGAAAATCACAATGGGGTCCACCACTCTCAGCCTTTCAATAACTTTCTTTTAATTTGACTGGTGTCGCGGAGCCGATCAAGGAGAAGGTTTACAGACCATCGCTGCGCCATAATGAATGAGAAAGTTGGCCGCAAACCCGTCGCAGTATGCGTCACCGATGTGCGCCCGATTGGGCATGTCGGTCGACTACACCGCCACATTCGCCCCGCACATTACGCCCCCCGCGTATGCACGGGGGGTGCATCGGGGGGTGTACGGGGATGCACCCCCCTTTTTCAGTGCGCCTCGGCCCAGTTCGCGCCCTGCCCCGCATCGACCGTCAGCGGAACCGAGAGCTTCACGGCAGGGTCCGACGCCCCCTCCATCACCTCCCGCGCGCGGGCGATCAGCGTCTCCGCCGCGCCTTCCTCGACCTCGAAGAGCAGCTCGTCATGCACCTGCAAGAGCATCTTCGCGGGCAGGTCCTCGATGGCGTCATCCATGCGGATCATCGCCCGCCGGATCACATCCGCCGCCGTGCCCTGAATCGGCGCGTTGATGGCCGCGCGATGGGCGAATCCCGCGCGCGGGCCCTTGGCGTTGATTTCAGGCGTGTGGATCTTGCGTCCGAAAAGTGTCTGAACGTAACCGTTTGATTTTGCAAATTCTTTCGTGTCATCCATGTAGTCGCGGATACCGGGGAAGCGCTCGAAATAGGTGTTGATGAAGTCCTGCGCCTCGGCCCTGGGGATGCGCAGGTTGCGCGCGAGGCCAAAGCCGGAAATGCCGTAGATTACCCCGAAATTGATCGCCTTGGCGCGGCGGCGCACATCCGGGGTCATCTCTTCCAGCGGCACGCCGAACATCTGGCTGGCGGTCAGCGCGTGGATGTCGATGCCGTCCTTGAACGCCTGCTTGAGCTGGTCGATCCCCGCGATATGGGCGAGGATGCGCAGCTCGATCTGCGAATAGTCCAGCGAGACCAGCACATTGCCCGGCTCCGCCACGAACGCCTCGCGTATCCGTCGCCCTTCTTCAGTGCGCACCGGAATGTTCTGCAAATTCGGATCGGTAGACGCCAACCGCCCCGTGCTGGCCCCGGCGATGGCGTAGGAGGTGTGCACCCGGCCCGTATCGGGGTCGATATGGTCCTGCAACGCGTCGGTATAGGTCGATTTCAACTTGGAAAGCTGCCGCCAATCCAGCACCCGCGCGGGCAGGTCATGCTCGGTCGCCAGATCCTCCAGCACATCCGCGCCGGTGGCATAAGCGCCGGTCTTGCCCTTCTTTCCACCCTCGATCCCCATCTCGTCAAAGAGGATCTCACCCAACTGCTTGGGGCTGCCGACATTGAAGCTGCGTCCGGCAAGTTCGTGGATCTCGGCCTCCAGCCCCGCCATTTTCTGGGAAAAGGCGTTCGACATGCGGGAAAGCGTATCGCGATCGACCTTGATCCCGTGCATCTCCATGCGCGCCAGAACGGGGACAAGCGGGCGTTCCAGCGTCTCATAAACCGTGGTCACCTGCACCTGGTGCAGCTTCGGCTTGAACGCCTGCCAGAGGCGCAGGGTGATGTCGGCATCCTCGGCGGCATAGGGCGCGGCGTCTTCGATCTTGATCTGATCGAAGGTTTTCATGGACTTGCCGCTGCCCAGGATCGACTTGATCGGGATCGGCGTGTGGCCCAGATAGCGTTCGCTGAGCGCATCCATGCCGTGATTGTGGATACCGCCATGCATCGCGTAGGACATCAGCATGGTGTCGTCGATCGGGGCCACCTCGATCCCGTAGCGTTTCAGGATCTTGGCGTCGTATTTCATGTTCTGCCCGATCTTGAGGACGCTCGCATCCTCCAGCATCGGTTTCAGCAGCGCCAGCGCCTCATCCAGGCCCATCTGCCCCTCTTCCAGCGCGTCGCTGCCGAAGAGGTCGTCACCGCCGGGCCTGTGCATCAGCGGCACGTAGCACGCCTTGCCCGCTTCGACGCAAAGACAGACACCCACCAGCCCCGCCTGCATTTCGTTGAGGCCCGTGGTCTCGGTATCCACCGCGATGTAGCCGCGCGCATGGGCCGCGTCGATCCAGACCTGCAGCGCCTCCGCGTCGCGCACGATCTCGTAGCTTGCGGCGTCGAACGGCACCTCCTCGGGCGCCTCCGCGCCCTCCTCGGCCTGGGGTGCGATCTCGATCTCGGGCGCCTCGACGCCCATCTTGTCGGCGATGCGCCTGGTCAGGGTGCGGAACTCCATCTCGGCCAGGAAGGCCAGCAGGGTTTCCGGCTCGGGGGCGCGCAGGTCCAGATCGTCCAGGCTGAAATCAAGCTCCATCGCGTCATCGAGCAGGACAAGCTGGCGCGACAGGCGGATCTGGTCGGCGTGGTCGATCAGGGTCTGGCGGCGCTTGGGCTGCTTGATCTCGCCCGCGCGCTCCAGCAGCGTATCGAGATCGCCATATTCGTTGATCAAGAGAGCCGCCGTCTTCACCCCGATGCCCGGCGCGCCCGGCACGTTGTCAACGCTGTCACCGGCCAGCGCCTGCACATCGACGACCCGCTCCGGCCCGACGCCGAACTTGGCCTCCACCCCCTCGCGGTCGATGCGCAGATTCTTCATCGCGTCGAGCATTTCCACCCCGCCGCCGACCAGTTGCATCATGTCCTTGTCGGAACTGATGATGGTGCAGCGCCCGCCCGCCTCGCGCGCCTGGCGGGCCAGGGTGGCGATGATGTCATCGGCCTCATAGCCCTCGATTTCCAGGCAGGCGATATTGAAGGCGCGGGTGGCGTCGCGGGTCAGCGGGATCTGCGGGCGCAGGTCTTCGGGCATCGCCTCGCGGTTGGCCTTGTATTGATCGTAGAGGTCGTTGCGAAAGGTGTGACTGCCCTTGTCGAATACCACCGCCACATGGGTGGGGGCGTCGGGCCCGTGATTATCCTCGACGAACTTGTGCAGCATGTTGCAAAAGCCCGACACCGCCCCGATGGGCAGCCCGTCCGACTTGCGCGTCAAGGGCGGCAGCGCGTGATAGGCACGGAAGATGAAGGCCGATCCGTCGACCAGATGCAGGTGATGTCCCTTGCCGAATGCCATGTCCGTCCCCCCGTCAGCCGCCCTGTCCAGCCTCGTTCATGACAACCGTTTGGCCCGAAGTCCAGCCGCTGCGCGCCGATCGGCTCAGCCGAAATCCAGGTCGAGGGACTGGACCAGCGCGATGACGATCATGGTTCCGAGGATCGCGAACGCCAACCAGGCAATGAGCTGAAAGGCGATGGCCGTCGCACCCAGGCCGAAACCGCCGATCACCGCGCGCCGCGGTTCGTGCTGAACGAACCCGATGACGGCCAGCACGATGGCCACGGCCCCTATTGCCGCCGTCGCCAATGCAAGGATGCGGTCAATGTCCCAGGGACGTGGCTGCGCCTCGGGTTGCGGCTCACCTCGCAATGCGCGAAGGCCCGATTGCTGAATCTCGGCGGCCAGTTCGCCAAGTGTCACGCCCGCGGAATCAACCGGGGCGAATGGACCGGCAAACAGGTGGACAAGGGTCAGCACCAGCGCGGCAGCGCCCAGCAACATGGCCCAGTTGGCAAACGGAGCAGTCCGGGTGGCAGGCATCGACATGTTGCAGTTCCTTCTGCTGAGGCTCCGAGAGCTGCCACGTTGAGGGCGCGACCGTCAGGCGGTGACCAGCACGGCCGGCTCAGGCGCTCTCAGCATTCTTCAGGACGCTTTCGTGGATGAACTTCTTGTCGCAATAGCCGCATTCGACCTCGCCCGTCTCACGGTCCAGCGACAGCCAGACCCGGGGATGGCCAAGCGCGCCCTCGCCGCCGTCGCACGACACGCGCCAGGCGTTGACAACTTCCGTCTCAGGGGCGTCGATACTCATCCGGGGGCTTCCTTTGCGGTGCGTGGGGCGGCGGTTCCTGCGCCCGATATTACAAATTGTCCCGCCCCCGGCAAGGGCGACGGCAAAGCGCAATCAGCCCTGTTTCTCGATCATCCGCCCGATATTGCGTCCCGCCAGGATATGCACATGCAGATGCGGCACCTCCTGCACGCCATGCTCACCCGCGTTCGAGATCATCCGGTAGCCCCCCCCGCCCGCGCCGGGGTCCACCCCAAGCTGCGCGCAAACCTGCCCGATGGCGCGGGTGTAATCGACGATCTCGGCCTCGCTGGCCTCTGCCGCGAAGTGATCGTAGGTCACATAGGCCCCCTTGGGGATCACCAGCACATGATGCGGCGCGGAGGGCGAGATATCCTTGAAGGCGAGGCTGTGCTCAGTCTCAAGCACGGTGTCATTGGGGATCTCGCCGCGCAGGATTTTCGCAAAGATGTTCAGGTCGTCATAGGCATAGGCCATATCGGTGCCTCCTCAATCGGAATACAGATGCGGGGTTTCGGCGATCTCGCGCGCGGCGTCCATGTCGCAGCCGAAGAACTCGGCGATGGCGACGGCGTTTTCGTCGCTGCTGCGGTCCTCACGCACGCGCCAATGGTTGGAGAACCCGGCCTCGCGGATGCGGGTCGCCTCATAGTCGAACTCATGGCGCAGGGTCGGCAAAAGGTGCTCAACCACCCCGTCCGGTGTGCCGTCATGCGCCAGCCCGACGCGCTGCGCATGGCCGATCAGGTAGTCATCGGTGAAGGTGCACTGGATTTCCAGGATGCGCGCGCTGGACTGGTCGTTCATGAAATCGCGCATCAGGTCGACATTGTTGGGGTCGAGGCAGATGATCAGCCGGTCGACCTCGTAGAAGTCGAACAGAAGCCGCATCACCGCGCGCCGGTGACGGTTGCGTTTCTCAAGCGTGCGTTCCAGCCCGCCCAGGTGGGGGATCTCGCACGACGCCTCGTCGAACATGTATTCCAGCCCCCGCGTCCGCGTCACCCGCTTGGCGGTTTCCAGCAGGCGCTTGGCGACATGCCATTTCTTGCACACGACCATCAGAAGCTCGCGCTCCTGCCCCAGGGTGCTTTCGCTTTCCCAGAACCTCGGCGCGAAGCGGCGCCCGATCCGACCGCGCCCGGCGAGAAACTTGTAGAGCGTCCGCCCCTCGCCCGAGATCGCGAATTCCCGGCGGTCCGAGGCCCATAGCTGGCCAAGCCGCTCCTTCAGCTCCGCCGATTCCGGGGAGATCTTGCGCGCGAAGAGGAAATCTTGGCTCAGCAGCAGGTCGTAATGATCGTTGTAGAGCGTCACCGGCATCCCGTAATCGGTGAACATCAGGAAGGTCAGCGTGCGGCTTTCGATCTCGCGCAGCGCGACCAGGTGATTGACCAGCGTCTGAAAGAAGGTCTCATCCGGGATCCAGGTGGTGCGGAAGAACCGCAGCACATCGGGGCGGTCCTGGCAGAACGCCAGGATCTTCTCGATGGTGCTGCGCCGCAGGCACCACCATTGGCTGCCGATCATGATCTGCATGTCCTCGGGGATGGCCCGTTCCAGCCCCAGGCGCTTTTGCAGGTTCATCAGCGCGTGGAACAGCCGCTTGTGCTTGCGCTCATTGACGAAATGCCGGTAGACCAGCCGTTCGCCGCGCATCCCCGTCTTGATCCAGTCCGAGGCGAAGAAATCGAAGCTTTCGATATAGTCCTTGTCGTTGGCATCCAGGAAATCATGCGCATAGGCCGCCGACTTGATCGAGTTGCAGTCGCCCGAGAGCATGTAGAAATGCGTCGCATCCGGAAAGGCCGCAACCGCTGCCTCGACCGCGCCGAGCGTGGCCTGCACCAGGCTCCATTCCCCCCATCCGCACTTGACCCGCTTGCGCGCGAAAGTGACCGACGGGTTGTCGGCCAGCGCCGCGGTGATCTGGTTGAACTTGTCATTCCCGGCGCGGGCGTCAAAATGGATCGAGATGTAATCGCCGGTCGCGGTCAGGCGGCGGGCCTGGAGGATGATCGCCTCCGGGTCCTTGTGGCACAACAATATGAAGGCAATCTTTGCCATGCGCGAAACAACAAGCCTCAATCTTTCCTTATTGTTGTGCCAATAAGGCCTAATACCAGTTAAAGACAGCCTAGATGTTTGCCGATTCCCGATCAATCCGCAGAACAGACAAAAATAGTGGAGACAGACGAGTATGGGTTTTCCCGGAACCTGGATGACCGAGAGCGAGAGTGTGGTCTATCGCGTGGTGCCCAAATGCGCCTGCTCGACCATCGGGCAGATCATGTATTACGCCGATTCGGGCGAATTCTTCGACGGCGACATCCATGACGCCAAGAAGGGGCTGCACAAATGGGCGCTGGAAGGCTCGCAACCCCTGATCGAGGCCAATGTGCGCGGCCACAAGAGCTTTGCCTTCACCTGCGTACGCAACCCCTACACGCGGATTCTCTCCAGCTTTTTCGACAAGATCTGCGGCATCCAGAGGAACGGCAAACGCTATCGCGGTAACCTGGTGCCGCTCTTGATCCAGAAATACGGCATCGAGGTCGGCGGCGAGGATGGCAAGGGCGAGTTTGACCAGATCGCCAGCTTCCGCCGCTTCCTGCTGTTTGCCCGCGACACCATCCGCTGGCGGCGCCCGATGGACCCGGATATCCACTGGTCGGCCATGTCGGGCCATGTCTCCACCTTCATCGTCAATGGCGGGCGCTATGACCGCATCTTCTGGACCGAGAAGTTCAACGAAGGAATGCAGGGCGTGCTCGATTCGATCGAGAACAAGCACGAGGTGAAGCTGGAGGAGATCCCGCGCTTCAACGAATCCGAAGGTCACGGGCCCAAGCGCCTGCACCCGGTGGAGGACTATTTCGACGACCTGTCGATGCATCTGGTCTACGAGATCTACAAGCGCGACTTCCAGCTGTTCAGATACGATTTCGAGAATCCGGGCAACAAGATGCCCATAGGCGAGATCGACCTGGACGAGGTGCACGCCAAGCTCGGCGATTGACCCTCTGTTTCCCCGCCTGACATCGCAGTAAGACACGGGGAAACAACAACAGGAGACCCCCATGAAAGCGCGCGTGAACTGGACCGGCAAGCGGACCTTCATCGGCCATTCCGGCACCGGCCACAATTTCGTCTTCGGCACCAAGGAAGAGGATGGAACCACCCCCGGCCCAAGCCCGATGGAGCTGGTCCTGATCGGCACCGGCGGCTGTTCGGCCTATGACGTGGTCTCGATCCTGGAAAAGGGGCGCGAGCCGGTCGAGGATGTGATCGTCGAACTGGATGCGGAGCGGGCCGAGGGGACGCCCGCCGTCTTCACCCGTGTCCATATGCGTTTCATCGTCAAGGGGCGTGGGGTCAGCCCGGCCAAGGTGGAACGGGCGATCCAGCTTTCGGTCGAGAAATACTGCTCGGCCTCGGCGATGATCGCCAAGACGGCAGAGATTACCCATGATTTCGAGGTAATTTCCTCAGACTGACACCCGCAATATCGCACCCGGAGCATCCCACGTGACCAGCACACAGATTACGTTGCACATCGGCGCACCTAAAACCGGCTCAAGCTCGGTACAGGGGTTCCTCAAATCGAATCACAAACTGTTGCAGCAATACGGGCTATTCTATCCTACCGGTGAGGATCATCCCGCGCTCGCGGTTTCCCCACACCACCATCTTCTGGTCCATGCCCTGACGCCAATGATGCAGCATTGGTTCGACTTCCCTCCCAGTGAAGCGCATCGAATCCTGATGAAGATCCTCGCTGATGCGAAATCCGATCCCGATACCAAGCAGATACTTCTGTCCCATGAGATGCTTTACAACAACATTGAGCGCATTGATGCCAACGTCCTGAAAGACCTGGTTGGGCAAGATCCGGTTCGCATCCTGGTCTATGCCCGGCGTCTCGATGATTGGAACGAGAGCCTATACCGACAGTTCATTTGGGGCAGGCTGCAACCAAGATCGACCGTGCATCATGGACAGAAAATCCCGATGATCCAGAACACACCTCATGTCCGCGAAATGGAGGCGCGGGGGGTGCGATTCGTTGCCGAGGCATATTCCAGAATGTTGCCACAGGCGGAATTCATCGTGCGGCCCTATTCTGCATTCCGCATCGGAGACGGCGTCATTCCCGATTTCCTGAAAGCTCTTGACCTGCCGCACCAAGAGATCTTGGCCAACGCCGCGCCGCAAGAGCGATTGAACCAGTCACGTCCGGTCGCGCTGACCATACTGCTTTGGCATTTGCAGCAGACCGAGCTGCCCACTGACGTGATTTTTCGGGTCTCCCGTGCCGGTCTCAAGATGGCAAGGCACACGAAGCCACCAATGGAAATCGAGTCCCGGGACTACCGGTTCCTGCCGCCAGAATATGCGCAACAGGCGCTGAAGATTTACACCGAGGACGTAAATCAGTTTCCGTCCCTGGCGGTCGATGGCTGTCTCACCCCCTGGGACAACGCTGTTCCGGCAGAGCTTACGCGAGACGAACAGAAGCGTGTGTTCGATTGGCTGGCACCCAAACTTCAGTCGGATGACCTCGACGCCGTTGCATCGGTTCTCGCGTAAAGGAGGCTGACGTTAGCCAGGAGCCTGAACGCCATCAAATCAAACCCTGTTCCGCGAAGATCGCCTTCAACGCCCGTTTCGGGCGCGGGCCGATATGGCCGATCACCTCGGCGGCGGCGGCAACCCCCATGCGCCCGCATGCCTCCATGTCGCGCCCCGTCGCCAGCCCGTAGAGGAACCCGGCGGCGAACTGGTCGCCCGCACCGGTCGCGTCCACCGGCGTGACCTCCGTTACCGGCACCTCGACCGTGACACCGGCCTGCCGGATGATCACGGCTTGCCCCGACCGGGTGCAGACCACGATGGGACAAACATCCGCCGCCGCATCCAGTGCGGCGGTCAGGTCAGCGGTCTGGTAGAGCGACAGCCATTCATCCTCGTTGCCGATCACGAAATCCATCTCGTCTTCGATCAGCTTGCGAAAATCGGCGCGGTGGCGGTCGACGCAGAACGGATCGGAGAGCGTGATCCCCGCCTGCCCGCCCGCGCTGCGGCAGGCGGCTGCGGCAGCGGCGAAGGCCTCCTTGCCCTTGTCCTTGTCGTAGAGATAGCCCTCCAGGAACAGGATGCGGGCGTTTTCCATCACCGACGCATCCACATCGGCGCCGGAAAACTCGGCCCCCTCGCCCAGATAGGTGTTCATCGACCGCTCGCCATCGGGGCTGACGAAGATCATCGAGCGCGAGGTCGGCAGGTTTTCCCCGCTCGCCACCGGCGGGTTGGGGAAATCGGTGCCCTCGTCTTGCATCTTCTCGGCGTAGAACCGGCCAAGCGTATCGTCGCGCACCCGGCCCACGAAGGCCGTCACGAGGCCGAGTGAACCGATCCCCGCCAGCGTGTTGCCGACTGACCCGCCCGGTGCCTGGGTCCGGTCGCTCATCGCGGCATAGAGCAGCTCGGCGCGTTCACGCTCCACCAGTTGCATGATGCCCTTGGTGATCCCCATGTTCTCCAGGAAATCGTCGGTCCCGTGCGAGATCACGTCGACGATCGCGTTGCCGATCCCGACAACATCATAGGTCTTGGTCATATGGTCTTTTCCTCGAAGGCACAGAGATCGTTTATCAGGCAGGTCGGACAGCCGGGCTTGCGGGCCTTGCACTTGTAGCGGCCATGCAGGATCAGCCAGTGATGGGCGTGAAGCTGGAACTCCGCCGGGATCCGGTCCTCGATGGCGCGTTCCACCGCGTCGACGGTCTTGCCGGGGCAGATGCCGGTGCGGTTGCCGACCCGGAAGATATGCGTATCGACCGCCTGCGCGGGCATGCCCCACCACATGTTCAGCACGACATTGGCGGTCTTGCGCCCCACACCCGGCAGGGATTGCAGCGCCGCGCGGGAGGACGGCACCTCGCCGCCATAGTCCTCGACCAGGATCCGGCTCAGCTTGATGACGTTCCTGGCCTTGTTGCGGTAAAGCCCGATGGTCTTGATATGCTCGATCAGCCGATCTTCGCCCAGATCCAGCATCTTCTGCGGCGTGTCGGCGATCTCGAACAGCTTCGCCGTCGCCTTGTTGACGCCAGCATCGGTCGCCTGCGCGCTGAGGGCCACGGCCACGACCAGCGTGAAGGCATTGGTGTGGTGCAATTCGCCCTTGGGCTCCGGCTCGGCCTCGCGGAAGCGGGTGAAGATTTCGTGGATCGTGGCATAGGGAAGCGGCTTGGACATGATCGCGAGGGCTCCGGGGGTCGGGTCAGAGGCAGGAGTAGAGCGAGCCCGCCGGAAGATCAACGCGAAGCGGCGATTTCGCGGGCGATCCGCGTAGCCTCCCATTCCGCCGGGGCCTCATCCCCGCCATCGGTAAAGCTGGCCACCGTCACGCCGGTATTGGGGAAATGATAGACCGCATTGGCGCAGAACGGCCCGCAGCCGCTATGGCCCAGGGCAGGCCCGAGCCCTTCCACCACACCCTGCATAAGGCCGAGGCCATAGCCGATTGCCGACCACGGCCTGCCGGGAATTGCGCCGCCTGTGAAATGGGATGTCTGCATCTTCTTTAGTGACTGCTCCGAGATCAGCCCGCCCGTCATGACCGTGTGCAGCACCCGCGCGGCATCGCCCGCACTGCCCATCAGGCAGCCGTGATAGACCCATCCGGGGTGATAGCCGCCCGCGCTGTCCCAGTGGATGCGCTCGAAATCCTGTGGCGTCGTGGCCAGCGACACCGAGGTCAGCCCAAGCGGCCCGGTGATCAGCCGCGCGACCATCCGGCCCATATCGCACCCGGCGGCGCGTTCCAGCACGCCGCGCAATTCCAGATAGCCGATATTGGAATAGGCGAACCCGTGACCGGGCGGCCAAAGGGGGGTATCCGCGCCTGCCTCATCCAGCAGTCTGGCGACCGGCCACGGAGCATCGCCGGACGCAACTGCCTTGTGATAGCTCTCCAGCCCGCCATAATCCCGCACCCCCGCCCGATGCGCCATCAGGTGCAGGGTCGAATAGGGACGCCCCGGCAAGGGTTCCTCCAGGTCGAGCGCGCCCGCCTCGGCCAGCCGCAGCGCACAGATGCTCATCACGGTCTTGGTGAAGCTCCACCACGGAAAAAGCGCTCCCTCGGGGCCGTCGCCGCCCGCCCTTTCATCCCGATCCATCCATGCGCTCACCGTCATGACCCGCATAAGGCGCAAGTTTCGGGTCGCGTGGCAAGGGCCGCGCGCCTAGATTTGCGGGCAAGGAGATGCCCGCCATGACCGACACGCCCGAGACCGCCTACCATTACAACGTCATCCGCCGCGCGCTGGATATCATCGACGCGGCCCCTGCCCCCGGCCCCTCGCTGGAGGCCCTGGCCCGCGCCCTCGACATGAGCCCCGCGCATCTGCAACGGGTGTTCTCGCGATGGGTCGGTGTCAGCCCCAAGCGCTACCAGCAATACCTGTCGCTGGACCACGCCCGCACCCTGCTGCGCGACCGCTTCACCACGCTGGCGACGGCGGATGAGGTCGGCCTTTCCGGCTCGGGCCGGTTGCATGACCTGTTCGTGAAATGGGAGGCGATGAGCCCCGGCGAGTTTGCCGCCGGCGGCGCGGGGCTGGAGATCGCCTGGGGCCTTTTCGACAGCCCCTTCGGCCCCGCCATCGTGATGGGGACCGACAAGGGCATCTGTGGCATCGGCTTTACCGCCGAAACCGGGGAAGAGGCCACCATGGCCGACCTGCAATCCCGCTGGCCCGAGGCGCGGTTCAGCGAAGACCCCGACGCGCTGAAGCCCTGGGTCGATGCGGCCTTCGGCGCGACACCCGGCGAAGCGCGGCTCTACCTCATCGGAGCCCCCTTCCAGATCAAGGTGTGGGAGGCCCTGCTGCGCATCCCCACGGGCCATGTCACCACCTATTCCGAGATTGCCGAGGCCATCGGAAACCCAAAGGCCGTGCGCGCAGTTGGCACCGCCGTCGGGCGCAACCCGATTTCCTGGCTGATCCCCTGCCACCGCGCACTGCGCAAGTCGGGCGGGCTTGGCGGCTACCACTGGGGCCTGCCGGTGAAACGCGCCATGCTGGCCTGGGAAAGCGCCGAGGAGGACATGCGCCGCAGCGCGTAAGGCGGTCGAGGGCGACCGGGTTTTGAACCTTCCCCTACGTCAATTCGACCCACGGATATTGCTACCTGATACTTCAACTCAGCACATTCCGTGGAGATTCTTCCTATGAAACCCCTTGCCCTTCTTTCCGCCTCCGCCATCGTTCTCGCCAGCCTGTCACCGGCATCGGCGCAGGAAACAGGCATTTTGCACCTCACCTCGATCACAACGCCCATCGTACCCACCGCCGTCATCACCGGTGACCGCGAGTTCGGCGGCAACGGTCCCAACATGTATATCGGCGTCACACTTGAAGTCGGGCGCGGCGGACGCGCGATTTTCGCTCATGTCGAGTTTTCGGCTCGCGAAACGGGAGGCGACGGATCATTCACACGCACAGAAGAAACCTTCGAGGTCTGGCGTTGGCAGCCGTCGGACGGTGCCCGCTTCGTCTCGCGCATTGATCGCCCGGTCTGGGGCACCGTTGTGTTGTCCCGCCCGACCTGCGCGGGGACTTGCCTGGGGTCCGAGGACGGGGCGCTGATGATGACCGTTAACGCCGATTCGACCGGCCCGGTCCAGATGGTCCGGCTGATCGGAGACACGATGGGCGACGATATATCGGACGACAGCAACCCGCATGGCGATACGTCGATCCGGGCCATCGTCTTCAACCCGCTGGCGGTCGAGTTCACCAGCGGCTGACCCCGCCGCCCGATTTCAGTCGCATCGGCAGGCGGGCAATAATTCGCCTGTCGATGGTTTTCCCCTGCCGTAACCCGTAAGGGCTGATATAGTCCCGCCGAACAAGGCCCGCATCAGTCGGGCCCCTCTTTTTGGGAAAGGCAGCACCATGAATACCTCCTTCCGCATGATCGCGCTCGGCACCATCGCCGCATTCGGGCTGGCCGCCTGCGAACCGGCCTACAACACCGACCCCAACCAGAACCGCACCCGCGACGGGGCCATCATCGGCGGCATCCTCGGCGGGTTCCTCGGCGCCGCCTCGGACAACGACAACCGGGGCCGCAACGCGGTGCTCGGCGCGGCGGCGGGGGCGGCTGTCGGCGGGGCGATCGGCTATTCGCTGGATCAGCAGGCCGCCGATCTGCGCGCCTCGATGGCGAATAACCGGATCCAGATCGACAACCGGGGCGATTACCTGCTGGTGACCATGCCCGAGGGCATCCTCTTCGCCACCGACAGCGCCGCCGTGCGGGCCGATCTTCAGGCCGACATCCGGGCGCTGGCGCGCAACCTCCAGGAATACCGCGACAGCACGGTCGAGGTCGTGGGCCATACCGACAACACGGGGTCGGCGGAATACAACCAGGACCTGTCGGCGCGCCGCGCCTCGGCCGTTGCGGGCATCTTGCTGGAACAGGGCGTCGCCCCCTCGCGCGTGCGAAGCATCGGACGCGGCGAAGATCAGCCGGTGGCCACCAACCTCACGCCCGAGGGCCGCGCGCAGAACCGCCGGGTCGAGATTTTCATCCGTCCAAACGCCTGACCTGGGCGGCTTTTTCTGGACACCCCCTGATGTGGTCATCTAACCTGACCAATCAGGGGGTGCCTCCATGCCGTTCCAGCGCATCGAATCCGAAAAGCTGTCGCAATCCGTCGTTCACCAGATCGAGGAGCTGATCCTGCGCGGCATCCTGCGCCCCGGCGAACGTCTGCCGTCCGAACGCGAACTGTCCGAACGGCTCGGCGTGTCGCGCCCGTCGCTGCGCGAGGCGGTCTCGGATCTGCAGGAGCGCGGCCTGCTGACGGCACGCGCAGGCGCGGGGATCTACGTGGCCGAGGTTCTGGGCAGCGCCTTTTCCCCCGCGCTCATCAAGCTCTTCAGCGCGCATGAGGAAGCCGTGTTCGACTATCTCGATTTTCGCCGCGACATGGAGGGGATCGCCGCCGCGCGCGCGGCGCTGTCGGCAACCAAGACCGATCTCAAGGTGATCGACACGCTGTTCACCAAGATGGAAGCCGCCCATTCCAAGCGCAATCCCGCGGATGAGGCCGAGCTGGACGCGCAGTTCCACCTTGCCATCATCGAGGCCAGCCATAACGTGATCATGCTGCACATGATGCGGTCGATGTTCGATCTGCTGAAGGAGGGCGTGTTCTTCAACCGCGCCGCCATGTTCCGCCACCGCAACACCCGCGACATCCTGCTGGAGCATCACCGCGCCATCAACGACGCGATCCAGGCGCGCGACCCAGACGCGGCGCGCGCCGCGATCGAGCTGCATCTGGGCTTCGTCGAAGAGGCGCTGACGCAGGAAAAGAAGATCGAGCGCAACGAGGAAATCGCCCGGCTGCGCTACGCCCACGAGCAGGAGCGCTAGGCTAACGACCGGGGGATGCGCTCGGTCGACCGAGCGCCTGTGCGGCCCGTCGACGGGCCGCCCGCCCGCTATTCCGGCGAGCCGCCCGCAAAGGCATTGCCGTTCTGCCAGTCACATGGGTCATCCTGCATTTCCAGATGCAGCCCCGCCCTGTCGCAGGGATGGGCCCGCGCCAGATCCTCGTTGAAGGCGATCCCAAGCCCCGGCCCCGATGGCGCGGCGATGAACCCCTCCTCGACCTTGATCGTCGCCCCGATCAGGGCTGCATGAAACTCCGTCTCGATCGTCTCGACCAGCAGCAGGTTGGGGCAGGTCACGCCCAGATGGATATTGGCGGCCCATTCCACCGGTCCGGCATAGAGATGCGGCGCGATCTGCGCGCCGAAGCCTTCGGCCAGCGTGGCGATCTTCTTGCCCTCCCAGAGGCCCCCCGCACGGCCAAGCGCCGGTTGCAGGATCGTCGCAGCGCCCGCGCGCAGCACCTGCGTGAACTCCGCCTTGGTGGTCAGCCGCTCGCCGGTGGCCACCGGGATCCGCACCGCGCGCGCGACCTCGGCCATGGCGGCGTGATTGTCGGGCGGCGTCGGCTCTTCGAACCAGAGCGGCGAATAGGGCTCCAACGCCTGTCCCAGGCGGATCGCACCACCGGGCGTGAATTGCCCATGCGTGCCGAAAAGCAGGTCGGCCCGGTCGCCTACGGCCTCGCGGATCGCCTTGCAGAAAGCGACGGAACGGGTGACGTCCGACATCGCCGGCATATGCCCGCCGCGCATCGTGTAGGGGCCGGCCGGGTCGAATTTCAGTGCGGTCCAGCCTTCCCCGACCTTGGCCGCAGCCGCCTCTGCCGCCATATCGGGAGAAATCCAGAAATCCGCCGAGTCGTGATGCGCCAACGGATAGAGATAGGTATAGGCGCGCACACGCTCATTCATCCGTCCGCCCATCAGCGCCCAGACCGGACGGCCCCGCGCCTTGCCCAGGATATCCCAACAGGCGATCTCCAGCCCCGAAAACGCACCCATCACGGTCGGGTCGGGGCGCTGCGTGAACCCGCTGGAATAGGTGCGGCGGAACATCCGCTCCACATTCTCGGGGTTCTCGCCTTCGAAGTAGCGCGCGAACACATCCTCGATCACGGCCCGCATTGCGGCAGGCCCGACCGTGGAGGCATAGCATTCGCCATAACCCACGATCCCGCAGGCCGTGGTCAGCCTGGGAAATATCCAGTAGCGCCCGCCCATGCCGGGATCAGGCGGGGCAACGGTGAAGATCTCCAGCTCCGCCAGTCTCATGACAGCACGATCACATTGCGACGGGCATGGCCGGTCTTGGTGTCGGCAATCGCCTCGTTGATCTGGTCCAGCCGCCAGCGACCCGAGATCAGCTCATCCAGCTTCAGCCGGCCCTGCCCGTACATATCGACCATCCAGGGAATGTCCCGCGCCAGCACGGTGTCGCCCATCTTGCTGCCTTTCATGCCCTGCCCGACGGCGGCGATGATCACCGGCTCATACTCGGCCTTGGCACCGGAATGGGGCATCCCGACCGCGTAGGCCATGCCGCCCTTGCCCAGAAGGCGCAGCGCCTGGTCATAGGCTGGGATCGCGCCGACGGTGACGAAGACCGCATCGGCCATCCTGCCGCCGGTGATCCTGGCCACCGCCTCCCAGGGCTTGTCGCCGGTCGCCAGCAGCGCGTCGGTCGCCCCGAAGGCGCGCGCGTCCTCCAGCTTGTCCTCTGACATATCCATCGCGATGATCCGCGCCGCGCCCGCGATGCGCGCGCCCTGGATGGTGTTGAGGCCGACGCCGCCCGCGCCGATCACCACCACGTTCTGACCGGGCCGCACCCGTCCCGTGTTCACCACCGCGCCAATGCCGGTGATGACGCCGCAGGCCAGGAGGCTGGCCACGTCCGAGGGCATGTCGTCGGGCAAGGGGGCCAGCTGGCTCTGATGCACCACCACGGCCTCGGCGAAGGCCCCGCAATTCATCGCCTTCAGCGCCGTGGAACCATCCGCGAGCGTAATCGCCCCCTCCGCCGCGGGCGTTCCGTCGCAATAGACCGGCGCGCCGCCCGCGCAAGGCCCGCAGGTGCCGCAGGATTTGATCAGCGTCACCAGAACCTTCTGCCCGACCCGATATCCTGTCACCCCTGCCCCCACGGCGGTGATCTGCCCCGCCGCCTCATGCCCGTAGACGGCAGGCAGGTCGCCGCCCCAAGCGCCGTCCATGTAGGATATGTCGGAATGGCAGATCGCGACCGCCTCCAGCCGCACCTGGACCTCAGCCAGGTCAGGCGGCCGCAGGGTGATCTCCTCGATGCGCAGATCCTGCCCGAACGCATGGCAGACGGCGGCTTTCACTTTGGTCATCGGCGGTGGCTCCCTTGCCCGGTGTCGCGATGACCATGCGGATGCGTGCGCCCTGGTGCAACCCCTTCCAGGCACGCGACAGTTGCGCCCTGGGGCCAAAGCCCGCAAAAGGTACGCATCGCACCCAAACGCCGGACCCGACCCCATGCTGAGCTTCTCCGTCAATGGCACCGATCTCCACTACCGGATTGATGGCGACCCGGATGGCGCCCCGGTGGTCTTCTCCAACTCGCTCGGCACCGATCTGCGGCTCTGGGACGACGTGGTGGCGCATCTGCCCGCGGGCCTGAAACTGATCCGCTACGACATGCGCGGCCATGGCCTCAGCGCCTGCCCGCCCGCACCCTACGCCATGGGGGCGATGGTGTCGGACCTCGAAGGGCTGCTGGACGCGCTGGACGTGCGCGAGGCGGTTCTGGTCGGCCTCTCGGTCGGCGGCATGATCGCGCAGGGGCTGGCGGCCAAGCGGCTGGACATGATCCGGGCCGTGGTGCTGTCCAATACCGGCGTCAAGATCGGCACCCGCGAGATGTGGCAGGAGAGAATCGCGATGGTTCACGCGCAGGGCCTTGCCGCGATGTCGGACGCGATCATGGAGCGCTGGTTTTCCCGCAAGTTCCGCGAGGGGGCCGCGATGCCGCCCTGGCAACGCATGGTCGAAACCACGCCCGCAGAGGGCTATGCCGGGGTTTGCGCCGCCATCGCGGGGGCCGATTTCATCACGCCGACCAGCGGTCTGCGCCTGCCCGCCATGGTGATCGCAGGCTCCGAGGATGGCGCGACGCCGCCCGACCTGGTGCGCGACCTGGCCGACCTTATCCCAGGCGCGCGGTTCGAGCTGATGCGCGGCGCGGGGCATTTGCCCTGCGCGGAACAGCCCGAAACCTATGCCGCGCTCTTGTCCGATTTCCTGACCTCGATCGGTCACGGGGGCCGAGCATGAGCATCAGCCCCTTCGACAGCGCGCTCTACCGCGACCTTTTCACTGACACCGATATCGCCCGTCTTTTCACCGACAGCACCGAGATCCGCGCCATGATGCTGGTCGAAGGCGCGTTGGCGAAGGCGCAAGGTGCCTTGGGGCTGATCCCGCAGGACAGCGCCGAGGCGATCCACCGCGCCGCGATGGAGGTGCAGATCGACCCCTCGGGCCTTGCCGCCGCGACGGGGCAGAACGGCGTGCCGGTGCCCGCGCTGGTCGCTGCCTTCCGCGCCGCGATGGACGCGCCGGAGCACGCGCAATACCTGCATTGGAGGGCGACGTCTCAGGACATCATCGACACCGGGCTGGTGCTGCGCCTGCGCCAGGCGTTGAGCCTGATGGAGACCACGCAGACCCGGATGCTGGATGCACTGGCGACGATGGCCGAGACCCATGCCGACACGCCGATCACCGCCCGCACCTATGGCCAAAGCGCCACGCCCACCAGTTTCGGCGCGGTCGTCGCCTCTTGGGGTTGGCCGCACCTGGCGCATCTGGACAGGCTGGCGGCATTGCGGCCTCGCCTGTTGCAGGTCTCGCTTTCCGGCGCGGCAGGGACCAGCAGCGCGCTAGGCCCCGACGCGCCCGGATTGCGCAAGGCGATGGCCGAGGCGCTCGGCCTCTCCGATCCTGGCCATTCATGGCACAGCACCCGCGATAGCGTTACGGAACTGGCGGGCTGGCTGACGCTGGTGGCGGGCAGCCTTGGCAAACTGGGCGACGACCTGCTGCTCCTCTCGCAGACCGACAGTGGCGAGGTGCGGTTCGGCGCAGCCGGGGCTTCCTCGACCATGCCGCAGAAACAGAATCCGGTGGGGGCGTCCGTGCTGGTGGCGCTGGCGCGTCACGTCGTTGCGCTGAACGGCGCGATGCAAGGGGCCGCCCTGCACCGGCAGCAACGCGACGGCGCGGCGTGGTTCACCGAATGGCTGAGCCTGCCCGCGATGGTCATGGGCACGGCCAAGGCGCTGACCACCGCCGCCGATCTGATCGAAACGCTGGAGCCGCAGACGGAGCGGATGGCCGAAAACCTCTCCGATCCGCTTGGCCTCATCCATGCCGAGGCGCTCAGCTTTGCCCTCGCCGCCCATATCCCGCGCCCCGAGGCACAGGCCGAGGTCAAGGCGTTGTGCCGACAGGCCCAGGAAACCGGCACCCCCCTGCAAGACCTTCTGGCCCGCGCCCATCCCGACCTCGACCTGACCCAATCCGCCCCCCTCGGCCACGCCCCGGAGGAGGCAAGCGCCTTCGCCCGCGCCGTGCATGGGCGCGAGGATGGCTGACCGCCCGACTCTGGTCTTCATCCTGGCAACCATCACGCTGGACGCGATGGGGATCGGCATCATCTTCCCGGTCATGCCCGACCTGATCGAGGAAGTGCGCGGGGTGGGCCTCGCCTCGGCCGCGATCTGGGGCGGGATCCTCTCGGCGATCTTCGCGGTGATGCAGTTCCTGTTCTCGCCCGTCCTGGGCAACCTCTCGGATCGGTACGGGCGGCGCCCGATCCTGCTGATTTCCCTGATCGTGCTGGCCGCCGATTACGTGGTGATGGCCCTGGCGCAGACGATCTGGGTGCTGATCCTGGCGCGGGTCGTCGCGGGCATCACCTCGGCCACCTACACGACAATCTACGCGATGGTGGCCGACATCTATGACGGACCCGAGCGCTCCGCCAAGTTCGGCCTGATCGCGGCGGGGTTCGGCATCGGTTTCGTCGCGGGGCCTGCCCTTGGCGGCCTGCTCGGCGATCTCGACCCGCGCGCACCGTTCTGGGGCGCGGCCCTGCTGGCGCTGCTCAATTTCGGCCTCGGTTGGGTCGTCCTGCGCGAGACGCTGGCACGGCGCCACCGCCGCACCTTCGACATCCGCCGCGCCAATCCGCTTGGCGGCCTCAAGGCGATGGAGAAACTGCCGGGGATGCGGCAGCTTCTCCTCGTCATCCTGATCTACCATGTCGCCTCGTGGGTTTATCCTGCCGTTTGGGCCTATTGGACGCAGGCGCGGTTCGGCTTCGATCCAGGCCTCGTGGGCCTGTCGCTGGCGGCCTACGGCATCGGCCTTTTCATCACCCAGGCCTTCCTGATCCGACCGATCATTCACCGCTTCGGCGAACGGCGGGTGATCTATGGAAGCCTCTGCCTGACCATCGTGACGCTGATCTACCTGGGCCTGATCCGCGAGGCCTGGATGCTTTGGGCCGTTCTGCCCCTCCTGGCCCTGACCGACATGACCGAACCGGGGCTGCAAGGATTGATGAGCCAGCGCGCCAGCGCCGATCAGCAAGGCGAGTTGCAAGGGGTTCAGGGATCGCTCCAGGCAATCGCGACCATCATCTCGCCCCTGGTGATGACCCAGATCTTCTGGTGGTTCTCCCGCGAGGACGCCAGCCCCTATGCACCGGGCGCGCCGTTCCTCTTCGCAGCACTGCTGATCGCCGGATGCCTCGCCCTCTTCGCCTTCAGGCCGCGCCGTCGCGCAAGCGCAGATGCGCCATGATCTGCCCGTGATCCGAGGCCAGCTTGTTATAGGGCGCCTCGGGGTGTGAACCATCGGTCAGGTGATCGTTCAGGACCGAGAAATAGGTCATCTCTCCCACCGTGTCGGGTGTGCCGGGCAGAAAATGCCGCGACAGGTAAATCCGGTCGATGCTCTCGAACTTGCCGCCGAATGTGGCGGTATAGACCATGTCGCGCAGGGATTTCTGCACGAAGAGGCTTTCGGCGGAGTGCAGCCGCATCGCCTCGACATCCTCCCGGATCTGGCGGGCCTCTTCCCGTGAATACCGGTCGCCCGCATGTTGTGCATCGTGGCGCAGCATCCAGGCGTAATTCTTGAACGGGATCTCGCCCGCGATGATCTCGGACGATACCGCGTTCTCATGGTCGTTGAAATCGCCCAACACGATGACCGGGTTGCCCGCCGTCAACTCCGCCACGATGAGGCGGCGCAGCACGAAGGCCTCGCCCATCCGGCGCAGCCCCGCCCGCAAACTGCCAAGCGCGCGGCCCACGGGGTCGTAATCCGTCAGGTCGGCGGCGGGCGCGAACTCCGCCCCCGGCGGGCGGTCGTATTCGCCCAGTTTCGATTTCAGGTGACAGTTGAAGAGCGTCACGACGCGCCCGCCCATCGCGATCCGAACCTTGAGGATGGGGCGCGAGAGCCGTTTCAGCGTGAAACTGCCCGCGCCGGCCTCACCCCCAAGCGCGGAAAACGGGATCGACAGCGGCGGCTCGATCTCCTGGATCACCTCCGGCGCGCCCACGAACCCGAAGCGCGAGACCACCGCAAGGCCGGGCCGCCGCTGCCCCGGGTCGCCATCGTTGAGGTTCGGCGCGAAGGCCACCTGCGCGTCGGCATAGCCTTCGAGTTTCAGCCGCCGGAAGATCGCCTTGCGCCCGTAGCCGACGCCGCGCGCGGGCTGTGCCACGTCATTGAGCGCGCGGGCCCGCAGGTCGGCCTCCTCCATCACATCCTCAAGTGCTTCGGGCTCGAACACCTCCTGAAACCCGATCACATCGGCATCCAGGGTCAGCACCTGATCGGCCAGCCAATCGCGTTTCCAGGCGTATTCCTCGGCCGTGTATTTCTGGAACTCGTAATATTCCTGTTCCGGCCCGATCAGGTTCTTGACGTTGAAACTGGCGATGGTGACGTCACTCATGCGCTGTCTCCGAACTGTCTGAGGGTGTCCGCGAAAAGGCCCGCATCGACGTTGCCGCCCGTGGCCACGGCGATGACAGCCGGGCCGGTGACGCTGTCGGGCTGGAAGAGCGCCGCCGCCAGCGCCGCAGCCCCTCCCGGCTCCAGCACCAGTTTCAGGCGTGAAAAGGCCAGCGCCATCGCCCGCTGGCAATCTTCTTCGCTGACCACAAGGCCGGGGCCGCAGAGGCGGTGCATGATGGGGAATGTGATCTCGCCGGGTTTGGGCGTGATGATCGCATCGCAAAGCGAGCCCGATTTGCGCACATTCTCCTCGATCCGGCCCGATTGCAGCGACCGCGCCACATCGTCAAACCCTTCCGGCTCCACCGGCCTTGCCCGCAGCCCCGGCGCGCGCGCCTCAAGCGCCAGGGCAATGCCCGAGGTCAGCCCGCCGCCGCCGCAGCAAACCAGCACATCGGCGCTGTCCACACCTGCCTCTGCCGCCTGCTCCGCGATTTCCAACCCGCAACTGCCCTGCCCCGCGATGACCTCGCGGTTGTCGAAGGGCTTGATCAGGCTGAGGCCCCGAAGTTGCACCATCTGCGCCGCGATCTCGTCGCGCTGATCGGGATTGTTGCGGTCATAGGTCACGACCTCGGCCCCGAGTGCGCGCGTATTTGCAAGCTTGGACGCAGGCGAATCCTCCGGCATGACGATCACCGCAGGTGCGCCATGCGCCCGTGCGGCCATCGCCACGCCCTGCGCGTGATTGCCCGAGGAGAAGGCGACCACACCGGCCTTGCGCGCCGCCTCCGGCAGCGCCGAGACCGCCGCCCATCCGCCGCGAAACTTGAACGATCCGCTATGTTGCAGTGCCTCCGCCTTGACCAGCACCCGCCGCCCCGCGATCTCATCGAGGAAGGGCGAGGACAGCATGGGCGTGCGCCGCGCGTGGCCTTGAAGGCGCGCTTGGGCGGCCTCGATCATGGTGATGTCACTCATCGAAGCTGCTCCAGGAACCGCGTGATGGCGGCAATGCTTTCAGGCTCGTCCAGGAACGGCACATGGCCCCGGTCGGGCACCTCGGTGTAGTCCATATCGGGGCGCAGCGCCTGCATCTTGCCCGCCGTCTCGCGCGTCAGCAGGTCGGAATTTGCGCCCCGGATCAGGCCAAGCGGCACCCCCTCCAACAGCCCGAAGAGCGGCCAGAGATCCGGCGGCTCCAATCCCTCCGCCTGCGCCTCGACCGCGTCGCGCAGGCGCGGGTCATAGCGCAACCCGAGCCTGCCATCGGGGGCCACCGACCAGCAGCGCCGCGCGAACCTCTCCCATCCCTCGGGCGAGACGTTGCGGAACGCGGGTGCCATGCGATCGGGCAACCCCTCGATGGCGTCTTGCAGCGTGTCAAAGGGCGGCGGCTCGCCCAGATAGGTCATGATGAAGCGCAACCCGTCCGCGTCGATATCCGGCCCGATATCGTTCAGCAGCACGCCCGCCAGCCGATGCTTGTGCTGAAAGGCCAGCGTCATCGCCAGCAACCCGCCCCGCGACGTGCCGAGGATGGCCACCTTGTCCAGCCCCAGGTGATCTACCAGCGCCAGCGCGTCGGCGGCCTCCTGCACGACCGAATAGGTCATCACATCCTCGGCGAAATCCGACGCCCCGCGCCCGCGACTGTCCAGCCGGATGATGCGCGCGCGGTCTCCGAACGTCTCCAGAACCGGCTCGAAATCGTCCATGTTGCGGGTAAGGCCCGCCAGGCACAGCAGCGGCACGCCCGCGCCCTGATCGTCATAGGCCAGCGTCAGCCCGTCCGCGGTCGTGACATTCCTCATGAAAACCGCCCGAGCAATCCGGCAACGCCAGTGAGGTCCGGGGCGATCCTGTCGGGCGGGTCCGGCAGACGGTCCACGGGCTCACCGGCGCGGTTGACCCAGAGCGTGCGGAACCCGTAGGCGCTGGCCGAGGTCACGTCCCACCCGTTCGAGGACACGAACAGCACCTGGTCCGGGCGGCACCCGAAATGCGCCCCGACAAGGTCATAGACCCGCGCATCCGGCTTGAAGATACCGACGCTTTCGACGCTCAACACCGCGTCCAGCATGTCGCCGATAAGGGCGCTGTCCACCGCGCCCTGCAACATCTCGGGCGAGCCGTTCGACAGGATCCCCGTCGCCAGCCCCGCATCCTTCAACTCGGCCAGCATCCCCGGCACCTCCGGATAGGCGGCCAGCGTGAAATAGAGACCCAACAGACGCTCGCGCAGTTCCGCATCGGCCACGTCGCAACGCTCCAACGCCCAATCCAGCGCGTCTTGCGTGACCTGCCAGAAATCCACGTGCCGCCCGGTCAGCGCCCGGATCCAGGTGTATTGCAACTGCTTGGCGCGCCAATGGCCGGCGACGTCCTGCCAGACCCCGGCGAAGGCGCCCGCGCCGGGCTCCTCGGCCACCGCGCGGGCGGCGGCACTGACATCGAAGAGCGTGCCGTAAGCATCGAAAATGCAGGTCGTGATGGTCATCGCGCGGTCCCCCTTTGGCGGCAGACTGGCACAGGCAGAGGTCAGCGGAAAGATGCGAGGTTCGGGAAATCCGGTTTACATCACGCGCATGGGCTTTAGGTTGCGCGGTTTCAAATCGCGAAACACGAAGGAAAGTCACATGTCCCAGGCATCCGCCGGAAACAAGATCGCAATTCACTACACCGGAACCCTGGCCGACGGGTCGGTCTTCGACAGCTCCGAAGGGCGGGATCCGCTGAGCTTTACGATGGGTGAGGGCCAGATCATCCCGGGTCTGGAAACCGCGCTGGACGGCATGGCCGAAGGCGAAGAGAAGACCGTCACCGTGCCCGCCGATGACGCCTATGGCCAGAAGAACCCGCAGGCGATGCAGCGCGTGCCGCGCTCCTCGGTGCCCGATGGCATTCCGCTGGACCTCGGCACCCAGTTGCAGTTGCAGACCCCCGAGGGGCAGGCCATGCCGGTGACGGTGGCCGAAGTGACCGAGAGCGAGGTCGTTCTGGACGCCAATCACCCGCTCGCGGGCAAGGATCTGACCTTTGCCGTCAAGGTCGTCTCGGTCGACTGACCGGGATCTGGGCGGGGGCTGCCCTTACGCGGCCCCCGGCCCTTGCAGGTTTTCCGGCTGCATCATGCCAAGCACGTGATAGCCGCCATCGACGGTGATGATCTCACCGGTCGTGCAGGCGCCCATGTCCGAGGCAAGGTAGACCGCTGTTCCGCCGATCGCCTCCAGCGTCGCGTTGGCCCGCAAGGGTGCATTGTCGCGCGCCGTGTTGAAGGTGCGCCGCGCGCCCGAGATCGCGGCGCCAGCCAGCGTCTTCATCGGGCCGGGGCTGATCGCGTTCACGCGGATGCCGTTCGGCCCCATATCGTTGGCCAGGTAGCGGACCGAGCTTTCCAGCGCCGCCTTGGCCACGCCCATCACGTTGTAGAACGGCGTCACCCGGTTCGACCCCATATAGGTCAGTGTCAGGATGGTGCCGCCCTCGGACATCAGGGGTTCGGCCCGCCGCGCCACGTCGATCAGCGAATAGCACGAGATCGTCAGCGAGTTCTTGAAATTCTCGCGCGTGGTGTTGATGAAGCGGCCCGCCAGTTCGGTCTTGTCGGAATAGGCGATGGCATGGACGACGAAATCCAGCCGGCCCCATTCCTCCTCGATCTTGCTGAAACAGGCATCCAGGCTGTCATCGTCGGTCACGTCCACATCCAAGAGCAGGTTGACATCCAGTTGCTCGGCCAATGGCCGCACTCGTTTGCCGAAATTGTCGCCCTGGAAGGAGAAAGCCAGTTCCGCCCCCTCGGCCCGCAGCGCCTTGGCGATGCCCCAGGCGATGGAGCGCTCGTTTGCGACCCCCATGACCAATCCGCGTTTGCCGTTCATCAAATTTGCCATGAAATCTATCCGTTATAACGCGACAGCAGCATCGAGCCGTTGGTGCCGCCGAAGCCGAAGCTGTTGGTCATCACCGTGTCCAGCCCCGCGCTTTCAACAAGGTCCGTCGCAACCTCGCCGGGGTTGATGCCCTCGGCCAGCGTCTCGACATTGATCGAGGGGGTGATGAAATCGCCCCTCAGCATGAGCAGGCAGAAGATCGCCTCAAGCGCGCCCGCGGCCCCCTGCGCGTGGCCGGTCATCGACTTGGTGGAGCTGATCGGCGGGACGGTGCCTTGGCCGAAGACGCGGCGGCAGGCTTCCACTTCGCCCACGTCCCCCACCGGGGTCGAGGTGCCATGCGCGTTGATATAGCTGACGCGGCGCCCTTCCGGCAGGGTTTGCAGCGCCAGCCGCATCGCCCGTTCGCCACCCTCGCCAGACGGTGCCACCATGTCATGCCCGTCCGAGGTGGCGGCGAACCCGGTCACTTCCGCGTAGATCGTCGCGCCGCGGGCAAGGGCGTGGTCCAGATCCTCCAGCACCACGATGCCGCCGCCGCCCGAGATCACGAAGCCGTCGCGGTCCTGGTCAAACGCGCGGCTGGCCCTGGTCGGGTCATCGTTGCGCTTGGACGACATCGCGCCCATGGCGTCGAAAAGGCAGGACAGCGTCCAGTCCAGCTCCTCGCCGCCGCCCGCGAACATCACGTCCTGCTTGCCCATCATGATCTGCTCCGCCGCGTTGCCGATGCAATGCAGGCTGGTCGAGCAGGCCGAGGTGATGGAGTAGTTGATGCCCTTGATCTTGAACGCCGTCGCAAGGTTGGCGCTGATGGTGGAGGACATACATTTCGGCACCGCGAACGGTCCGATCCGCTTGGTCGCCCCGGATTTCAGAACCGTCTGATGCGCCGACAGCATGGCGCTGGTCGACGGCCCGCCCGAGCCCGCGACGAGGCCCGTGCGCACATTCACCACGTCATCATCCGACAGCCCCGCATCGGCAATCGCCTGGCTCATGGCGATATGGGCATAGGCCGCGCCCGGCCCCATGAAGCGCAGGGCGCGCTTATCCACATGCTCCTTGGGGTCGATCTTGAGCGTGCCCGCAACCTGGCTGCGGAAGCCGTGCTCGACCATTTCCGGGCTGGCCTCGATACCGGATGTTCCGGCCCGCAGGCTGGCCTCGACCTCTTCGGCGTTATTTCCGATCGAGGAGACGATCCCCAATCCGGTGACAACTACTCGGCGCATAAACTGCTCCTTCTGATCCGCTGGTCACTTGTAGGACGGTGACGGGAAGCAGGGCAAGGGGCAGGGCGGGCGGCCAGACAGGTTTCGGGGCCCGCCCGTCAGATCCGCATCCGGGGCACGTCGTTGGGATCGAGCTTGAGGTCGATCAGGATGGGCCCCGTGCGCCCCTCGATCGCCGTGATGGCCTGTTCCAGATCCTCCGCGGACCGCACCTCCAGGCCGGTTCCGCCGAGCGATGTGGCGACCTCCGCGAAGGAGGGCCAGTCGAACTGCGTCAGGCTCGGGTCCATCTTACGGTCGAGAAACTGGATATGCTCGGCCCCGTAAGCGGAATCATTGGCAAGGATGACGATCATGTCCAGCCCCAGGCGCACGGCGGTGTTGAACTCGTTGATGCCGCCCATCATGAAGCCGCCATCGCCGGTGAACAGCACAACGGGTCTGTCCGGCGCGGCCACGCCGGCCCCGATGGCCTGTTGCAAGCCCTGACCGATGGCGCCGAAATTGGCGGTCACGATATTGCTGCGCGGATCGCGAACCGTGATGCGGCACCAGACCTCGGTCATGAAGCGGCCCCCATCGGTGACGAGGATCCGATCCTTTGGCAGCGCCTCCTCCAGCCGGTCCAGCGCCCGCACATAGTTGACGAAGCCCTCACCCGACTTGTCCGCCGCCACCGGATGCGCGCGCAAGGTGTCGGGGTCGATGTCGCGGGTGAAGCCGCTGCCGGGGATCTCGGCCTCGTCCAGCCACCAGGCGATCGTCTCGGCGGTCAGCCCGGCATCGGCCACCAGCCCCGCATCGGGGTGCACGCTGTTGCCGATGGCGGTCGGTTCGATGTCGATCTGGATGACCCGCTTGTTCTTTACCAGCTTGCCCTGGTCGGTGGTGAAGCTGTGCAGCCCGGTGCCGAAGCAGACGATGCAATCGGCCTTGTCGATCAACTCATAGGCCGCCGGGGTCGACAGCGTGCCGAAAATGTCCATGTCGTATTTGTGGCCCGTGAACAGCCCCTTGGCCTTCAGCGTCGTCGCAAGCGGTGCCTCCAGCCGGTCGGCCAGCTTGATGAGCGTGTCGCGGGCGTCGATGGCCCCGGCACCTGCAAGGATGATGGGCGCGCGGGCCGACGCGATCATGCCGATCGCCTCATCCAGGATCCCCCCTTCCGAGACCCCGCCGGGCGCCGAGAACACGTCCAGCACCTGGCGGGTATGGGCGACCTCCTGCCACATGAAATCGGCCGGCATGTTCAACACGATGGGCCGCCGCTCCACCGCCGCGCGATAGAAGGCACGGGCGACATCGGCGGCGACGGTCTCGGGCGTGCGAAGCTGCTCGAACCCCGCGCCCGTGGCCTTGACCAACTCGCGCTGGTCGATGCTTTGCAGGTGGCGCGGATTGGCGACCGGCGTATCGCCGGCCAGCAGGACCACCGGGGCCTTGCCCCGCACCCCTTCGGTCAGCGCCGTCGCCGTGTTGGTCAGGGCCGGGCCATGGGTGATGCTGGCCACCCCGATCTTGCCGGTCACCTGGGTATAGGCCAGCGCCATCAGGACCGAGCTTGCCTCATGCGCGGCGGGCACGAATTGTCCGCCGCAGTCGCGCACGAAGCTGTCGACCAGAAAGAGATTGGCGTCGCCCATGAGGCCGAACATCGTTTTGACACCATGCTCGGCGACGGCCTTGGCGAGGGACTGGTGGACGTGGATCTTCTCCATCGGGAACCTCCTGGATTGCTTGCCCCCTCATACAGGCCAATGACCGCGAAGTGTGCGCGTTCTTGGGCCCGTATTGCCCGATCCATGCGGAATACGCGCACCCAGGGGCCGGTCTTGTTGCAAAATCCCGCATCCAGCCCGGTGCAAACCGATTACCGGCGCGGCCCGAGATGCAGGTTGCTGTCCCGCCCCAACCCGCGCGACAGGCACCATGCGATGACCGCGAGGCTGAGGAGGAACCAAAGACCGCCCCAGATCATCGTTGTCCCGCCGATCTCCTCGGCCAGCATCCGCGCGTCCGAACGCAGGTCCGCGCGGCGGATCGTGTCATCCCATATATCGTAGGGCACGTAGATCAGGCTGGACAGGCCGATCACCCGCAGGATCAGGTCGCAGGCCCCTTCGCGCAGATACCGCGAGGCGGCGATCAGGGCGGCCCCGGTCAGCCCGCAGATCACAATGGCGGCAAGGTCGCGGACATAGAGCACCAGGACCGCCAGCATCAGCACCCCGATCCCGCCGAGGATCGCCCGATCCATCCGGCTGTGCAGCGCCGCCAGCAACACCCCCGCCCCGATCAGGAGCGAGCCGAGATACCCCGCCGTCAGCGTCAGAAACCGCGACCCGCCCCGCGTCCAGACCTCTCCACCCTGCTGGAAATTGACCGAGAAGCTCTCGACCGACCCGCCGGTGGCAATGGCCATCAGCGCGTGGGACAGCTCGTGAAAGAAAACGACGAGGAACTTGAGCGGCAGGACCACGGGCGTGGACCACAGCGCGAAAACGATCAGGGTGATCGCCAGAAGCTGCCAGTGGCCGCGCAGGTAGGTCAGCATGGGTCGGCACCGCGATCAAACGCGGCACCCGCCGAGGGCGGGCGATGCGGCACCCCAATCAACTCTCGCTCAACGCGACCTTCATGTCCTTGACCTGGTAGATCACCTCGCCATCGGCCTCGACGATGCCGTCGGCAACCCCCATGGTGAGCCTCCGCGTCTGGATCGCCTTGGTGAAGTCGATCTTGTAGGTCAGCATCTTGCGGTCGGGCCGGACCATGCCGGTCAGCTTGACCTCGCCCACGCCAAGCGCATAGCCGCGCCCCTGCCAGCCGCGCCAGCCCAGGTTGAAGCCAGTCAGTTGCCAGAGGCCATCCAGCCCCAGACAGCCGGGCATGATCGGGTTGCCGGGAAAATGACATTCGAAGAACCACAGGTCCGGGGTGATGTCGAACTCGGCGATTACATGCCCCTTGCCATGCGCGCCGCCATCGCCGGAAATATCGGTGATCCGGTCCATCATCAGCATCGGCGGTTCGGGCAATTGCGCATTGCCGGGGCCGAACAGCTCTCCGCGTGCGCATTTCAACAGATCGTCCCGGTCGAAACTCGTGGGATATCCAGCCATTAAGCCCCCTGCCCTTCGCTATTGCTGCCCCAGGCACCAGCGCCTGAAATCCGTCGTCCCCTAGCATCCGCCGCGATGCGGGCGCAAGGAAACACCTAAGTCCAATCTAAGGCGTTCAGGCCCGATTCCAATTGAAAATCCTCCCGATCAACCCCTATATTGACCCTGTAACGCAAGGAATGCCGCCCCGATGACCCCCGAAGCCCTCGAACGCAGCACCAAATGGCTGGCCCAGGCCGATCTGCGCCCGACCCGTCAGCGCCTGTCGCTGGCAACGCTGCTGGTGGGCGACGGGCAGGATCGCCACGTCACGGCGGAGGGGTTGCATGCCTCCTCGGTCGCGGCGGGCGAAAAGGTGTCGCTGGCCACCGTCTACAACACCCTGCGCGCTTTCTGCGACGCGGGGCTGGTTCAGGAAGTCACCGTTGACGGCACCCGCTCCTATTTCGATACGCGCATGGACGACCACCCGCATTTCTTCATGGAATGCGAAAGCTGCGAAGGGCGGCTGGTCGATGCGAAGAAATCCGAACTGGAAATCGCCACTCTACCGACCCCGCCCGAAGGCTTCGAGATCGACAAGGTCGATGTGGTGATCCGCCTGCGCAAGACATCCTGACGGCGCGCCAAATTCCTCACAAGGAATTCCAAAACTCCCCGGAAGGAGTTTTGGGCTGGCCATTGCGCCCGCGCCATTGTAACGCCTCGCCAAATCCTGAAATTTAAGGCCTCCCCCCATGGACCTTCGCAATATTGCGATCATCGCCCACGTTGACCACGGCAAGACCACCCTTGTTGACGAGCTTCTGAAACAATCCGGTGCCTTCCGTGCCAACGAGGCCGTGGCCGAACGCGCGATGGATTCGAACGACATCGAACGCGAGCGCGGCATCACCATCTTCGCCAAGCCCACATCGGTCGAATGGAAGGGCACGCGGATCAACATCGTCGACACCCCCGGCCACGCCGATTTCGGCGGCGAGGTGGAGCGCATCCTCTCCATGGTCGATGGCGTGGTGCTGCTGGTCGATGCCGCCGAAGGCCCGATGCCGCAGACCAAGTTCGTCACCTCCAAGGCGCTGGCGCTTGGCCTGCGCCCCATCGTGGTGCTGAACAAGGTCGACAAGCCCGACGCCGAACCCGACCGCGCGCTGGACGAGTGTTTCGACCTCTTCGCGTCGCTCGATGCCGATGAGGACCAGCTGGATTTCCCGCATATGTATGCCTCGGGCCGCAACGGATGGGCCGATGCCGAGTTGAATGGCCCGCGCAAGGATCTGCACGCGCTCTTCAACCTGATCGTCAACCACGTGCCGCGCCCGCGCCAGATCGCCCGCCAGGGCGAGGATTTCCGGATGCTGGCCACCACGCTCGGCGCCGACCCCTTCGTCGGCCGCCTGCTGACCGGCCGCGTCGAATCCGGCAAGCTCAAGGTCGGGGCCACGGTTCAGGCGCTCTCCCGCGTCGGCGAGAAGATCGAGCAGTTCCGCGTCACCCGCATCCAGGCCTTCCGGGGCCTCGCGCAGCAGGATATCGACGAGGCGCAGGCGGGCGACATCGTCTCGATCGCGGGCATGTCCAAGGCCACCGTCGCCGACACGATCTGCGCGCTGGCCGTCGATGAGCCGCTTTACGCGCAGCCCATCGACCCGCCCACCATCACCGTCACATTCGGCATCAACGACTCGCCCCTTGCGGGCCGCGACGGCAAGAAGGTGCAGTCCCGCGTCATCCGTGAACGCCTGATGAAGGAAGCCGAAAGCAACGTCGCCATCAAGATCAGCGACACGCCCGGCGGCGAGGCCTTCGAGGTCGCGGGCCGAGGCGAATTGCAGATGGGCGTGTTGATCGAGAACATGCGCCGCGAGGGGTTCGAGCTGTCCATCTCGCGCCCGCAGGTCCTGATCCGCGATGATGGCGAACAGAAGCTGGAGCCGGTCGAGGAGGTTACCGTCGATGTCGATGACGAATATTCGGGCGCGGTGATCGAAAAGCTGACCGGCGCGCGCAAGGGCGATCTGGTCGAGATGAAACCGGCGGGTGCGGGCAAGACCCGCATCATCGCGCATGTGCCGTCACGCGGGCTGATCGGCTATCACGGCGAGTTTCTGACCGATACGCGCGGCACCGGCGTCCTGAACCGCGTGTTCCACGCCTGGGAACCTTTCAAGGGCACAATTCCCGGCCGCCGTCAGGGCGTGCTGATCTCGATGGAGAACGGCACCTCGGTCGCGTTTGCCCTGTGGAACCTGGAGGATCGCGGCAAGATGTTCATCGGCGCGCAGGAGCCGGTCTATACCGGCATGATCATCGGCGAGCATTCCCGCGACAATGACCTGGAAGTGAACCCGCTGAAGGGCAAGAAACTGACCAACGTGCGCGCGTCGGGCACCGACGAGGCTGTGCGCCTGACCACGCCCGTCACCATGTCGCTGGAACAGGCCATCGCCTATATCGACGATGACGAGCTGGTCGAAGTGACGCCGAACGCGATCCGCCTGCGCAAACGCTATCTCGACCCGCATGAGCGGAAACGGCAGGCGAAAGCGGCGGGGTGAATTAGGGAGGGGCCATCCGAGTGCGGGTGGCCCTTTTCTCACTGGGCTGGCAGGGGCACCAAAATGGTTGACCAGGCTGTCCATGATAGCGCTGGCCAACGAAGCCAGCACGATTCACGACGAATTCATTAGGCTTCCGGTTCGTCCGTCAGACAAGAATGTCATTCAGGCAAGTCGCATCTTCTTGTTCGAACCGGCGGGCCTGATGGAGATGTCGATGTGATACGCTCACCATCGTACCAGGCCAGACTGCTCGGATCGCGGGGCCATAGGACGTCAGCGCGCGCAAAAACCGCCAATCCCGCCTCGGGATCATCACCAACGTAACGCAGCATCCGCGCCTCCAGTGCAGCCACCCTTGTCATTTCAGCGCCGTCGATCTGGTACACGCGATAGAACTGCGCGCCCGTCAACCAGTGTGGTGCTGTGTAGCCGCTGTAAAACTGGACTCCCAAGACCTCGCTACGCTCGATGAACGTGCTGTCTTCGACATCGTTCGCCGGAAAATACAGAGGAGGGCGGATCACGCCACTCTCGCCCGTGCGGACATTGTTCCAACCATTTTGAGAATAGGCCCAGAGGTAGAGTCGTTGACTGGCGGGATCAAAAGGGCCAGCTGAATTCGTGAAATCGCCCACCGGCGAGGGTCGGATCATCTCGCCGACCTGCACGAAACCCTCCCGCGGGAGACTGACTGGCAGGTCCAGTCCGGCAATCGCTACAGGTTCACGTTCGAGTCTGAAAGACGCAGCCCTTGTAGAAATACAATGGTTTGTCTCGTCAGCATCAGCGGACCCGATTGCGAGCATCAGCATTGCTGTAGAGATCATTGCAGTCAAACTTCGCTTGCCGGTCAATTCTGGCTCCTTGAATACACTCTCAGATGTGACGTCACGTATTGACGTCGACAAGGCCATCCCCCCTACCGGAACATCCCCAACCGCCAGACCCACCAGACCAGCCCCCAGCCAAGCGCCACCAACCCGCCCGTGACGATCCAGAACGCCCACGCGTTTTCCGCCCCCGGCATGCCACCCACGTTGATCCCGAGTAGCCCCGTCAGCAGCCCAAGCGGCAGGAACACCGCGGCCACGATCGACAGGACCAGCATCCGCCGGTTCATCTGGTCACTGCGCAGTTCCATGATCTGGTCGCGCACAACCTGCGCGCGGTCGCGGATCGCATCCAGGTCCTCGGCCAGCCTCTGCACCCGCTCCGCCGCCTCGCGCAGGCGCGATCTGTCGCGCTCGGTCAGCCAGTCCAGGTCCTCGATCTCCAGCGTGGTCAGCGCGTCGCGCTGCGGCTGCATAAAGCGGCGCAGGATGATGGCGCTGCGATGCACCTCGGCCAGGTCGCCGCGCGCCAGGCCCGCCTCCTGGTCCAGCACCTGTTCCTCCAGCGTGTCGATCCTCTCGTTCAGGGTGGCGACCACCGGCTCGGCCCGATCCGCCAGGCGCAGGGCCAGCCGGGCCACAAACTCACCGGGCGTGGCCGGCGCCTGTCCGCGCTCCATCGCGCCAAGCAGATCCTCCACCGCTTGCAGGGGCCTGAGCCAGACGCCGAAGATGCGCCCCGCTTCCAGCCACAACCGGACCGAGACCATGTCCTCAGGCTCCGCGCCGGGGTTGAGGTTCACGCCGCGCAGGTTCAGGACCACGCCCGATCCATGCACGGTGCAGCGCGGCCTTGTTTCCTTGGCGGTCAGCGCGTCCAGAACGAAACTGTCCAGCCCCGAGGCCGCCAGTTCGGCCGCCGCGCGCGGAGCGTCGCGGTAGAGATGCTGCCACAGCAGCGCGGCCTCCGGCGCGGGATCGGCAAACGCGTTCTCCGCCCGAACAGCCGCGCCACCCTGCCGGTCGATGACCACAGACAGGAGCGGCGGAATAGGTGAGCCTGCCATCGCGTCCCCCTTCGTGTCGCGCCAGTCTGCAAAGCCCGCGCCGCTTTGGCAAAGCCGAATTTGCCTGATGCGCCATTCGGGCTACAGTTGCGGCTCAAACCAGCAGGAGCCGAGATATGAGAAAGCTACAGGCACAGGGCGTGCATCACATTACCCTGACCGGCGCGGATCGCCAGACATCCATCGACTTCTGGGAGGGCGTGTTGGGCATGCCTTTCATCTTCGACCAGCCCAATCTGGATAACCCGGACGAAGGCCACCTCTATTTCGACCCCGGCGACGGGCGCCTCATCACCGTCTTCACCAATGAGGGCCGCACAGCCGACCCGCGCCGCACGCCGACCGAACCCGGCTGCGTGCATCACCTCGCCTTCAACGTCTCCAAGGCCACCTTCAGCCAGGCAGTCGAGCGTCTGGACGCGCGCGGCATCACACATTCCGGCCCGAAAGATCGCGGTTTCATGGACTCGATCTATTTCAAGGATCCGATGGGCCTGCTCATAGAATTGGCCTGCTACCGGTTCGAGCCGCCCACGGGCTGCACCCATGCCGATGTGATGATCGAGGCGCATCGCATCCGGGTCGCCGCGGGCGACGGCCACATCGCGGAGGTTCACCTGGCCGACGCCATCGAAACCCTCGTCACCCGCCACCAGCAAAGCCTCAGCGCGGATCGCGGCCCGCAAGACCCCTACTGATCCCGCCTTCTTTGTTCCGCAAATATCCCCGCCGGAGGCATCCGACATTGGCCCCCACGCGAAACCTCCGCCATTCCAGGCGGGGGCACCACGCGCGGCCCGAGCGGCCCCGTCTGGGGCCCGAGGCCGCGCGTTCCCCGGTCGGCGCCGAAGGCGTCGATCCGGATCAATCCCCGTCGGCCACGCCCTTGGCACGCGCCCGCGCGCGGCGTGCCCGGTAGCTCGGCACCACCACCAGCGCCACCGCCAGCAGCAAGAGGCCAAGCGTCATCGGCCGTTCCAGGATGAAGCTGACGCCGCCGTAAAGCTGCATCGCGCGGCTGAAATTGTCCTCCAGCATCGAGCCCAGGATGAACCCGATCAGAAGCGGGGCCAGCGGGTAATCGGCAAAGCGCAGGATCGTCGCGCAGATGCCGAACCCCACCAGGATCAGCAGTTCCGTCGCGTTGTTCTGCCCGATATAGGCCCCCATCAGGGTGAAGAAGAGGATGAACGGAATGAGGAAGCTGCGCGGCACCGCCAGCACCTTGGCGATATAGGGAATCAGCGGCAGGTTCAGAACCAGCAGGATCAGGTTGCCCAGATACATCGAGATGATCACGGCCCAGAAGATCTGCGGCTCGTCGATCATCAGGCGCGGGCCGGGGCTGACATTGAGCGCGATCAACGCGCCAAGCAGGATCGCCGTGGTGCCCGAGCCCGGAATGCCAAGCGTCAGCAGCGGCACGAAAGACCCGGTGCAGGCCGCGTTATTGGCCGATTCCGGCGCCGCGAGGCCCTTGAGGGAGCCCTTGCCGAACTGGTCCTGCTCCTCCTTGGGGGCGATATTGCGCTCCACCGCGTAACCCAGGAAAGAGGCGATGGTAGCCCCCGCGCCGGGCAGCACGCCGACCAGGAAGCCCTGCACCGATTGCCGCCCGATCACGGGCGCGATCTGGCGCGCCTCGGCCCGCGTGATGCGCATGTCCTTGATCTCGCCGCCCGGTCCGCCCTCGTTCGACCGGCTCGGGTCCAGCACCAGGTACATGGCCTCGGGCAGGGCGAACATCGCCATGGCCAGCGTGATGAAGCCGAAGCCCGATTGCAGGTCCATGATCCCCATCGTGAAGCGTGGCATGTTGAAGAGCGCGCCTTCCCCCACGGTGGCCATGATCAGCCCAAGCAGCGTCATCAGAAGCGCCTTGGCGACATTGCCGGTTCCCGCGAAGGCCGCGATGGCCGACAGGCCCACCACCATCAGCGCGAAATACTCGGCGGAATGAAAGAGCAGCGCGACCGAGGCCAGCATCGGCGCGAAGATCATCAAAAGGATCGCCCCGATCGTGCCGCCGCAAAAGGACGAGATCGCGGCCACCGTCAGCGCCTTGCCCGCCTTGCCCTGTCGCGCCAGCGGGTAGCCGTCGAAGCTGGTCGCCACGGTCGAGGCGACCCCCGGCGCATTGATCAGGATCGACGAGGTCGAGCCGCCGAAAATGGCCCCGTAATAGACGCCCGCCAGAAGGATCAGCGCCGCGGAGGGATCGCCGATGGTGATCGCCACCGGGATCATGATGGCGATGATCGACATCGGACCCAGGCCCGGCAACATGCCGATGAAGGTGCCGATCAGGCAGCCGCCGATCACCATCAGGAGGTTTGTGACTGAAAAGGCCGTCGAGAGGCCGATCATCATGCCTTCAAGCATCGCTCATACTCCCATGAAGAACGGCCAGGGGCGCAGGAAGATGCCGAGCACCTCCTGCACCAGCCACCAGATGAACCCGGCCGCGATCAGCGCGACGGGGATCAGGATGTGAAACCGGCGCTCGCCCAGGACCATCCCACTGATGATCAGGAAGCCGGTGGTGGACAGAAGGAACCCCGCCGGACGCAGCAGCAGCGCATAGGCCACCATCAGCCCCAACAGCGTCAACGCCTGGCCGATCTTGTAATCGCCCAGGCGGCGATAGTTGATATCCTGCGGCGACGGCTCACCGGCGGGCTTTTCCAGCCCCAAAACGATGACCAGCGCGGTCAGGATCGCCAGGACCGACAGCACCTTGGGGAAGGTCGAGGGCCAGACCGGGTTGCGCTGCATGAAGGGCGGCAGGCCCGCATCCATGGTAAAGAACGCGCCGTAGCCATAGGCCAGGCATATCATCAGGATCACGAGGCCGATCCATCGGTCGAGGGCCATGTCAGTCTCCCTTGTGCTCGCTTGCGGTCGGAGGGGGAAGGCGCGTCGATGCGCCTTGGGCCGCGCGGGGTCACCCCCGCGCCTCCCGGATTCTGAAAATCCGGAAAACGAGGCTTTTCGAAAAGCCTCGTCCCCGTTTCAGGCGTCAGGCTTCAGAGAAAGCCCAGCGTACGCATCAGAGTGCCGATCACCTCTTCCTGCTCTTCCAGGAAGGCGCGGAAATCGTCGCCGGAATTGTGGATATTGACCCAGCCGTTGCGGGCGCGGACCTCTTCCCATTCTTCCGTCTCGTACATCGCCGCCAGTGCTGCCTGGTAGGCCGCGACCTGATCCTCGGGCATCCCCGGAGCGCCGAAGAAGCCGCGCCAGTTGACGAAGCTGGTGTCGATACCCTGCTCCATCATCGTGGGCGCGTCCGGATAGGCCGGCACACGCTCTTCCGATGTCACGCCGATGATGCGCACCTCACCGGCCTCGGCCAGATCGACGGCCTCGGAAAAGCCCGTCGATAGCGCCGCGATCTCACCCGACAGCAGCGCCGCCATGGCCGGTCCGCCGGTGTCATAGGGGATGTAGGTCACCTCAAGCGGATCCTCGCCCGCCGCTTCCATCACCATGGCCGCGACCAGGTGATCCATGCCGCCCGGAACCGAGCCGCCGCCGATGGCGGTGCCCTGCGGATCCGCGCGATAGGCGGCCAGCAGGTCGTCCATGGACTCGATGTCGCTATCGGCATTCACCACCAGCGTCGCGTAATCCCCGATGGTGCCCGCGACAAGCGTCAGGTCCGAGAAGTTGTAGGGGAACACGCCCGTCAGCGAGCGGATCACGATGGGGGTGGAGTTCACCATCAGCGTTCCATACTGGCTCTCGGCGTTTTCGATCAGGTAGCCGATGGCCACCCCTCCGCCGCCGCCCGACATGTTCTCGTAGCTGGCCGTGCCGACAAGGCCGGACTCGGTCAGCGCCTCGCCGGTGCCGCGCGCGGTGCCGTCCCAGCCGCCGCCCGCCCCGCCGGGGATCAGGAAGTGGACACTGTCCAGCATCTGATGCCCTCCGGCAAAGGCCGGGCTGCCAAGGCTCATGGTCGCCACCGCCGCGGCCGCAAAGGCCCGGCGGGTCAAAGTCAATCTTGTCATGTCTGTCCTCCCAGTTTGACAAATTGGGGCTTGCCTGCCCATGTCGAATGATCACCACCTCAACCTGACACCTTGCTGTCACGCCCCAAAGGCTTTTCCGGCACCCCATGCGTTTCCTGCTTGTCGAAGATAACCCGCAACTGGCCGCCGCGATCCTGGACCGGCTCGGCCAGGATGGCCATGTCGTCGATCACGCAAGCGACCTTGCCACCGCCGCCGACTACACCGCGACAACGGGTTACGATCTGATCTTGCTGGATATTATGTTGCCCGACGGTGATGGCCGCGACTTTCTGAACGCGCAGCGCGCGCGCGGGGCCGAGACGCCGGTGATCGTGTTGACGGCGCGCTCCGAGGTCTCGGACCGGGTCGGTGCGCTGGATATGGGGGCCGATGATTATATCTCCAAACCGTTCGATTTCGCCGAGCTGGAGGCGCGGGTCAGGGCCGTCCTGCGCCGCCGCGCGGGCACCGCAAGCAACCGGATTCGATTCGGAAACGTCGCATTCGACACGCTCGCGGGCACGCTGACGGTCGCGGATCGCGCCATCACCCTGCGCAATCGCGAGCTGCGCCTCCTGGAGGTCTTCTTCGCCGCCCCCGGTCAGATCATTGCCAAACCGCAACTCATCGACCGGCTGTTTTCCTATGACGAGGACGTCTCGGAAAACGCGATCGAGGTCTATGTCGGGCGCATCCGCAAGCACCTTGAAGGCTCCGACGTGGCCATCGTGACGGTGCGCGGGCTTGGCTACAGACTGTCGGTGCCATGACCGGCTGGCCCCGCGCCCGCGGCTCGATCCGCCGCCGGTTGACGCTGCAACTGCTGACCAGCGCGGCGATCCTGGCAGTGATCCTCTTTCTCATCGTCTCCAGCTTCGCCCGCCAGATCAGCGCCGAATCGCAGGACCGGATCCTGTCCGCCTCGGTGGCCTCAATCCTCGATGCCGTCTCGGTTGCCTCGGGCGAGGTCAGCGTCGATATCCCCTATTCCGCCTTCACCATGCTGGACAATCCCAGCGATGACCGCGTGTTCTACCGCATCATGCAGGATGGCGAGGTGATCACCGGCTATGACGACCTGCCCGCGACCACCCCCGGCACCGCCACCCTGCCCTATCGCGACGAGACCTTGCGCACCGTCACCGCGACCCGGCGTCTGTCCGTGAACGGCGCCCCGGTCCAGATCGCCGTGACCGTCGGCCAGACCCGCGATGCGCAGGCCCAGACCCTGCAACGCATCAGCCGCATCTCGGTCTATCTGGGCCTCGGCTTCTTCGCCGTCTCCGCCGTGCTGGCGGTGTTGGCGGGGCAGGTCACCGCCGGGTCGCTGCGGCGGCTGGCGGGTTCGGTCTCGCGGCGCGGCCCGCAGGACCTGCGGCCCGTGGAGGCCGAAGTGCCGAGCGAGATGGTGCCCCTGGTCCAATCGCTCAACCGGCTGATCGCGCGGCTTTCAACCGCGCTGAACCGGACCGAGGATTTCATCGCCGAGGCCGCGCACCGCGTGCGCACGCCGCTGGCCACGGTCCGCGCCCATGCCGAGAACACGCTGCGCCGGGTGGACCGCGAGGAGAACCGCGCCTCCCTGCGCGAGATGATCCGCGCCATTGATGAGAGCAGCCGCGCCGCCGGGCAGCTTCTGGACCACGCCATGGTGTCGCTGCGCGCCGACCAGCTGGAACTGGAACCGCTCGACCTGAACGCGCTGGTGGTCGAGCTTGTGGACCGCCTGCGCCCGGTGGCGGAACTGAAGGACATGGAGATCCGGCTTGAGACCGGCGCGCGCGGCGCTATCATGGGCGATACGATCCTGATCCAGAACGCGGTGCGCAACCTGCTGGACAACGCGATCAAATACGCCCCCTCCGAGACCCGGATCGCGGTGACAACCACCTCGGACGGCACCACAGCCACGCTCACCATCCACGATGAGGGCATCGGCTTTCCCGAGGCCGACACCACCCCCCTCAGGGGCCGGTTCACGCGCGGCACGAACGCCACGGGCGTTGTCGGGTCGGGCCTTGGCCTGACCATCGCCGATGAGGTCGCCCGCGCCCATGGCGGCCACCTTGCAATGTCCAACAATGAAGGAGGCCCCGGCGCATGCGTCAGCTTGTCCTTTCCCTTGCGCTGAGCCTCGTCGCCAGTGCCGCGCCCGGTTTCGAGATCGAGGAACTGGTGCAGTTTCCGGCCGAGAACGAGACCGCCGAGCTGCGCGTCATCTCGACCGCCGATACCGAGCTTTTCGCCCCCTTCATCCTGGAGTTTCAGCAGGCGAACCCGGGCATTTCCGTCGCCTATCACGTCGTCAGCACAACAGAACTGATGATCGCCCTGGCCGAGGAGGGCGAGAGTTTTGACCTGGCCATTTCCAGCGCGATGGATTTGCAGGTGAAGCTGGCCAATGACGGGCTGGCGCGGCTCTACCAGTCGGTCCAGACCGCGGCCCTGCCGCCCTGGGCGCGCTGGCACGGGCAGGTCTTCGCCTTCACCCAGGAGCCGGCCACCATGGTCCTGTCGCGCGCGGCCTTCGAGGGGCTGCCCCTGCCCCGGACGCGGCAGGAACTGATCACCGTGCTGCGCGACAATCCCGACCGTTTCGCGGGCCGGATCGGCACCTATGACGTGCGGGTCAGCGGCTTGGGCTACCTCTTCGCCACCCAGGACGGGCGCACGTCCGAGACCTTCTGGCGGCTGGCCGAGGTCATGGGCAGCCTGCAAACCCGGCTCTACTGCTGCTCCGGCGCGATGATCGAGGATGTCGCCAGCGGCGAGATCGCGGTGGCTTACAACGTGCTCGGCTCCTACGCGCAGGCCCGCGCCGACCTGCATGACGCGATCCACATCATCGCGCCGCAGGATTTCACCACTGTGATGCTGCGCACCGTGCTGATCCCCGAAACCGCCACCCTGCCCGACCAGGCCGGGGCCTTCATCGACCATCTGATCCAGACCTCATGGCTGCGCCCCGACAACGGTTTCGCCTTTCCGGGCATCACCGGCGAGGGGCTGTCGGGCAATGCCGGATTGCGCCCCATCGCGCTTGGCCCCGGCCTTCTGGTCTACCTGGACCGGCTGAAACGCCAGCAATTCCTGCGCGAATGGGAGGCGGCGATGGTGCAGGCCGAATAGCGGCCGGATCCAAGCTGCGTCCAACCGCACCAAGCCCTTGAACTTGCCAGAGGTTCGGTGGAAACTGCCGCGTCTGGTCTGACAGGAACGAGTGCGACAATGGCTGAAGCGACATCGGCGATACACATGGCCAGGGACGCGGTGCTGGCGCGCATGGAGCGGCACCAGGATCGGGTGCAGTCAGCGAAGGCCATCGACAACCCGCTGCGCATGTCCCAAGCTGCGGGCTTCGTTGCCGCTGACATGCCGGCGCGCGCCCGGTCCCTTTACCGGGCGGTACTGCAATCCGACCCTGATCATGCGATGGCGGCAAAAAACTCGCTGCGCTGATCGACGCGGGCGCAGCACGGGCGCGCAACCAGATCGACATGGCCCAGGCGCTGAACGCGGAAGGCGAGGCCACCGCCGCCGCGGCATTGCTGCGCAGGGTCGTCGAACGAAATCCGAAGAGCACCGCCGCCCCGAACGCTCACGCCGGGGCCATGCAGCGGGCACAGGCCCTTCTTGCCGCAGGCGATGCCGTCCAGGCCGACAGGATCTTCGCCAGCGTTCTCGCCGAAGAGGTCCGGGGCGACCTGCGGATCCTGCAGCAGAGCCTGATGTTCCGGCACGTCCATTCGCATATCAAGCTGGCCTATAAATCGACCCCCAGCTACTGGAACGCCTACGATGGCGCAGTGCCGGCCCCGATCCGCGATGTCCTGTCACAGATCGTTGCATGAGCTGCGACTGCCCGGATGACTAGGGGCCGGGATTCGCCGATCGGCCATGAAGCCCCCGGCGGTTTCCGCGACGCCCGGTCGCGCGCGGATTGCCTCGGGCACAAGCCGCCGGATCAGACATGGCAAGCTTGGCGATCCCGCGAGGACTCGAACCCCGAACCTGCTGATTAGAAGTCAGCTGCTCTATCCAGTTGAGCTACGGGACCGCTGGTCCCCTTCATTGCGCAAGGGGCGGGCGGGATGCAAGCGTGATCAGAGCACCTTCGTCATGAACACGCTCAGCGGATCGGGCCGGTAGCTGCCGAAGGGCGGGCAGGGCACGAACCCGGCCCGGGCATAGATCGCGCGGGCGGCGGCGTGGTCGGGGCCGGACCCGGTCTCCAGGCTCAGCCGCGTGGCCCCGGCGCGGGTGGCGGCCTCGATCATCCGTGCCAGCAGGTGGGCCCCGATGCCGGTGCCGCGCAGGCCAGCCGCGACATGCATGGATTTCAGCTCCAGGTGATCGGGGGCAACCGGGCTCAACCCGCCGACCGCGACAACCGCGCCGCCTGCATCGGTGATGGAAAAGACCTGCGCCCCACCGCCGACCAATTCCTCCGCCGTTCTCACATGGCAACTGTCGGGCGGCGACCCGGCCCGCATCATCGCGTGATGGCACGCCAGCAGGTCGGCCACGGGGGCGCGTGCGGGATCGTCGGCTTGGAAGGACAGGCCGTCCGGCATGGGTGCTCAGTGGGTCCAGACCTGGCGCCGGTTGGTGGCGAAATTGTCGCCATAGCCGCCGGGGCGGATATTGGGTTTGCGGCCTTTCGGTTGCTGCACGATGGCGTCGATACCATGGGCGCGGGCGTAATCCTGTGCCGCCTCGGCGCTGTCGAAGCGCAGTTTCACCTGGCTGTTCATGTCGCCGGAACTGGTCCAGCCCATCAGCGGATCGACCTCGCGCCGCTCGGCGGGGGCAAATTCAAGCACCCAGGTCTTGGTCTTGGCGGTGCCCGAGGTCATGGCGTTCCGGGCCGGTTTGTAAATACGCGCGCGCATCTGGCGGGACTCCTTGGCTGATGCGCCCATTTATCCCGGCAAACGGGCGCCGATGCAACGGGCATTCTGGTCGCGGGGAGGGGTGGGTCAAGCGGGTTGCCGACCGGCGCCCCCCGTGGAGCGAGGGGTGGGGTGGGTGGTGCGGGGGGACCGACCGGCAACCGAAAGATGCTTGCAGGCAGAGATTAGGCGCGCATGACCCCGCACGGCAAGCGAATAGCCTCTCGCATTTCGCTAAAATTGTCGGCAAATGCGCAAAGCCCTGCGCCTCCTGACAAACCCTGTCAGGAGGCCCCCTTGAACCGGAACAAAATAAGATCATTCTAATGGGGCAGTCTGAGGGAATCGCCCATGTCCACGACACAATCGCCGATGATGACAGCCGCGCCCAACCGCGACCTGCCCAAGCTGGAGGGCGGCAAGCGCTTCGTCATGAGCACCACGTTCAAGCCCGCGGGCGACCAGCCGACGGCCATCGCGGAACTGGCGGCAGGGGTGAAGGACGGCGAACAGGACCAGGTGCTTCTGGGTGTCACCGGTTCGGGCAAGACCTTCACCATGGCCAAGGTGATCGAGGAAACGCAGCGCCCCGCCATCATCCTGGCCCCCAACAAGACGCTCGCCGCACAGCTCTACGGCGAGTTCAAGGGCTTCTTCCCCGACAACTCGGTCGAGTATTTCGTCTCCTATTACGACTACTACCAGCCCGAGGCCTATGTGCCGCGCTCGGACACCTACATTGAAAAGGAGAGCCAGATCAACGAGCAGATCGACCGGATGCGCCACTCGGCCACCCGCGCGCTGCTGGAACGCGACGACGTGATCATCGTGGCCTCGGTCTCGTGCATCTACGGCATCGGCAGCCCCGAGACCTACACCGCGATGACCCAGGATCTGGAGGTCGGCCGCGAATACAACCAGCGCGCCGTCATGGCCGACCTGGTCGCGCAGCAATACCGCCGCAACGACGCCGCGTTTCAGCGTGGGTCTTTCCGCGTGCGCGGCGACAGCTTAGAGATCTGGCCCTCCCACCTGGAGGATCGCGGCTGGCGCCTCTCCTTCTTCGGTGAGGAGCTTGAGGCGATCACCGAATTCGACACCCTCACCGGGGCCAAGACCGACACGCTCGAAAAAGTCCGCGTCTATGCCAATTCGCATTACGTCACGCCCACGCCGACCATGAAACAGGCCATCAAGGGTATCCGCGAGGAGCTGACGGTGCGCCTGAAGCAGCTGGAAGACGAGGGTAAATTGCTGGAAGCGCAACGGCTGGAACAGCGCACCCGCTTTGACCTGGAAATGCTGGAGGCCACCGGCGTCTGCAACGGGATCGAGAATTACTCGCGCTACCTGACGGGCCGTGCCCCTGGCGAACCGCCCCCCACCCTCTTCGAATACATCCCCGACAATGCCATCGTCTTCGCCGATGAATCCCACGTCTCGGTGCCCCAGATCGGCGGCATGTATCGCGGCGACTACCGGCGCAAGTTCACGCTGGCCGAACACGGCTTCCGCCTGCCCTCCTGCATGGACAACCGACCCCTCAAGTTCGAGGAATGGGACGCGATGCGCCCGCAATCGGTCTTCGTCTCGGCCACGCCCTCCGCCTGGGAGTTGGAGCGCACCGGCGGCGTCTTCACCGAACAGGTCATCCGCCCCACCGGCCTTCTGGACCCGCCCGTCGAGATCCGCCCCGTCACCACGCAGGTCGATGACGTGATGGACGAGATCCGCCGCGTCACCGCCGCAGGCTACCGCACATTGGTGACGGTCCTGACCAAGCGCATGGCCGAGGATCTGACCGAATACCTGCATGAACAGGGCATCAAGGTCCGCTACATGCATTCCGATATCGACACCATCGAACGCATCGAGATCCTGCGCGACCTGCGCCTCGGGGCCTTCGACGTGCTGGTCGGCATCAACCTGCTGCGCGAGGGGCTGGACATCCCCGAATGCGGGCTGGTCGCCATTCTGGACGCCGACAAGGAGGGCTTCCTGCGCTCGGAAACCTCGCTGGTGCAAACCATCGGCCGCGCCGCGCGCAATGTCGATGGCAAGGTGATCATGTATGCCGACCGGGTGACGGGCAGCATGGAACGCGCCATCCGCGAGACCGATCGCAGGCGGGCCAAGCAACTGGCCTATAACGAGGAACACAGCATCACCCCCGAGACGGTCAAGAAGAACGTCGAGGATATCCTGGCCGGTCTCTACCAGGGCGATGTCGACATGAACCGGGTCACGGCAAAGGTCGAAAAGCCGCTGCACGGCGCCAACCTGGAGGCCCATTTGGAGGGCCTGCGCGAGCAGATGCGCAAGGCCGCCGAGAACTTGGAATTCGAGGAAGCCGCCCGGCTGCGCGACGAGGTCAAACGGCTGGAGGTGGTCGATCTGGTGGTGTCAGACGACCCCTTGGCGCGGCAATCGGCGGTGGATGCGGCGGTCGAAGGCGCGGCGAAGATGAGCGGGCGCTCCACGGCGGGGCGGCCTGGGCAAAGGGGCGGGAAGGCGAGGAGGGGGCGGTGACAAAGCTGAAGCACTATCAGTGGGATCAACTCCGCGATTGGTTTTGTCCGGAGCCCGGTTACGTGTTGGATTTTTCGAACAAGACCTTTCGAGAGTTCTTTGAAGATCATTTTGAAACCAATATTTACGCCGATGCTTTTAGCGAACTCGGCACATCAAAATTCAACCGATTGCGCGCCTTCATCACTGTGTCGCCCCCTCATGTTGTCATAGAACTTATTGATGTATTATGGCGGCGTCTGAATCGAGATCGAAATGATCACATCATGAAATCGCAGCAAGCACTGGACGGCGATTGGAGCACGGTTAGTCTCGAATACGTTTCTGCGCTACAAGAAGCCGCAGCAATTGAGGATCAGGCCTTCCAATCCCTTGTTAATGATATCGGGTCGCTACCAAGCCACTCAGCAACACCTCACCTACAAAAGATGAGTTCGGAATGGACCTTGGACACTGTGGAGCGCGAGATCACGCGAGCACTGGAAGGCGTCGATAAAGATCCTGAGACTGCAATAACTGCTGCGTGCTCCATGCTGGAGAGTGTTTGCCGGTCGATCATTCTTGGCCGTGGCGAAGACTTACCCGAACGCATGGATATTCAAACCCTTTACAAGAAAGTGCGGGGCATCTTTGAGCTCAACCCGGACAAAGCAGTAAAGCCCGCCACTGTTGAATCAGATGTTCGAACAATTTTGGCTGCTTTGGGTAATGTAATCAGTGGCATTGGTGCGCTCCGCACTCATACGGGTTCGGCACATGGGCGCGAGAGAGGGTTCGTTCGGGTTGACCCAAGAATTGCTAGATTGGCCGTCAATTCGGCGACAAGCTATTCGTTGTTTCTAATTGAGACGTGGGAAACAAAATTCCCTGAGGATAAGCTGAAAGTTCGGTAAAGCGACAATAGACAGCACCCCGTAGGGTGGGCAGTTCTGCCCACCATCCCAACCTCCGCCCACCAAACCCGACCGCCCTTCACTCCCCGAAGGCGCCCTCCGGCAACTCCCCGGCCCAACCGGCATCGACCCGGCCCGCCCGAATATCGCGGTGGATCGAGGAGAATGGCCACTCCGCGGCCCTGGCCACCAGCCCGTGTTTCACCGGGTTGCCCCAACAATACCGGACATGCATCCGATAATCCCGCGCGTCCCGGATCGCATGTTCCCAGAACCTTCTCTGCCAGATCCCGGCCTCATGCTTCGCCCGCTTGCTGGCCGACCGCGTAGGGTGGGCAGTTCTGCCCACCTCCGCCCCGACCGCACGCGTGAAGCGGTGCTCTATCTTGCGCCAGCGCTCGGAATAGTCGCTGTCACCGGGCGGCAGGGTCCAGATCGCGTGGAGGTGATCCGGCAGGACCACCATCGCATCACAGATGACCGGGGCTGAGGCCACCGTCTCGGCATAAGCACGGCGCAGATCGGCGATACGATCGGTCAGGAGGGACGCCCGACGGTCCGCAAGATTGACAGTAAAGAAGTAACTGGTCCCGGGCAGATGAAGGCGGCGATAGGTCGGCATGGGCCATCATTGACGCAGGAAGGTTAACGTCGTGTTGATCCGGATGGCGGGCAGAACTGCCCACCCTAGGCATCCCTTCACACCACCCCACCCTTGAACCCTTCCCCAACGTCACCCGATGAACTGGTCCCCCTTTCGACGGGACACTTGGGCATACCCATGGAGGCTTAGGGATAGCCCTAAGCACGTGCTTATGTCTGACTATGAGATCATCACCGATGGCGACCGCGCCGTGAGCTTTCCCGACGATACCGCGATCCGCGCCGTGGCCTGTTCCGGGCGGCATTGCGATGACATGACGATCACGATCTGCCCCTTCACCCGGCGCTGATCCCGGCACCCTTCACAAACGCCGCGCGCCGGGCCACACTTCCCCCATGCGCGCGCTCCTTCTCCTTGCTGTTCTCACGACCCCGGCCCATGGCTGGGAAGCCGCGAGCGAAGGTGCGCTCTGCACCCTCACCCATACCGAGACCGATCTGCATATCCGCCTGACCTACGACCCCGGCCCGCCGGAATACGCGATCATCCTGACCCGCGCAGGGACACCTTGGCCCGTGGCCCCCGTCTTCGCGCTGCAATTCACTGGGGACAGACCCAACCTGATCACCACCGACCGGCATGTCATCGACGGGTTCTCCCTCTCCGTCACCGACCGGGGCTTCGGCAACGTTCTGGACGGTCTGCAATTCAATCGCACCGCAACGGCGCTGACCGGTGATGCCGCAATTCCGGTCCCGCTGACCGATGCCGCCCCCGCCGTCGCCGCCTTCCGCGCCTGCACCGACGCGCCCTCCGCCTGAAAGGATCCGCCCATGCCGCCCGAGTTCCACCTCTTCGCCAGGGGCCCCCGCCCGGTCGCTCCGTTTTCGCACGCGGTAGAGACCGGCGGCTTCGTGTTCCTGACCGGCCAGATGCCCACAGACCCGGAGGCCCCCGACGCCCCCCTGCCCGAGGGAATCGCGGCGCAGACCGCCCGCGTCATGGACAACCTCGCGCTGATCCTGGGGGAGCTTTCCCTCGACCTAGCCCATGTCGTGCAGGTCCGCGCCTACCTGACCGAGTTCACCCGCGACTACGCCGCGTTCAACGACACCTACCAGGGCTATTTCGCCCCGGACAGTCGCCCCGCCCGCACCACGATCGGGGTCACCGCGCTGGCCGTGGGGGCCTTGGTCGAGGTCGATTGCATCGCGCGCCGACCCTGACGCCTACCAGCGTTCCAGCAGCTCGAACTCCTCCTCTTCCAGCAGCGGCGTGGTGGACCGAACCGAGACAACCGGCGACACCGCTTCGTCCCAGTATCGCGGGTCCGACAGGATCTCGGGCGGCAGCCGGTCGCGTTTGAACACGCGGCGCTTTTGCTGCCGGACCCGCACGATATGGGCGTTGCTGGCCACCGGCAGCGCGCCGGACAGAAACCCCGCCCGCATCGCATCGGCGCGCGCGGTCATCTCCTTGATCTGCTGTTTCAATTGAAAATACTCGCTTGCCGGATGCATGGCACGGCCCTCCTTCGCGCCCGACGCTAGCGAAGCCGGAGTAAACACCGGGTAAACCATCGGGATTTTTGAACCCGTTCCCGCCCCCGCACGACCAACCCCTGAATGCCCGCTCGGAGGTTGACCCCATGCGCCAGTTCCTCGCCCCGCTCTGCCTCGCCCTCGGCTTCAGCCCCGCGCTGGCCCATAACGCGCGCCCCGCCATCGGGCTCGACCTTGCCGCCGCCAGCTATGTCACCGATCTGGGCACCGATCTGGGCACCGCGCTGCCCGCGACGCCGCAATGCGTGACCCGCGTGCTCGCCTTTGGCGAAGACCCCGCGCCCTCCGACCCCGTCCATCTCGACCAGATCACCTGCCTCGACACCGCCTGCACCACGCGTGAGGTCGTGCTCTGCGTGGCCCCCGCCCCCTGAGCGACGATTCAATTCCGCACGAGCCCATATTATGTTAAAATAACCGCGCCCTGATTTCTCCAAAGGAACATTGCAATGCGTCTTGCCCTCTCTGCCCTGCTGCTTCTCGGCTCGGCCCATATTGCCAGCGCCGAACAATTCATCGCCACCTTCCTCAGCCCCTCGCACCCCAACACGCTCAACATTCAGATCACCCAATTCGACGCCTCCGGCGGCACCATCGACACCGAGCGCCAGCGCATCGCGCGCATCGGGGCCGGACAATCGACCTGGGCGGTGAACATGCTGCCCTCAGCCGCGCGCGTCTGCGTCAGCTTGAGCGGATCGCAGCGCATCACCAGCGCGCGCGCCTTGATGGAAAACGGCAGCGAACAGGCGCTTGCCGCCACCTCCGACGGGCGCACGACCTGCACCCCCGGCAGCTTGTCCAATCTCGACATGATCGTGGTGAATTTCGACTGAGGCACCTAACCTGTTGCGCATTTGCCACATATGGTGATGGGTGCCGGGAACCGAACCGCACCGGCGGCGTTCTTTCCGCATCACGGGCGGCCACGCAGGTCACTGCAAGACCAGCACCGCCCGCGCAGCCCCCATGCGCCCGCTTCAATTGGACGGGCGGATGCTTCAGGAAAGGAAACGTACCATGCGACGCCTTCTTACTGCCGCCCTCGTTCTGGGCGCTACCGCCACCACCGCCACCGCCGAACAGTTCATCGCGGCCTTCTCAAGCAATGCCCACCCGGCCCAGATCGAGGTCGCCATGACCCAGATGGACAGCAACGGGCAGACGCTCGACGCGACCGGCCTTGCCGTCGCGCCGACCGAACCGAACCAGTCCATCGCAGCCGTTCCGATGATGCCGGGCGCGGTCAATGCCTGCGTCACGATGGCCCCCGGCACACGGATCACCCAGGCCATCGCCATGCTGGCAGCGGGCGGAGAGCTTGCCCTGCCGATCAGCGATGATGGACAGACGGCCTGCGCGCGGGTCGCCGATCCGGCCTTTGACCTGATCCAGGTGCAATTCGACTGACGCCAGAGCGCAACATGACCGAACGCCCCCGCCAAACCCGGTCGGGGGCGTTCCCGCGCCGACCCGGTCAGCAGGCCAGCCCCAACCGTTCCAGATGCGCCACGCTCTCGCGGACCCGGTCGAAATCGTTGATCTCGACGATCAGGTGCGGGGCGGCCTTGGTCCCGGCCAGCGCGGTGAAGACCGCCTCCCACAAGATATTGCCCCGCCCGAGCGGCCAGTGCCGGTCGGCATAGCCGTCGGCATCCTGAAGGTGAATATGCGCCAGGTTCGCGCCCGCCTGCGAAATGAACCGATCCACGGGCGGCGCGCCACAGGTCACATGCGCCCAAAGCGCGTGGCCGGTATCGACCGAGAGGCGCAGGGCGGGGCTGTCGGCGGCGTCCACCACGGCGGCGCGGGCGGCGGGATCGACATCCTTGATGTTCTCCAGCACCAGCACGACGCCCAGGGCCTCGGCCCGGTCCAGCGCCGGTTTCAGCGTTTCCAGAACCGCCCGGACATGGCGCGCGCGGTCGCCCGGCCCATTGTCCAGGTTGGCATGATCCCAGACGTCATAGGGCGAATGCAGCACCATCTGGCGCGCCTCCAGCGCGGCGCAGACATCGAGCGCCTGGTCGATCCGCTTCTGCACCACGGCGCGGATCTCGGCATCCTTCACGTCCAGTTCGAACCCCGAAAACGGCCCGTGAATACCAAGCCGCCCGTGCCAGCCATCCAGCTTGGCCTTCGCCATCCCGATGAAGGGCGCGGGCGCGTTCAGGATGTCGGCCAGGCAGAATTCCGGCAACTCCAGGTCGCGGTTCTTCTCGAACAGCCAGTCGCGGTGGCGGTCGATATCCAGCACGCACAACTGCGCGCCGATCACGGGTAGCTCGGACATGGGGCCTCCGCTGGTGGGGTCTCGGGTGCCACCATGCCAGACCGCGCCTCAGAAGTCGAAGATATCGCCCAGGAACGACCCCACGCCCTCGCGCTTGCGGGGCTTGTCGCGGCGCTCGCGATAGTCCCGATCCTCGCCACGGGGCGGCGCGGCAGGTGCGGCGCTGCGTTCGATGATCTTGTCCAGCTCGCCCCGGTCCAGCCAGACGCCGCGACAGGTGGGGCAGTAGTCGATCTCGACCCCGTTTCGGTCGGTCATGACAAGGGTGGCTCCATCGACGGGGCATTGCATCGGCTAGGTCTCCTGGGCTGCGTTAATCCTGACCCTTTAGATAGGGGAACGCGGAGGCCGGACAAGCCCCGTCAGGGCGCGTTCCGGATCTGGTCGGCGATCTGCGCCGCCCAATCGCCCAGGACGGGGATGAAATCGATCTGGCTCAGCGCGTAGACCACGACCGAGACCAGGAAGGACGCGCCGACCACGGTGCCGAGGCCAAAGGCCAGCCCGCGCGCGAAGTTGAAGGCCAGCATCCGGGGAACCGAGTTCTGCAACCGGATGAACCGATGCGCGTTGAGGCGCGCGACCTCCTGGCGCAAGAGCTTGAGCTCGCTCTTGAAATCGCTACTCATGGCGCCACCCCGTCCAGTGCCGCCACCATCGCGCCCACCTTTGCCGGGTCGGTCACGAAGCGCCCGCCCGGCGGGTCGAAATCGGAAAACGCGCGCGCGCCGGGTGCGGGCGAGGCGCAGGCCGCGTGAACCTCCGTCACCCCCGTGGCGCGCACCAGCGCGGCGACATTCCCCGGCTCCAGCCCGCAACCCGGCATGACCGAGACCCGCCCGCCCGCGCGCGCCACCATCGCCCGGATCAGGGCCGCGCCATCCGGGGCCGCAGGCTCCGCGCCTGATGTCAGCACCCGTTCAAAGCCAAACGCAATCGCCTGGTCCAGCGCCGCCATCGGGTCCGGCACCACGTCGATCACCCGGTGCAACGTCGCGGGCAACGGGCGGGCGGCCTCCAGCAATTGCCGCAGCAACCCGGTGTCCAGCCGCTCATCGGCGCCCTGCACGCCCAGAACCACGCCCGCCAATCCCGCCGCCTTCGCCGCCGCGATATCGGCCAGCATCACGGGCAGATCGCCCGCGTCGAAATCGAACAGCCCCGACCGGGGCCGGATCATGGCGACACAGGGAATGTCGAGCCTTGCCGCCGCCTGCATCAACCCCGCCGACGGCGTCAGCCCGCCTTCCGACAGCGACGAACACAGTTCCACCCGGTCCGCGCCCCCCTCCTGCGCGGCCTTCGCACCGGCCAGCGTGTCGACGCAGACCTCAAGCGCGATTATCGTCAAAACGTGGCGGTGACATCATACATCACCGGCTCGAAGCTGCGGCACATGTCATGGATGATCCGGTTGCGCCTGCGCATCTCGTCCGAGCGCAGCATCGCCTGGAAATCCTCGCGCCGCGTCCATTGCGAGTAATTCGCCACCCGCGTCTGCGCATCGTTGACATGCAGGCCCGCCCCGATGAATCCCGGCTGCTTCGAGATGAAGACGGCATAGGCGTCGGTCAGCGCGTCCAGCAGGTCCTGGCAGGTTCCCGGCGTGGTCTCGAATGTGGTGATGACCGTTTGCAGGTCGGCACCTTTCTGAATGTTCGGCATCTGGCTTACTCCCATCACTGGAGATCAGCCTAGCAACCCATCGCAGCCCCCGCCAGACCCGGATGCCAGAACGGGCAGGCCCTTTTCCGGACCCGCCCGCCAGCTTCATCCACGCGTCCGCGTCAGCTGACCGTGCCACCCTGGTTGGTGTGCAATGTGGTATAGGGCGTGTTGCCGTTGGGGATGGTCATCCCGCGCGCGGCCATCTCCTGCTCCATCACCCCGATCCGATCGGTCTCATGTTGGGCATGGGGGTAAACGCCGCCCGTCGCGATCCCGTAGGAGGCATTGTAGGCCGCCATCAGGTCGGCATCCGACATGGCCCCGAACCGCGCGGTCTCACCGGTGCGCCAGGCCTCGTTATGCGAGGGCCCGACCAGCGAATGGCCCGAATAATCGACCAGCTCGGCAAAGCTGCTGGCGATCTCGAAATCGGTCAGGGCATCTCCGGTATCGCCGCTCACATCCTCCACGCCCGCGCTGACCACGGTCATGGTGGCCAGCCCCAACCCGACGAGTCCAGCGGTCAGGATCACCCAATCGACGGTGACGGCCCCGGACTCTCCGGCTGCGAAAGTCTTCAATCTGCTCGATAGATACATTTTTTCTGTCCTCAATGCTGTGTCCCGCCCTGACGTAGAGGGCAATCGCGGCGGGCCTTTGCGCGGGTCGGGACATTTCAAGGATCAATTCGGGCCGATTTGCGACCTCAGCCGGTGAACCGCGCCCGCATCGCCTGGTAGACCACCGCCGTCGCCGCGTTGGCCAGGTTGAGCGAGCGGATATGCGGGCTGAGCATCGGCAGGTGAAAGATGCGGTCCTCCATTCCCTCCAGTATTTCCGCCTGCAAACCCTTGGTCTCGCGTCCGAAGACCAGATAGGCGTCGTCGGGGTAGAGGGGGTCATAGACGCTGCCCGCACCGTCATCCTCGAACAGGAACAGGCTCTCGCGCGGCGGCTGGCGATCCTCAAGGAAAGCCTGCCAGCTGTCATATTCGCTCAAGCGGACATGTTTCCAGTAATCCAGCCCCGCGCGCCGCACCGCCTTGTCGTCGATCGAGAACCCGTAAGGTCGGATCAGGATCAGCTCCAGGTCCAGCGCCACGCAGGTGCGCCCGATGGTGCCGGTATTGCCGGGGATCTCGGGGGTGACCAGGACCAGTTTCATGCGCGTGTCAGGCATCGGGGGGTTCCAGAGGATTGCATCGCCCCTGCCCTACACCATTTCGCCGCCCGCGAAACCGTCAGGAATAGGTGGCCAGCCACGCGGCGTGCAGATCGGCATGGCGGGTGTTGCCATCCGGGATCGGCAGGCCGCGCGCGATCATCTCGGCCTCGAACACGCCAAGCCGGTCGATGCGGTTGGCGCGCTGGTTCGCATTGCCGGTCTGGGCGCGGGCATAGAGGTTGTTGTAGCCGCGCGTCAGCCGGTTGTCGTTGAAGCCCGCCACCCGCTCCTGCAACTCGGCCCGCCAACTGGCGTCGTGATTGGCCCTCAGCATCTGCAAGCTTGTCGGGTCGTCGACCATGTCGGTCAACTGGTCATCCACGTATTGGCTCAGGTCGGCCGTGCCGGAATTGACCACCGCCGTCGTGGCCAGGCCAAGCCCGACAATGGCGGCCATCAAGATGGTCATGTCGACGGTCACGGCCCCGCTGTCGCGGCGGATGAACGAAAGAAGGCACTGGGTAAACATGGGCAAGGCTCCGATGGGCACGGGGGGTAGGGTTCCGGCGTCAGTCTGCACCGCAAAGACGGTTACAATTTGACATCAGTTTGAATTGAAAACGGCCTTTCGCCGCAGGCGTTAGCATTGTGTTAACCGGTATCGGAGGAGCCTCGGGGCATGCACCGGCTATTCGCTGCCCTCCTGGCTCTCGCGGGCCTCCTTGCGCCCTCCGTCCAGGCCGGCCCTTGGGCACGCGCACCGGGTGAGGTGTTCCTGTCCTATTCGCACAACCTCGCCACCACCGCCGACGCGCTCGCCGCGGGCGATATGCGGATGGAGGCGTTCAGCTCGCTCTATGGCGAGGTCGGGCTTGGCCGCCGCCTGACCCTGGGGCTGGATCTGGGGCGCGGCACCTACACGGATGAGGCACTGATCTTCCTGCGCCGCACCCTGACCCGGCCTGACGCGACCTGGCAGGTGGCGCTGGATTTCGGGCTTGGGCAGCGCCGCGTCGCGGGTCTGGACGACAGCCGCCTTGCCCGCGCGGGCCTCTCGGTCGGGCGCGGCATCGGGGCCGAAGCGCTGGACTGGATACCGGGCGGGATGGCGGGCGGCTGGATCGGGCTGGAGGCGGTGGCGATCCGCGACCTGACGCGAGACACGCAGCGCTGGAAGGTCGAGGCCACGCTTGGCTTGCGCAGATCCGACCGGCTGTCCGTGATGCTGCAACTGATGGCCGAGGATTGGCCGGGCAATGACATCAGCTACGGCATCAACCCCTCGGTCGTGTTCCGCATCCGCGACGGCACATCGCTGGAACTGGGCGCGCGCACCAGTTTCGAGGAAAACCCAAGGTTCGGCCTGGAACTGGGCCTCTGGCACCAATTCTGACCATATGGTCAGGTTCATTCAAAGCGCCTGCCATGCTACGCCTTCTTGCCAAGGAGGTGCGGCCATGTCGGACGCAAAGTCCCATCTGCTGGAAACCGGCGAGGCGTCGCGCTCGCTGGCACAGCATCTGCTGCGCTCGGCGCGGCACGGGGCGCTTGGCGTGATCTGCCCCGGAACGCAGGCCCCGCATGTCACCCGCGTCTCGGTCGGGACCGCGCCGGACGGGATGCCGGTGACACTGATCTCGGAAATATCCATGCATACCGGCGCGCTCAAGCAGAACCCGGCCTGCTCGCTCCTGGTGGGGGACGCGGGCGCGCGCGGCGATCCGCTGACCCATCCGCGCCTGACCCTGCAGTGCGTGGCGCGCCCCACCGACAAGGCCGCCCTCAAGTCGCTTTTTCTGGCGCAGCACCCCAAGGCGACGCTTTACTACGATTTCAGCGATTTCATCATGATGCGGCTCGAGGTGCAGGCCGGCCACCTGAACGGCGGCTTCGGACGCGCCTACCAGATCAGCGCGGAAGACTTGGACCTGTCCGGCGCGACGGCCGACATCTGACGCGCATTGCCAAACCGGCCCCCGCGCGTCACCATGCCCGCATGACCATCGACCCCGACCTGCCAGGCATCTGGATCATCCCCGGTGAACCCGCCACCTACGAGGTCGCGCCCGATGGCGGCTATCACATCGCCGAACCCGCCGCCCCGATTTCCATTCATCGCGGCGGCCAGGCCATGACCTGGGACGGGGAGGAGTTCGACCGCGTGTTGGGAACCGAGGCAAGCGTCGAGGGCGTCTGGCGCAACCGCGCCACGCTGGACGAATGGTATTTCCGCCCCGATGGCAGCTATACGCTGCACTGGACGGATGGCGAGGAGGCGCATGGCATCTGGTCGGCGCAGGATGAAGGTGCCACGCTCTGGACGCGCGAACATCTGGGCCGGATCGAGACCAACGGCGCCGAGGTGACCTTCACCCTCGCTGACGGCCCGCCCGCGCGCTACGGCTATACCGTGGGGCGGGAGAGCTGGACCCTGATGGACCCGCAAAGCTGGAAAGTTCTTATAGAATATAAGCGCGCCTAGGACAGGGCGGCCCGCGCACCCGGCGGGCCGCCCTTCACGGCAGGATCACACCGTGTCGCAACGCGCCGTCAGTTGCACCGTGCCATGCACCGGCTGCGACCAGTTGATCCGGATCGACCCGCGCCCGACACCGTGACGCGTAGTGCAATAGGGCATGGTATAGACCGCGACATTTCCGGGCGACCGGATCGCGCCCTCGGGCAGGACCGACACCGCCACCCGCGCCTCGGACCCGAACGGCAGGTAATCGCGCAGATCGACCTCCCAGGTATTGCTGTCGCCGCTTTCATTGACCCGCACCGTCACCGGGTTCTGCGAATTGCGGTTGACGCCGTGATAGACATTGCCCGACATCAGGAAATTGCGCGCACGGGTGTGGTCGAGCGGCGCGATGCTGTCATCGACCCCTTCCGCCGAGCCGAGCGCATTGCCGTTCAGATGTTTGAACACATTGTCGCAAATGGACAGGCCGTTGATGTAGTGATCGGGTCCATAGGGCTTGATCTGGATGAATTTCGACCAGCCCGCGATCCCGTTCGCGGTGAAGATATTGGCGTTGATCGTCAGCCCGCCGAACGAGAACTCGCCCGACATCTCCGGCTCCGGGTCGTGCTCATTGCCCCATTCGATGAAACTGTTGTCGATATAGTTGCCGTGGATCGTGGTCTTGACGTTGGTGTTGGTCAGCACGATGCCCGCCGTGATCAACCCGTTCGGCTCGCTGTCGCCCTGGAACCAGTGATTGCCGGTGATCAGGTTGCCATTGCCGCCGAAGACGCCGAAATGCTTGAACTTGACCGACCGGTTGTCGCGCACCTTCACATCGTTGGAATTGGTGTTGAAGGCGATGGTCGTGCGGTCCTGAACGCGCAATGTCTGTTCGTTCGACAGGAACTGGTTGCGGTCCAGCAGCATCCCCGCGCAGCCGCCTTCGATCGAGGTGATGCCGCGATCCTTAGGGCCGGTGAAGAAGCAATCCTTGACGTGGAAGATCAGCCCGTCCTTGGGCAGCATCACGGCGCTGGCCCGCCCGGCACAGAGGAACTCCACCCCCGAGATCGAGAACCGCTGCAACTGCTCGAAGCCCGAGAAGTCGAGGATGTATTTGAACCGGCGGAAGGTATAGGTCTGCTGGCTCGGCGCCGTGCCGAGCGGGCTGGACAGGAAGACGCGACCCGCCGCCACGTTGATCGCCCGCACATAGACCTCGCGCCCGACACCCTGGCCCGCCGTGACCAGCGACCCGATGGGGATGGCCCCGGCATTGGTGACATTGTCCAGCCGGTCGGCCTGGGATGCCGACCATGTGGCGTTGCGTGTCGTCACGGTGTCATTCCAATTCGGGCTGTCGATGCAGGAGAACTGCCCGTTCTGGATGCTGCGCTGATTGGCATAGGTGTTCTTGTTGCCGACCACCGCCTGCATGTCGATCGGCGCGTCCAGCAGCACCCGCCGCCCGCCCATGTCGAATGACTCGTGATCGCCGTGGTTCAGCATGGCCTGAAAGCCCTTCTTGAACCCCTGCACCTCGTCGCCGCCAAAGGCATCGGCATAGCTCGGCAGGTCGAAATTCTTCGACAGCACCAGCCGCGCGTAATCTGGCATCGACAATTGTCCCTGGAACCGCACCGGGCTCTGCATCGTCAGGTTGCCATTGATGCGATAGGTCCCTTCCGAGACCAGAACCTCGCGCCCGTTCGCCGCCGCATCGGCCGCGTTGAACGCGCCGGTATCGTCGGTGGAGCCATTGCCGACAGCGCCGAAATCCTTGACGTCGACCCAATCCATCAGCTTGCGGTAGAAGACATGGGTGATGTCCTCGACCTTGATGCTCTCGATCCGCACGGTGCCGCCATTGGCCCCGGTCAGGTCCAGGCCCATATGGCCATAGGCCGCTTCCTCGCCCCAGGCCATGTCGACACCGCCGCGCGCGCCGACCCCGATGATGGCGGAGACCGTGACCACCTCGCCATAGGCGGTCAGCGCGGTCTGCGGACCGACCTCGGTGACGCCCGGCACGTTGGTGTCATTCGACCGCCCCGCCCAGGCCGCGATACGGACATCGGGCAGGCTGCCCGACAGCGCCTTGATCCGGGCCGAGACACGCAGGTAGAGCCCCGGCAGAACCGGCGTCTCACCCATATAGCGCAGCCGCGTGGTGCCAGCGGTCTTCAGGATCTCCAGGCAGGTGCCGAAATCCTGGTCGGCAGCGACCAGAGCCGCGTTGGCGGCACTTGCATAGGTATCGGTGCCGGGTGTGCCGTCCTCCTGGCTCCAGACGCCCAGGCCATCGCCAAAGGAGGGCGGCATCAGGTTCAGCCCGTCGGTAATCACTTGGTTCATATCAGACCCCTTTTTGCGTGCCGCGCGCCCTTGACCCGGACACGCGTTTCGACCCCGCGTGCCTGACCTGCACGTGGGGTTCTCGGTTTTCAGTCGTGTCCAGAAGGATGCCGGTGCCGAAAGGCCCGGTTATGTGACAGATTTAGCGAAGAGGTCTTAAGAAGCGGTTAAGCTCAGACACCCACGCCGGGGGCCTCGACGATCTCGACCGCGCTGATGCGCCAGTCGCCCTCCACCATCACCATCTCGTAATCCAGAAGATGCGCGTTGCCTGCCTGGTCGATCACCTGCACCCGCTGCACGGGGCGGCCATTGCGGATCTCAAGCCCCTGGAAGGTCACTTCGCCGGGATCCCAGACCATGGGAAAGCCGCGCTCCACCATGGCCCCGAAATATTGCGGGTTCTGGAAAATGCTCTGAATCGTCGGGCTGGCATAGGTCCAGGCGGTAAACACATTGCCGGTGGAAAAGGCCGAAAACTGGTCGGATATGACGCCCTGTATCGCCAGGTCCGGCGTCTCCGCCTCCTGTGCGCTGGCCCAGAGGGGGGCCAGGATCAGGCTCAGGGCAAGGATCGCTCTGCGCATGGAAATCTCCTCCGCTTGCATGTCCCCTGACGGAAAAACTAGCGCGACAGCGGAGGAGGTCAAATCACGATGCCAGTTGGCCCTTCAGCGCGGCGTCGATCAGATCGGCGGTCTCCATGACGCCATAAAGCGCGATGAAGCCCCCGAAACGCGGGCCCTGCGAGGCCCCAAGACAGACCTCGTAAAGCGCCTTGAACCAGTCGCGCAGCGGCTCGAACCCGTGCTCCTTGCCGACCGCAAACACCATCGTCTGCAACGCCTCATCCTCGACCTCGCCGTCATAGGCGCGCAGCCGCGCCGCCAGGTCGGCCATCGCCGCGGCCTCTTTCTCATCGGCCCGCCGGAACTGCCGATGCGGCTTCACGAAATCGTTGTAATAGCGGATCGCGAACCCCGCCGCATCGTCCAGGTCGGGATGCGTCTCGGGGCTGGCCTGGGGCGCATAACGGCGGATGAAGCCCCACAGCGCCTCCTTGTCCTCGGCATGGGCGACCGAGGCCAGGTTCAGCAGCATCGCAAAGCTCACCACCATGTTCGATTCCGGCACATCCGCCCCATGAATATGGAAGACCGGGTTGTTCACGCGCGTGGCGGCATCCTGCCCCGCATAGGCGCGCAATTGCTGGTGATACTCGTCCACCGCCTTCGGGATTACGTCGAAATGCATCCGCTTCGCCGTCTTCGGCTTGAGATACATGAAATAGGACAGCGACTCCGTGCTGGCATAGGTCAGCCATTCATCAATGGAAATCCCGTTGCCGGTCGATTTGCTGATCTTCTGCCCGTTTTCATCGAGGAACAGCTCATAGGTGAAATGCTCGGGCTTCCGTCCGCCCAGGATCTCGCAGATCCGGTCATAGATCGGCGTGTTGGTGGAATGATCCTTGCCATACATCTCGAAATCCACGTCCAGCGCCGCCCACCGCGCGCCGAAATCGGGCTTCCATTGCAGCTTGACGTTGCCGCCCGTCACCGGCAGCACCCATTCGCGCCCGTCCTCGTCGTCGAAGGTGATCGTGTGATCCCTGGCGTTCACCTCCTTCATCGGCACATACATCACCCGCCCCGTCTCGGGATGGATCGGCAGGAAGATGGAATAGGTCTGCTGACGCTCCTCGCGCAAGGATTTCAGCATCACCTTCATCACGTCGTCATAGCGCTCGACCGCGCGTTTCAGCACCTCGTCGAAGCGGCCCGACTTGTAGAACTCGGTCGCGGAATAGAACTCGTACTCGAACCCGAACGTATCCAGGAACCGGCGCAGCATGGCGTTGTTGTGGTGGCCAAAGCTCTCATGTGTGCCGAACGGGTCCGGCACGCTCGTCAGCGGCTTTTGCAGATGCTCGGCCAGCGCCTCGCGGTTGGGCACATTGCCCGGCACCTTGCGCATCCCGTCGACATCGTCGGAGAAACAAATGAGCCGCGTCGGAATATCCGAGATCACCTCGAAGGCGCGCCGGATCATCGTCGTGCGCAAGACCTCGCCGAAGGTGCCGATATGCGGCAGGCCCGACGGCCCGTATCCGGTCTCGAACAGGACATACCCCTTCTCGGGCGGCGCCTTTTCGTAGCGTTTGAGCAACCGGCGCGCTTCTTCAAAGGGCCAGGCCTTGGAGCTCATCGCAGCGTCACGCAGATCGGTCATGTCTCTTTCCATCAGATAAGAAGGGTCACGCGGCCCGGTGCCGCGCCTGCGCCAGCCCCTATTGCGCCAAGGCGGCGGGGTCAATAAATACCGGGCATACCCCATCGAAAGGCAAGGCTCCCGTGACCGAACAACCCTCCCTCTCGCCGCAGGACGCGCTGGTCGCCCTGATGATGGCCGTCTCGGTTTCGGACGAAAACATCCGCACCGCCGAGCTTGTCACCATCGAACGCATCGTCAATCACCTGCCGGTCTTCGGCGATTACGACGACGACCGCATGAGCACCGTCAGCCGCATCGTCTTCGACCTGTTCGAGGACGAGGACGGGCTGGACGCCCTCTTCGGCCTGATCACCGACGCCCTGCCCGAGCGCCTCTACGAGACCGGCTACGCGCTGGCCTGCGACGTGGCGGCGGCGGACGGTCTGCTACGACAGGAGGAACTGGAGATGCTGATGGAGATCCGCTACCAGTTCAACATCGACAGGTTGCACGCCGCCGCCATCGAGCGCGGCGCCCGCGCGCGGCATCAGGTGTTGTGAGGCGAGATCTGCGCCGCGACCGTACCCGAGCCGCGGTATTCCCGGTAGCCCAGATAGACCCCGCTTGCGACGATCATCACCATGCCGAGTTGAGTCGCCGGCCCCGGAACCTCTCCCCATAGCAGATAGGCATAGTCGAAGGGGGCCACGACGCCCGCGCTGGCAATCTGGTAGGCGCGTGACAGGAAGATCAGGCCGACCAGCCCGATCACCCCAAGCCCGCCCAGGTGCAGTGCGGCCTGACCGCGTGGCACGTACCACTCCCATCGCAAGTGATGAATGGCGGCGGTCTCGGGCAAGACGGCACTGACCAGCGCCCCGACCAGCGGCACCGTAACCACCATCGCCCCTACCGTGTAGACCCCGACCGTCAGCGGCGAATCGCGATCCCCGATCACCCGCGCCAGGATCTGCGACCCAGCATAGCCCGCGGCACAAAGCAGCGGCAGCAGTGACAGGGGCTGAAAGGCCGCGCCGCCGGGGTTCAGCGCCACCAGTACGCCCGCGAACCCGATCAACAGGGCGATGCTCCGGTGCGGGCCAATCTGTTCACCCAGAATGCCCCATGCCATCACCGCGATAATCAGGGGCGCGGCAAAGAAGATGGTCGAGACTTCGGCCAGCCCCATGAAGGGGAACACCGCGTAGAACACCGAGAACGCCAGCGTGATCAATAGCGCGCGCGTCAGATGCAGCGGCCAGAGAGGGGTCAGCAACCGATGCGGACCACCCAGGAGCACGATCAGCGGTACCAGCACCGCCAACCCGACCACTCCGCGCGCGGTCATCAGCATCCAGAGCGGATATTGCGTGATCAACACCTTCATCGCCACATCCTGGGCGACGAACAGCGCCATGCCGATGATGACACAGAGAATGCCCTGAAGGCTGCGCGATACAAAGATCGGCGGGGTCTGAAGGGTGACGCTCATGTCGGGGGGCCTTGCGGACGGGTCGTGTCCGGCAGGTAAGGGTCAATTCCGTCGCCTGTCGCGCCTGTTTGCGACCCCGTTGCGGCGCACCAAAGCCTCACCCATGCACCGCCGCCCACCGCTCGATCAGCGCCTGCTGCAACTGTTTCGCGCGGCCGTTATAGCCCCTTGCCCCCGGCGGGCGTGTCTCCTGCGAGGTGTCGAAGGTTCCGCGCCGTTCCAGGTCGCCGCAGAAGATCGCGAAAGCCAGGTCGCGGCCTGACGGTGCGCGCGCGAACCCCGCAAGGGTCGAGACGAAATAGAGCGTGCCGGTCTTGGCCACCACATCGACGGGGTGATCGGGCAAGACGTTGCCGTCCTGATCCCGCATCGGGATGTCCTTCATCAGCCGCCTGAGGCCCCCGTTCGCCCCGGAGCCGACCAAGGCCCGCACCATCTCGCGCGTGTTCATCCGGCTCTCGTCGCCCAGCCCCGAATGGTCCACGAAATGCTGCCGCCGCACGCCCCAGCGCTCCTGCATCCAGTCGCCCATCGCCTCCGCCGACTCCGGCAGCGTCTGCGGGTTCCCGCCCCCGGCCTGCGTCGACAGCAGCCCCACGATCTCGGCGGTCAGGTTGGTCGACCAGCGCATCATGCCGCGCAGGATCTCCTCCAGCGGCTCGGACACATGCGCCGCCATCACCAGCGCATCCTCGGGCGGCGCCCCCGTTTCCACCTGCACCTCGTCCAGCACGATGCCGCGCGATCGCGCCAGCACCTTGAACACCTCGGCTGCATAAAGATGCGGCCTGCGCACCGGCAGCCAGCGCGCCCCGCCACGGCCCAGCGCACCCTCGGCCACGGTCCAGTTCTCATGGGTCTCGGTCGTGGAATAGCCATAGACGGGCGCGGTCCGGTCCACCACCTGCATCCGCGTCATCGAGACCGGGGGCCGCACGCTCTCCGACCGGGCGTCCATCCGCACCTCATAGCCGTCCTGCCCGCGCTCCCATTCGAAATGCACCCGGTTGAAATTCAGCGTCAGCGCCGAGATCGCCGGATTATACCCGACATGCGCGGGCTGGTCCGGGTCGATCTCGTGGATCATCGGCAGCATCCCCGCCGCCACGATGAACCGCCCCGTCACCTCGCGCAGCCCCGCCTCGGCCAGGCTCCGGGTCAGGTCGTTCAGCCGGTCGGTATCCAGCAGCGGATCGGCCCCGCCGACCAGCCACAGATCGCCCTCCAGCCGGCCATCCGTCACCACCCCATCGGCCAGCACCCTTGTGCGGAACCGGTAGCCGGGACCGAGCCGGTTGAGCGCGTAGGCCGCCGTCAACGCCTTGGTGACCGAGGCGGGCGGCATCGCGCGCAGCGGGTTGACCGCCTCCAGCATCACGCCCGAATTGGCATCGGCCACGGCAAAGGACACCGTCCCGCCAAGGGCGGCCTCCGCGATCAGCTCGGCAGCCTCCCGCACCGTGCGCTGCTGGACCCCACCGGGTCTGCGAACAGGATAGGGGGACAATTCCGGCGGCATCGCAAAGCCCGCCTGGGCCAGCCCCGCCAATGCTCCGCTCAAAAACAGGCGTCTTGAAACCATTTTGTCAAAAACCCTTCTGCCCCCCCGACTAAACCCAAAAGGCGGCGTTATCTCAACCCTTTCGCCGGTCACAAAAACCTCATATGCGCGGGGCCATGACCCATCCGATCCGCCAGGCGCTGCCGCTCGTCCTCCTTGCCATGTGCCTGATCCCGGCGGGGGATACGGCGGGCAAGATCCTGGGCGAGACCCATGGCGTGCATCCGGTCTTCATCGCCTGGAGCCGCTTTGCCATCGGCGCCATCCTGCTGGCCCCGTTTGTCACCACCGCGATGCCAATGCGGCTTTTCCTTGACTGGCGGGTCTGGCTGCGCGCGCTTCTGGTCGTCGGCGGAATCACCTCGATCCTGACCGCCCTGCGCACGGAGCCCATGGCCAATGTCTTCGGCGCGTTCTTCGTCGGCCCGATCCTCAGCTATTTCCTCTCCGCCCTCCTGTTGCGAGAGCCGATCACGCCCATCCGCACGCTGCTGCTTCTGCTGGGATTCATGGGGGTTCTTCTGGTTGTCAAACCCGGATTCGGCATGACGCCGGGGCTTGGCTTTGCGGTGCTGGCGGGCACCTTCTATGGCGGTTTCCTCACCGCCTCGCGCTGGCTGGCGCAGGTCGGGCAGCCCCGCGCGCTGATGCTGACGCAGCTTGTCATCGGGGCGCTGGTGCTGGCCCCCTTCGGCCTGATGACAATGCCGCCGCTCACCCTGCCAGTGGTGGCGCTGTCCAGTGCTTCGGCGCTTGGCTCCATGCTTGGAAACCTGCTCCTGATCCTGGCCCTGCGCCTCGCACCCGCCTCGCGCGTGGCCCCCTTCGTCTACATGCAACTGGTCGCGGCCACGGCGCTTGGCTGGATCGTCTTCGGCGACCTGCCCGATCTTCTCGCCACGCTCGGCCTGGCGCTCCTCATCGTCACCGGCCTCGCCAGCCTGACCCTGCGCGAGCGGCCCTAACGGCGCCACTCGCCCCGCGCCCGGATCTCGCTCGACGACACATCCACCATCGGCACGTTCAGGAAACACCAGGCAGGCGCGACCATATGGGCCAGCCCGCCCGCCGCCGATGCCCGCACTTTCCAATCCCTGTAGACCCGCGCCGCCTTGCCCGACCGGGCCGAGATCCTCTGACCGGGCCGCGCCAGCACCCCCATCGGAACATTCTCGACGATCCATTGCCAATCCTGCCAGCGATGCAGATCGGCAAGGCTGTCGGCCCCCATCAGCCAGACGAAGCGCACACCGGGATAAAGCGCGAAGAGGCGGGCCAGCGTCTGCGCCGTATAGCGCGTGCCGATCCGTGCCTCTATATCCGTGACCTCGATGCGCGGATGCGTGACCAGCGCCCGCGCTGCCTGCATCCGCCGTTCCAGCGGCGCAGGCCCCTCGCGCTTCAACGGATTGCCGGGGCTGACCAGCCACCAGACGCGGTCCAGCCCGAACCGCTTCAGCGCCTCGCGGCTGACATGGACATGGCCCGCATGGGGCGGGTCAAACGACCCCCCGAACAGGCCCACGGTCTGACCGGGGCAGGCATATGGCAATCCGGCACGCATCATGACGGCCTTTGTCGCGGGGCTTTGCCGCCAAGTCCAGTGGCTTGGGCTTGACTTGCCCCTTGTGCAGCGGTCAGCCTGCCCGCGAAAGGGAAATCCCATGACCAGTTTCGACAGCGACAAAGCCGCAGAGCTTCACCGCCACCTGCACAGCCACCTGCCTTCCGACCCCGCGCTGCGCGTCAAGGCGCTGGAAAGCCTCGCCGTTGAACGCGGCCTCGTCGCGCCCGAGACCATCGACGCCTGGGTCGAGGCCTATTCCGAACATATCGGCCCGATGCGCGGCGCGCAGGTCATCGCGCGCGCCTGGACCGACCCCGATTTCAAGTCCCGCCTGATGGAGAACGCGACCGAGGCCATCAAGGATTTTGGCTTTGAAGGCAACGCCACCGGCCACCTGCACGCGGTCGAAAACACCGATGCGCAACACAACATGGTCGTCTGCACGCTCTGCTCCTGCTACCCGTTCTCGATCCTGGGCATGTCGCCCGCGTGGTACAAATCCGCCGCCTACCGCTCCCGCGCCGTGCGCGAACCGCGCGCCGTGCTGGCCGAGTTCGGCGTGTTCCTGCCCGACGATGTCGCCCTGCGCGTCTGGGACAGCACCGCCGAGCTGCGCTATATCGTGGTGCCGCAACGCCCCGACGGCACCGACGGATGGGACACGGACCGCCTCGCCGGGATCGTCACCCGTAATTCCATGATCGGGACCGAGCGCGACCTGAAAGCGGAGGGCTGAGCCATGGACGGCATCCACGATCTCGGCGGCAAACAGGGCCACGGGCCCGTTCCGGTGGACACCGGCGACGCACCCTTTTCGCATGATTGGGAGCGCCGCATGTGGGGCCTCGCGCGCGAAGGGCTGGTCCCTTCCATGACCATCGACTGGTTCCGCCACGGGCTGGAGATGATGGTGCCCGCCGACTACCTGACCCAGTCCTATTTCGAGAAATGGGCCACGAATTACCTGATGATCTTCGCCGATGACGGCATCGCCTCGTTGCAGGAGATCGAGGCCGGCCACGTCGCCGACCCCGCCCCGCGGGCGGCGGCAAAGACCACCGAGGAAGTCGTCGAACAGGTCCGCGCGGGGTGCACGGATTTCTCTCTCCCGCCCGACGCTCCGGCGAAATTCTCTATTGGAGACAAGGTGTTGACGCTGGATCACGGTACCGCGCCGCACACCCGCCTGCCCGGCTATGCGCGCGGCAGGCACGGCACCATCATCGCGCATCATGGCGCGCATCTGCTGCCCGATGAAGGCGCGAGGGGCCGCCACGTGGGCGACCACCTCTACACCATCAGCTTCACCGCGCGCGAGCTTTGGGGGCCGGATGCCCACCCCGCCGACACGGTCACGCTGGAACTGTGGGAAAGCTACCTTGTTCCGCCCCGATGATCCCCTGAAACCCCGCGATCCGGTCTTCGACGAGGCGTGGCAGGCGCAGGTGCTGGCGATCGCCGACACACTGGTGCAGGCGGGCCGGTTTTCCGCCACCGACTGGGCCGACACCCTCGGGGCCGAATTGCGCGCGGCGCAGGCGGGGGGGCAGCCGGACACGACCGAAACCTATTACCTCGCCGCCCTCGCGGCCCTTGAAAAACTGACCACTAAGGCCACCGACCTCACCCCCTCCGACCTCACCTCCCGCAAGGCGGAATGGGCGCGCGCCTATCGGCACACGCCCCATGGCGACCCGGTCCTGCTCACTCGCGGGCAGGACCGCTGAGGCGCGGTTTCAGCCCCACGGCAAGGGCAACAATCTCATATCCGGGCGCCGCCTCCGCCCTCCCGCCAGCCTGATTGCCCCTGCCTCTCATCCCCTATATCAAGGCGCGAAATTCGGACTTTCCCCAGAGGATGCGCAATGGCTGCTTACCAATATGTCTACCACATGGATGGCGTCTCCAAGACCTATCCCGGCGGCAAGAAATGCTTCGAGAACATCCGCCTGAGCTTCCTGCCCGGCGTCAAGATCGGCGTCGTCGGCCCCAACGGCGCGGGTAAATCCACCCTGATGAAGATCATGGCCGGGATCGACAAGGATTTCACCGGTGAGGCCTGGGCCGCCAAGGGCGCGCGTGTCGGCTACCTCCCGCAGGAGCCGCAGCTTGATGAGGCCAAGACCGTCCGCGACAACGTCATGGAAGGTGTAGCCGAAAAGAAGGCCAAGCTCGACCGCTTCAACGAGCTGGCGATGAACTATTCCGACGAGACCGCCGAGGAAATGGCGCAGCTTCAGGACGAGATCGACTCGGAAAACCTCTGGGATCTCGACGCCCAGATCGACGTCGCGCTCGAAGCCCTGCGCTGCCCGCCCGATGATGCGATGCCCGAAAACCTCTCGGGCGGCGAGGCCCGCCGCGTGGCGCTGTGCAAGCTGCTGCTTGAGGCGCCCGACATGCTGCTGCTGGACGAACCCACCAACCACCTGGACGCGGAAACCATCGCCTGGCTGCAACAGCACCTCATCGACTACAAGGGCACGATCCTGATCGTCACCCATGACCGCTATTTCCTCGACGACATCACCGGCTGGATCCTCGAACTCGACCGCGGCCGCGGCATCCCCTACGAGGGCAACTACTCCGCCTGGCTGGAGCAGAAGGCCAAGCGTCTGGCGCAGGAGGCGCGTGAGGACAAATCCAAGCAGAAGACGCTGGAGCGCGAGCTGGAATGGATGCGGCAGGGGCAGAAGGCGCGGCAAGCCAAGTCCAAGGCCCGGATCGCCGCCTATAACGAGCTGGCCGAAACCTCCGAGCGCGAGAAGCTCTCCCGCGCCACCATCGTCATCCCCAACGGCCCCCGCCTCGGCGGCAAGGTGATCGAGGTGGAGAACCTGCAAAAGGCCTATGGCGACAAGCTTCTGGTCGAAGATCTGAGCTTCGCCCTGCCACCGGGCGGCATCGTCGGCGTGATCGGCCCCAACGGCGCGGGCAAATCCACGCTCTTCCGGATGCTGACGGGCCAGGAACAGCCGGATTCTGGCACGCTGGAATATGGCGACACGGTTGACCTGTCCTATGTCGACCAGTCCCGCGATGCGCTGAACCCGAATGCAACAGTGTGGGAGGAGATCTCGGGCGGGGCCGAACTGATCGAACTGGGTGACGCCAGCGTCAATTCCCGCGCCTATTGCTCTTCGTTCAATTTCAAGGGCGGCGACCAGCAGAAGAAGGTCGGGCAATTGTCAGGCGGCGAGCGCAACCGCGTCCACATGGCCAAGCTGCTGAAGGAAGGCGGCAACGTGCTGCTCCTCGACGAGCCGACCAACGACCTCGACGTCGAAACCCTGCGCGCGCTTGAGGATGCGTTGGTGGACTTCGCCGGCTGCGCCGTGGTGATCAGCCACGACCGCTTCTTCCTCGACCGCATCTGCACGCATATCCTGGCCTTCGAGGGCGAGGCGCATGTGGAATGGTTCGAGGGCAATTTCGAGGATTACGAGGAAGACAAGAAGCGCCGCCTGGGCGCGGATGCCCTTGAGCCCAAACGACTGAAGCACAAGAAATTCGTCCGCTAGGACGGGTTTCTTGGGCTTCACGCTTTGGGGCCAAGGCGTGCGCGGCAGTCGCTTTTCAACGAAAAGCGATGAGAGCGTCACCCGGTTGAGTGTTTGATGAGAGTGAAAGCCGAAGCGGCTGAAGCACCAAGAAATTTGTGCGGTAGGCTCCTTCAAGACGAACAAGCAGGTCCAGGATGCGCATCAGCGGCAACGCGGGTGCGCATCAGGTGGAGCCCTTCTGCTGGCGACTGACCGTATCGCCATCAACGCGAGACACATGAGCCCCCAAGCTCCCCCCCCTCAGAAATCGACCGCGATGCCCTTCTTCTCCCAATCGCCGTAGCGCACCGGTTCCGGTCCGTCGCGGCCGCCCAGTTCGGTGGGCAGCGCGATCTCGCCTTTTGCCTTGCGGCGTGCCTCGGCCTCGGCCAGCGCGCGTTGCGCTTCGGGGGGCAGGTCGGGGCGGTCTGTCGGGTCGCTCATCGGCGGGGCTCCTTGTGAAGGCTTTGGCTTTGATATACGCCCCCCGGGGGTCAGGACAAGAGGAGCGCCCGATGCCAGAGACCGGCCTTTCCGCCCGCCGCGCGGCGCTGGATCACCTTTACGGCGTGCTCTGGGAAAAGCGTCTGCTGACGCATCATTCCGCGCCCGATCTGCCGCCCGAGGACGCCGCCCGCGCCGGGCGTCTCACCCTCACCGTGCTGCGTCACCTGGGCCGGTTGGATGCCGTGCTGCGCCCCTACCTGGAACGTCGCCCCAACATGGCGGTGCAGAACATCCTGCGCCTTGGCGCGGCGGAACTGCTGGTCGATGGGTCCGAGGCGCATGGCGTCGTCAGCTCGCTGGTCGAGGTCGCCAAGCGCAACGCCCGCACGCGGCGCGGGGCCGGTCTGGTCAACGCGGTGCTGCGCAAGGTGGATACCGAGGCGCGGGAGGTGTGGCAGGCGACCCCGCCGCAGAAACTGCCCGTCTGGCTGCGCAAGCCGCTGCACAAAGCCTATGGGACCGACATATTGGAGGCCATCGAGGCCGCCCATGAACGCCCCGCACCGCTGGACCTGACCCCGAAACCGGGCGTCACGCTGGAGGGCGCGGAAACCCTGCCGACCGGCTCGCTGCGGCTGTCCGGCGCGCAGGTCTCGGCCCTGCCCGGCTACGCGCAGGGCGACTGGTGGGTGCAGGACGCCGCCGCCGCGATGCCTGCGCGCCTTCTGGGCGATGTCACGGGTCAATCCGTGCTCGACCTTTGCGCCGCCCCTGGCGGCAAGACCATGCAACTGGCCGCAGGCGGCGCGGATGTCACCGCGCTGGATATCTCCGAGCATCGCCTCAACCGCGTCGCCGAAAACCTCGCCCGCACGCAGCTGACCGCCACGCTCATCACCGCCGACCTGCTGACCTGGGAGGGCGGACAGTATGACGCCATCTTGCTCGATGCGCCCTGCTCGGCCAGCGGCACCATCCGCCGCCATCCCGACCTGCCCTTCGTCAAATCCGCGGACGAGGTGGAGGCGCTCACCAAGCTCCAGATGCAGATGCTCGACAAGGCGCTAACCCATCTCGAACCCGGCGGGCGGATGGTGTTCTGCACCTGCTCGCTCCTGCCGAACGAGGGCGAGAATCAGGTCAAGGCGGCGCTCAAGCGCCATGACGGTTTGCGGGTGATCCCGACCGATCCGACCCCGCTTGGCGGCGATGCCACCTGGGCCAGCCCCGAAGGGGGCCTGCGCCTGCGCCCTGATTACTGGGCCGAACGCGGCGGGATGGACGGGTTTTACATGGCTCTTTTGCAAAAGCCCTGATGCCTGTATCCTCGCTCTCAAAACATAAACGAGAGCAGCCAGCGCGCCCTGATGCCTGAAACCCTGTCCCCGGCCCCGATTTCCCTGCGGGAACGACCCGGACGGATCCTGCGATCCGTCAACCGGTGGGCGGCGTGGCGGGCCGGGTTCTCGCCGCGCGCGCGCGGCTTCACCTCGCAGCCCGATCCCCGTTCCATCGGCTCGGACACGCGCGGGCGGCAGCTCATGTCGGGCAACCTGCTTTTCGCCGGTGTCCTCATGCAACTGCCCGAGGATCTGCCCTGGGCGATCGACCCCCCCTCGGACGCGTTCGAGGATGAGCTGCACGGCTTCGAATGGCTCGACCACCTGGCCGCGATCGCCGACGGCTCGGGGCGTCCCATGGCGCAGGACTGGCTGGCCGATTGGCTGAAACGCTATGGTTCCGGCAAAGGCCCCGGCTGGACGCCCGATCTGGTGGGCCGGCGGCAGATCCGCTGGATCAGCCACGCGCTGTTCCTGATGAGCGGTCAGAGCACCGCGGAAACCCGCGCCTTCTTCGCCGCCCTGGGCCGCCAGACCGCCTTTCTCGCGCGGCGCTGGAGGACCACCTCGCACGGGCTGCCCCGGTTCGAGGCGCTGACCGGCCTGATCTATTCCGCCTGCGCCCTGACGGGGATGGAGCATCACCTGCCCGCCGCCCTGCGCGCGCTGGCCTCGGAATGCGCGCATGAGATCGACGCCTCGGGCGGCATCGTCACCCGCAACCCCGAGGAATTGCTCAACGTCTTCACCCTGCTGACATGGGCCGCCGCAGTGTTACAGGAATCGGGCAAGAAACCCGACCCCGCGGTCAACACCGCGATCATGCGCATCGCCCCCACCCTGCGCAGCCTGCGCCACGCCGATGGCGCGCTGGCTCGGTTCCAGGGCGGCGGGCGCGGCGCGCCGGGGCGGCTGGATCAGGCGCTGTCGCAATCGGGCGTGCGCCCCTCGATCCTCAAGGGGCTGGCGATGGGATACGCGCGCCTCTCTGCCGGGCGCACCTCCATCGTGGTCGATGCGAGCCCCCCGATGATGGGGCCGGACGCGCTCAACTCGCACGCCTCGACGCTCGCCTTCGAGATGACCAGCGGCCGCCGCCCCGTGATCGTGAATTGCGGTTCCGGGGCCAGTTTCGGGGCCGATTGGCGGCGCGCGGGCCGGGCCACGCCGTCGCATTCCACCCTGTCGATCGAGGGCTATTCATCGTCCCGCCTTGGCCGCCGCGCCGCGCATCAGGGCGTGGTGCGGCAGGCGCTGATCGACGGGCCGCAAACGGTCGAGGTGCAGGAGGCCGAGACCGGCGCCGCCCGCGCCATCGCCTTTTCGCATGACGGATACCGCCGCACCCATGGCCTGGTGCATCTGCGCAGCCTGTCCTTGGAAAACGACGGGCGGCTCCTGCGCGGCGAAGACGGGCTGGCCGCCCTCGACGCCCAGGACCGCGACACGCTGGACCGGGTCATCGCCCGCCTGCCGATGGACGGCATCCCCTATTCGGTCCGCTTCCACCTGCACCCCGATATCGAGGCCAAGCTGGACATGAACGGCAGCGCCGTCTCGCTGACCTTGCGCGGCGGCGAAACCTGGGTCTTCCGCCACGGGCAGGAGGCCAGCCTGAGCCTGGAGAAAAGCGTTTACCTCGAATCCGGTCGCCTCAAGCCACGCGCGACAAAACAGATCGTTCTATCTTCCCGCCTGACCGATTATGGGTCCGCCGTAAGCTGGAGCCTGGCCAAGCCCACGGATACCCCGCGCGGCCATCGTGACTATGAACGTGACGATGACTGGCTCTGATCAGATCGAGGACGAGACCATGACCCACATCCCCCTGCGCCGCGCGCTGATTTCCGTGTCCGACAAGACCGGGCTGATCGAGTTTGCGCGAGGATTGGCCGCGCGGGGCGTCGAACTGCTCTCGACTGGCGGCAGCGCGAAAGCGATGCGTGAGGCGGGGCTTGAGGTGCGCGACGTGGCCGACCTGACCGGTTTTCCCGAGATGATGGATGGCCGCGTGAAGACGCTGCACCCCAAGGTGCATGGCGGGCTCTTGGCCCTGCGCGACAATGCCGACCACAAGGCGGCGATGCAGGCGCACGGGATCGAGGAGATCGACCTGCTTGTCGTCAACCTCTACCCGTTCGAGGCCACCGTGGCAGGCGGCGCGGATGTCGACACCTGCATCGAAAACATCGACATCGGCGGCCCCGCGATGATCCGCGCGGCGGCCAAGAACCACGCCTTTGTCACCGTCGTGGTGGATGTGCAGGATTACGACAGGCTGCTCGGCGATCTCGACCAGCATGATGGCGCGACCTGCCCCGGGTTCCGGCGCAAGCTGGCGCAACGGGCCTATGCGCGCACGGCAGCCTATGACGCGGCGGTCTCGACCTGGATGGCCGGGATCATGGATGATCCCGCCCCGCGCCGTCGCGCCTTTGCCGGAACCCTGGCGCAGACCCTGCGCTATGGCGAGAACCCGCATCAGGCGGCCAGCTTCTACACCGATGGCACGCACCGCCCCGGCGTCGCCACCGCGCGCCAGCACCAGGGCAAGGCGCTGTCCTATAACAACATCAACGACACCGATGCGGCGTTTGAGTTGGTGGCCGAGTTCGACCCCGCCAACGGCCCCGCCTGCGCCATCATCAAACACGCCAACCCCTGCGGCGTCGCCACCGGCAAGACCCTGTTGGAGGCGTATCGATCTGCCTTCGACTGCGACCGGACCTCGGCCTTCGGCGGCATCGTCGCCCTGAACCAGCCGCTGGATGAGGAGACCGCGCAGGAGATTGCCGGGATCTTCACCGAAGTGGTGATCGCGCCCGGGGCCAGCGATGGGGCCATGAGTATTTTTGCCAAGAAGATGAACCTGAGGTTGCTTACCACCGATGGCCTGCCCGACCCCCGCGCGGGCGGGTTGACCTACCGGCAGGTCGCGGGCGGCATGCTGGTGCAGGACAAGGATGTGGGCTTTGTCGGCCCGGACGACTTGAAGGTCGTGACCAGGCTGGCGCCCACCGAGGACCAGATGCGCGATCTGCTTTTTGCCTGGAAGGTCGCGAAACACGTCAAGTCCAACGCCATCGTCTATGTCAAGGACGGCGCCACCGTAGGCGTGGGCGCAGGCCAGATGAGCCGGCTGGATTCGGCGCTCATTGCCGCGAAAAAGGCCCGCCGCATGGCCGAGGCGATGGACCTTCCCGCGCCGCTGACGCAAGGCTCCGCCGTCGCCTCGGACGCGTTCTTTCCCTTCGCCGACGGTCTGCTGGAGGCCGCCGCCGCAGGGGCGTCCTGCGTGATCCAGCCCGGAGGCTCGATGCGCGACGACGAGGTGATTGCCGCCGCCGACGAGGCGGGGCTTGCCATGGTCTTCACCGGCATGCGCCATTTCCGGCACTGAGAAAGGAGACCCCGATGCGCCTGACCTTCATCGCCGCCGTCCTTGCCTTTCTGGCAGACCAGGCCAGCAAGATCTGGATCCTCTACGGGCTGGGGCTTGCCACGCGCGGCCCGGTCGAGGTCATCCCCGGCATCCTGACTTTCCGCCTCGGCTGGAACACCGGCGTGAATTTCGGCCTCTTCGCCAACAGCGCCGAGACCACGCGCTGGATCCTCATCGCCATCGCGCTGATCATCTCGGCCTGGATCCTGTGGTGGGCTCGCACCGGGCTGACGCGGGCCATGGCGCTGATCTCGGCGGGGCTCATCGTCGGCGGGGCGCTGGCCAACGCGCTGGACCGGGTGATCTACGGCGCGGTGGTGGACTTCCTCAACACCACCTGTTGCGGCTTTCAGAACCCCTACACATTCAACATTGCCGATATCGCCATCTTTGCGGGGGCCGCCGGGTTGCTGATCTTCGCGGATGCGAAGAAGATCACCCCGTGACGGCAGGAAAAACATGCGTTAAACCATGCGCAAAGGAGTGGCTGAATGAGCAGGTTTCGCAAGAGCTTGGGAATAGGTCTGGTGCTTTTGGCACTGGCGGCCTGCGAACAGGGGGATCCCACCCTGCTGAACCTGCGCGCCACCGGCGAGGGCCCGGATGAGTTCGGCGTGCTGCCGACCCGTCCCCTGGAAATGCCCGCCGACCTCAACGCCCTGCCCGCCCCCACGCTCGGCGGCCAGAACCGCGTCGATCCCGACCCCGAGGCCGATGTCGCGGCCGCCCTTGGCGGCGACGTGAACCGCGCCGCGGCTGGCAGCAACAGCCTGATGACCCACGCCACCCGCTTCGGCGTCGCGGCGGGCATCCGCGACGCACTGGCCCGCGAAGACCTGGAGTTCCGCCGCCAGAACGATGGCCGCCTGCTGGAACGCATCTTCAACGTCAATGTCTATCACCGCGCATATCGCCAGATGGCGCTGGACCGCTACCGCGAGCTTGAGAGGATGCGCGCCGCCGGGATCCGCACGCCGGCCGCCCCGCCGCAATCCATCGGCAACGTCAACTGAGCTTCACATCGACGTCAGTGCGCTTGATGCGGGACCGAAACCCCGTATGTCTAAGGGCGACAATCCTATCTGAGAGGTTGAGAATGCTGCGATTTGCGCTGGCCGCCGGACTGGCCGCGATGGCCCTGACCGGACCCGCCCGGGCCGCCGAGGTCACCGAGTTCACCCTGGAAAACGGCCTGCAGGTGGTCGTGATCGAGGATCACCGCACCCCCGTCGTCGTCCACATGCTGTGGTATCGTGCCGGCGCGGCGGATGAACCCATCGGCAGTTCCGGCATCGCGCATTTCCTCGAACACTTGATGTTCAAGGCCACCGAGACGCTGGAAAACGGCGAGTTCTCGCGCACGGTCGAGGCCAATGGCGGCTCGGACAACGCCTTCACCTCGTGGGATTACACCGGCTATATCCAACGCATCGCCGCCGACCGGCTCGGGCTGATGATGCAGATGGAGGCCGACCGGATGCGGAACCTCCTGCTCACGGATGAGGATATCGAGACCGAGCGCAGCGTGATCCTGGAAGAACGCGCCCAGCGCACCGACAGCAGCGCGGGCGCGCTCTTCACCGAACAGATGCGCGCGTCGCTCTACCTGGCCCATCCCTACCGCATCCCGATCATCGGCTGGCGCCATGAGGTCGAGACCCTTGGCCGTGAGGATGTCTTCGAGTTCTACCAGGACCATTACGCGCCCGATAACGCGATCCTCATCGTCGCGGGCGACGTCACCCCGGATGAGGTCCGCGCCCTGGCCGAGCAATATTACGGCCCGCTGGAACCCTCGGGCATCGAAGCCCGCGAACGGCCCATGGACCCGCCCATCATCGCCGACCGCCGCGTCTATTACGAAGACCCGCGCGTGTCCGATCCCTACGTCATCCGCAGCTACCTCGCCCCCGAACGCGACCCCGGCGATCAGCGCATGGCGGCGGCGCTCACCCTGCTGTCCAACATCCTCGGCGGCTCCGGCCAGACCTCGCTGATGCCGCGCATCCTCCAGGTCGAGGAGGAACGCGCGCTCTACACCTCCGCCTCCTATGGCGGCACCAACCTGGATGACACCGTGTTCTCGATCTTCAACGTCCCCGTGCCCGGCGTGACACTGGAGGAGGCCGAGGCCGACATGGACCGCGTCATCGCGCAGTTCCTGGAAGAGGGCATCGACCCCGAACAGTTCGAGCGCATCAAGTTCCAATGGGCCGCCGACCAGATCTTCATGCAGGACGATGTCGGGCAGTTGGCGCGCAGCTACGGGGCCGCGCTGACCTCGGGCCTCACCGTGGCCGATGTGCAGGCCTGGCCCGACATCATCGCCTCGATCACGGAAGACGAGGTGATGGACGCCGCCCGCCTCATCTTCGAGGAGACCCATCCCGTCACCGGCTATCTGACCGCCCCAGAAGACCAGTAAGGACACGCCCCCATGATGATCCGCGCATTTCTCACCTTCCTGGTTCTCCTCGCCGCCCCCGCCCAGGCGCAGGTCGATATCAGGCAAGTCACCTCGCCCGGCGGCATCACCGCCTGGCTCGTGCAGGACGACACCATCCCCTTCGTGGCGCTGGATATCCGGTTCCAGGGGGGCACCTCGCTGGACGCGCCCGGAAAGCGCGGCGCGACCTACCTGATGACCGGTCTGCTCGAGGAAGGCGCGGGCGACCTCGATTCGCGTGAATTTGCCACCCGCGTCGAAACCCTCGCGGCGCGGTTCGGGTTTGACGCAAGCGTCGATTCCGTCTCGATCACCGCCCAGATGCTGACCCAGAACCGCGACGAGGCCGCCGAGCTTCTGCGCCTCGCCCTCCAGGAACCCAGTTTCGAGCAGGACGACCTCGACCGCGTGCGCGGCCAGGTGCTGGCCATCATCGACCGCAACGCCAACGACCCCAGCGAGATCGCGGGCACCGAGTTCTACGCGCAGGCCTTCGGCGATCACCCCTATGGCAGCCCGCAGGAGGGCACGTCTGAGAGCGTCACCGCGCTGACCCGTCAGGACATGATCGACGCGCATCGCGCCGTCTTCGCCCGCGACCGGATGTATGTCGGTGCCGCGGGCGACATCTCGCCCGAGGAGCTTGGCCTGCTGCTCGACGAGTTGCTTGGCGACCTGCCCGAGACCGGCGCGCCCATGCCCGAAGACGCGCCCTACGAGTTGGAGGGCGGCATCACCGTCATCGACTACCCGACACCGCAATCCACCGCGCTCTTTGGCCATCGCGGCATTGCCTTCGACGACCCGGAGTTTTTCCCGGCCTTCGTGCTCAACCAGATCATGGGCGGCGGCAACTTCCGCTCGCGCCTGATGCAGGAGGTCCGGGTGGATCGCGGCCTCACCTATGGCATCAGCACCTTCCTCGTCCTTTTCGATCACGGCCCCCTGATGATGGGGCAGTTTTCCTCCTCGAACGAGTTGGTGGCCGAGGCCATCGACGTGCTGCGCGCGGAATGGGCCGAGGTGGCGGAAAACGGCGTCACGGAAGAGGAGCTTGAGGCCGCGCAGCTTTACATGACCGGCTCATACCCGCTGCGCTTCGACGGCAATTCCAACATCGCCAGCATCCTTGCGGGCATGCAGGCCGATGACATGCCCATCGACTACATCAACACCCGCAACGACCGCGTCAATGCCGTCACCCTCGACGATGTCCGCGCCATGGCCGCCCGCCTGATGGACCCCGACGCGCTGCATGTCGTGGTGGTGGGCCAGCCGCAGGGGCTGGAGGGGGTGGAATAGCCACCAAAGATCAGGACGCAGGCCCCGGCAAGGGTGCCGAGGCATTTCGAAATGCCTCGCAAGCGCCTTCGAAGGCGCCTGCCTCACCCGCCGACCTGCGCGCATCGACCGCCCCGTTTCCGCCGCCGCGTCTGCACGGGGGGTGCATCGGGGGGTGTACAGGGGGTGCACAGCCGCGATCCGGGGCCGGTTTGCCCCATCTGATGTTTCCGAATCGTTCTGCCCCATGCTATCCCTTGTGGCATGGCCATTCCTCACCCCAAGATAGGCGGCGATCAGCCCGTAATCCGCCAATTGGACGACGCCGCGATCAACCGCATCGCGGCGGGCGAGGTCGTGGAGCGTCCGGCCTCCGCCGTCAAGGAACTGGTAGAGAATTCCATAGACGCCGGCGCGACCCGCATCACCGTGGAAATATCCAATGGTGGCAAGGCCTTGATCCGGGTGACGGATGACGGCTGCGGCATGGGCCCCGACGCTCTGCCCCTCGCGCTTGCCCGCCACGCGACCTCCAAGATCGACGGCAAAGACCTGCTCAACATCCAGTCCTTCGGCTTCCGAGGCGAAGCCCTCCCCTCCCTCGGCGCCGTCGGCCGCCTCGTCATCACCAGCCGCGCCGCGGGGACCGGGGCGCATACCATCGCGATCTCCGGCGGGCGGCAATCCGTGCTGCGCCCCGCCGCGCTCAACTCCGGCACGGTGGTGGAGCTGCGCGACCTCTTCTTCGCCACGCCCGCAAGGCTCAAGTTCCTGCGTTCGGACCGGGCCGAGTTGCAGGCGATCACCGATGTGATCAAGCGCCTCGCCATGGCCGAGCCTGCCGTGGGCTTCACCCTGCGCGACATCTCCGAGGGGCATGAACGCATCCTCTTTCGCACCGATGCCGAGACCGGCGACCTCTTCGATGCGCTTGGCGCGCGGCTTGGCCGGGTCATGGGGCGGGAGTTCATCGACAACGCCCTGCCCATCGACGCCGAACGCGAGGGGATGCGCCTCATCGGTTACGCCGCCCTGCCGACCTATTCGCGCGGCTCTGCCATTGCGCAGTTCCTCTTCGTCAATGGCCGCCCGGTGCGTGACAAGCTGCTGATCGGCGCGCTGCGCGGGGCCTATTCGGATTTCCTCAGCCGTGACCGGCACCCCGCCGTCGCCCTCTTCATCGACTGCCCGCCGGAACGGGTGGACGTCAACGTGCATCCCGCCAAGGCCGAGGTCCGGTTCCGCGAGCCAGGGATCGCGCGCGGGCTGATCGTCTCGGCGCTGCGCCATGCGCTGGCCGAGGCCGGGCACCGCTCCTCCTCGACCGTCGCGGATGCCACGCTCGGCGCGTTCCGCCGCCATGAGCCCGGACCCGCGCGCGTCTACCAGATGGACCGCCCGTCGCAGGGCAGCCTTGGCAATGCCGCCCGCTGGCAGGCCCCCGGTCTGGACGAGGCCCCAGCCGATTTCGCCCCCGCCTCGGCCCGTGTCGAGGAGGTCGCGGATGCGACCGAGGAAACGACCCGCCCGCTTGGCGCCGCCCGCGCGCAGCTGCATGAGAACTACATCATCGCGCAGACCGAGACCGGAATGGTCATCGTCGACCAGCACGCCGCGCATGAACGGCTGGTCTATGAGAAGCTGAAGCGCCAGATGGCCGAAACCGGCGTCACATCCCAGGCCCTGCTGATCCCCGAGATCGTCCCGGTCAGCGAGGAGGACGGCCAGCGCCTCGTGGAACTGGCCACTGAACTGGGCCGCCTTGGCCTCAGTATCGAGCCCTTCGGCCCCGGTGCCATCGCCGTGCGCGCCACGCCCGCGATCCTCGGCCCCGTCAACGCCGAGGCGATGCTGCGCGATATTTTGGATGAGTTGGATGATATCGGCGAAAGCGGGACGCTCCAGGCCCGGATCGAGGCGATCCTGAGCCGGGTCGCCTGCCACGGCTCGATCCGCTCGGGCCGCCAGATGCGCGCCGAGGAGATGAACGCCCTCCTGCGCGAGATGGAAGCCACGCCGCATTCGGGCCAATGCAACCACGGCCGGCCCACCTATGTGGAGCTGAGGCTGGCCGATATCGAGAGGCTTTTTGGGCGCACATGATCCAGATCGGCGGCTATCAGATCGACACCTCCGACCCCGTCACATGGGTTGTCGCGGGCGCCCTCATCGCGCTCCTCCTGCTCTTCTGGCTCGTCCTGCGGTCCGGGGCCGCCGCGACCCGTGCCGCGCGGGCGGTGGAGCCCCTGGCGCATCAGATGGGCGCGCTCGGCGGTACCGTGCAGGCACTGTCAAACGGGCAGGAGCGGTTGGCCGGTGGGCTCACTCATGTCTCGGAATTGCAGGCGCGCAGCCAGTCCCAGATGATGGAGGCGATGGAGCGGCGGCTGGAGGAAGTCCAGAAAAGCATGGGCGACACGCTGCACGGCACCTCGACCCGCACCGCGCGTTCCTTAGGCGAATTGCAACAGAAGCTGGAACAGATCGACAAGGCGCAGGCCAATATCGAGAAGCTGTCTGGTGATGTTCTGGGATTGCAGGACATCCTGTCGAACAAGCAACGCCGGGGTATGTTCGGAGAGATTCAGCTCAACGATATCGTCTCCAAGGCCCTGCCATCGGACGCCTACAGTTTCCAGACCACACTTTCGAACGGTAAACGCGCCGATTGCCTCATTCACCTGCCGAACCCGCCGGGGCCGCTGGTGATCGACGCCAAGTTCCCGCTGGAGGCCTATGAGACCCTGACCGAGGCCGAGGGGGCCGAGGCGGTGAAGCGCGCCCTGCGCGATCTTGGCACCGCCGTGCGGGTGCATATCAAGGCGATCTCGGAACGCTACATCATCGAAGGCGAAACCGCCGATGGCGCGGTGATGTTCCTGCCCTCAGAGGCAGTCTATGCCGAGTTGCACGCCCGCCTGCCCGAGGTTGTACGCGCAGGGTTCGACGCCCGCGTCTGGATCGTCTCGCCGACCACCTGCATGGCGACGCTGAACACGATGCGCGCGGTATTGAAGGATGCGCGGATGCGCGAACAGGCCGGTGAGATCCGCAAGGCGCTGAAGCAGCTCCACCGCGACGTGGAGATCATCGGCGAACGCGCGGGCAAGCTGGAAACGCATCTGCGGCAGGCAGGTGACGACGTGGACGGCATTCTGACCGCCAGCGCGCGGGCGGGCAAACGCGCCGAACGGCTGGACAATTTCGACTTCGAGGAACTGGCCCCGGATGCGGCAAACACAACAGTGGTGCCGCTGCCGCGAACATAGGGTCTTGGACGTGGACAGGGCGTCGGCAGACGGCCTCAGCCCCCTGTCGCGGCCAGCACGGGATCGTTGGGACGGGTGCAGATCATCCGGTTCTCGCGCGTGCGCAGCGGCAGGAACGTATTCTCCACCGGGCCGCTATGCTGATACCAGTAGCAGCCGTCTTCGGGCATGATCCGCACGACCGCGAGGCTCTGGTTCGGGGCGGCAAGGGCGCGGACCTCCTCCGGCACTTCGGTGACGATGCCGGGGTCGGTCCCCTCGGTCTCATCGCTTGGCAGGGTCGCGCAGGCAGCGATCAACGGCAGCAGCGCGGCCAGGGCATAACCAGAAGCTTTCATTTTTGTAGATTCCCGTTTTGTGGCTGACACCCATCAAGCATGAGAGCGGCCTCGGCTTCAACCCTATCCCCAGACAAAGAGCGTGACGTGGTAAAATACGGGCGCCGCGAAGATGACGCTGTCGAGCTGGTCGAGAAACCCGCCATGGCCGGGGATGAGGTGCGACCAGTCCTTGACGCCCCGGTCGCGCTTGATCGCGGCGAAGACGAGGCTGCCAAGAAGCCCGGTGAACGAGGCCAGCGCCGCCATCGCCGCCGCCCCCATCATGCCGAAGGGGGTGATCCATCCCAGGAAGCCGCCGATCACGGCTGCGGCCAGCACGCCCGCGATCACGCCCTCGATGGTTTTCGGCGACAGGTCCGGCGCGATGCGGCGGCGGCCGAACTGGCGGCCTGCGTAATATTCGAACAGGTCGCCGAACTGCACCACCATGATGAAGAACACGATCAGCAGGATCGACCGGTCAGATCCGTCCGGCATGTCGAAGGTCAGCAGCGCGGGCACAAGGCTGAGGCAGTAGATGCAGATCATCAGCCCCCATTGCGTCTGCGCCACGCGGCCCAGGAAATCGCTGGCATCGCCGCGCAGCGCGCTGACGATGGGCAGGAGCAGGAAGGCATAGACCGGGATGAACACGGTCAGAAGGCCGGTCCAGTCGAGCGCCACGAACAGGTATTGCAGCGGCAGGATCACGAAACAGGCCAGCGCCAGAGACAGGTGATCGGCCCGCGCCTTGCGGGCATATGTCAGGAACTCGCGCAGGGCGGCGAAGCTGGCGAAAGCAAACAGCAAGATCACCCCGACGCGCCCGATCAGCACCGCCAGGGCCAGCGTGATGACCAGCGCCCACCAGCTGTTGACGCGCATCATGAAGGCCTCGACCACCGGGTTGGTGCGACCCTGCGGCACCCGTGCGCGCAGCCCCTCGCCCAACATGGTCAGCGCGATGAGCAGGACGAAGACCCCGAAGCTGAGCAGCAGGATATCCAGCGTCGTGCGATCCATCACGCGGCCCCGCCCGGCTCTTGCGGGGCCAGGGCCACCAGCGCCTCCGCCGCGCGTTTCAGGAAGGCGTCCTTGTCCTCGCCCTCCGCGACATGGATCGGGTCGCCGAAGGTGACGGTGCAGATCAGCGGCAGGGGGATGACCTCGCCCTTGGGCATGATCTCGTTCAGGTTGGCGACCCAGGTCGGCACCAGATCGACATGCGGTCGCGCGACCCCCATGTTGTACAGCCCGGCGCGGAACGGCAGCAGGGGATCATCGGTCATGTTGCGGTTGCCCTCGGGGAAGATGATCAGCGAGGAGCCGTCGTCGAGCGCCTGCAATATCTTCTCCATCGGGTCTTCGATGCGCGCCTCGGGGCGGCGGTCGATCAGGACGCAGTTGAAGACCTCGGGCCCGATGAAGGCGCGAACCTTATTCTTGAGCCAATAATCCGCCGCCGCAACGGGCCGGGTCCGGCGGCGCATGTGGACTGGAAGGACGGTCCAGATCATCGGCATGTCGGCATTGCTGACATGGTTGGCGAAATAGACGCGCTGCTTGGCCACCGGCTCGATCCCGCGCCAATCCGCGCGCACGGCGGTGATGAACCGCGCGGTCAGCGCCAGGGCGTGGCCGACAAAGCGGGCCGCCATGCGGCGGGGAAGGGAACGGGCGGTCATTGGAAAATTGTGGCAGAGGCCGCACGCAAAAGGAAGCGCGGGCGGTCAGCTATCCGCAAGCGGGACGCCCATGGTGAATGTCGTGCCTGCGCCCGGCGTGCTCTTGTAGCTGATGAACCCGCCATGCTGTTCAACGATGGTCTTGGCGATGCTCAGGCCCAAACCGGTCCCCTCCTGGCTGCGGCCATCGCCGCTATCGACCTGGGTGAAGCGGCCGAACACGATCTCCTCCGAGCCGTCCGGTATCCCAACGCCGTGATCCTGAACCGATATGCAGACGAATTCGTCGACCACCGCGGAGGTGACGATGATCTCGGATGGCGAGTGCGAGAACTTCAGCGCGTTGGACAGCAGGTTCGTCAGCACCTGACCCATCCGGGCCTCATCCACCTCGGCGAAGAGGGCGGTCCGGCTCAGATCACAGGTGATCGTGATGTCCTTTTTCAGGGCCAGCGATTCGATCGCCTGCACGGCCTGTTCCGCGACCTCGTTCATGTCGGTGCGCGCGAACCGGAAATCGGCCTTGTCTGATTCCAGCTTTTGCAGGTCCAGCAGATCGTTGATCAGCGCCCCCAGACGGCGGCAATTGCGGCGCGCGATGTCCAGCATCTGCTCGGCCTTGTCCGGCTGCGTCTTGAAGACGCCGTTTCCGAGCAACTCAAGCGAGCCACTGATCGAGGTCAGCGGCGTCCGAAGCTCATGGCTGACGGTCGAGACGAACTTGGATTTCACGTCATAGGCGGCCTGCGCCCGGTCGCGTTCCTGACGAAGGGTGTCGAGTTGATCCAGGTTCTCGCGGTAGAGGCGCAGGAAGATCTGCGCGCATTCGACGACGAAATAGAGCACGAAGATCGCGGTGGCGAATTGCAGCCAGAGCGGCGAGGTCAGCGGCGGGCGGACCAGCCACAGGTCGAAGATCGGGATGAACAGGAACCCCGCGCCATAGACGATCAGCCGCGCCAGCAGGATACGCGGCACCTGGTGATTGTTGACGGCGGCGAACAGCCCCGAGGCAAACAGGATGAAGAGCGGCATCTGGTGCGGCACCGGCCCTTCCAGCAGCGCGAAACCGATGGCGAAGGCCGACACGGCAGAGGCATTGAGGGTCGAGGCCAGCAACAGCAGGTGCCGAAAGCGCAGCGCCTCCTGTTGCGTTCCGTTCCTCCAGTTCACGACAGCGCGGGAGACGAAGAAATCGAACACCTCCGCGGTTTGGCAGACCAGAAGGCTGACCAGGGCCAGGGCGGGGCTGACATAGATCGCCGCCAGCAGCGACACGAAGACATACATGCTCTGCCGTTTCCACAGCAGGCACAAACCGCCATGGGCAAAGTCCTTCAGCCGCTTTTCCAGGCGCGGATTCACCGGCGTCGGCAGGTGGCCATTCGGTCGCACATCCCGACCGACCGGCGCAAAGACCGATCCCAATCTGGGTGCGATGTTATGATAGCTGAAATCTACCAATCTCGGGGCGCCTTGCATGGTGATCGGGGGGCGAGACCGTCAAGTGCCGTGACGGCACGGCCCAAGGGGGTGGACGCGGCTAGGCCGCGTTGCGATGGGCCGTCCAGGCCTCGGTGATCTGCTGGCTCAACTCCATCGGATCGAAGGGCTTTTCGACAATCGCCAGGGCGCCGTCGACCAGCAGATGGGTCAGAAAGCTCTTTTCGACCTTGGCGGTCATGAAGATGGCGGGCGTGGCGGCGAACTCGGGCATTTCCATCAGCTTGTGCCAAAGCTCCTCGCCGCTCATTTCCGGCATCATCACGTCGAGCAACAGCAGATCGGGCTGGAACTGCGGCGCCACGATCAGCGCCTCCTTGCCGGATGCGCATTGCTGCAACTCGAACCCGCCCACCATTTCCAGCGACATCTGGGTGATTGTCCGGATGTCCTGATCGTCATCGACGTGGAGTATCTTTTTCAAGGCCATAATAATGTCTTCCCCTTAAGCCTTCCGAACCAGGTCGGATTTTTCGGTTGATCGTCCGGTTTGCGCCGAACGTGCTTGATTGGCGGTGCTGACCACGACCAGATCCGGTGGTGTGCTCAGTTTGGGCAGGTCGAAATAGAATGTCGTCTGCTTGCCGGGCTCGCTGCGGAAGGAGATCCGACCGTCATGCAGATCCACGATCTTGCGGCAGATCTGAAGTCCCAGCCCGGTGCCCGAGCGCGTGGTGCCATCGGCGGCTGCGAACTGGGTGAAACTGTCGAAGATCGTCGCCCGCGCGCTTTCGGGAACACCGGGACCGAAATCGGTGACATAGACGCGCCAATTGTCGTCCTTGTCCTCGATCCCGACACGCACGTCGGCCCCTTTGGGGGAATATTTCGCGGCGTTGGACATGAGATTTGTCATCACCTGCATCAGGCGGTCGCTATTGCCCGAGATTATCGGCTGCCCGGGCACGTCGTCCATGACGAAGCGCACCCCAAGCTCGTCGCCGAAACCCTGGTTGATCGACACGGCATCCTGGAGGAAGGCCTTGAGATTGGTTTTCTGCATCTCGAATTTCGCCTTGTTGGCGTTCATCTTTTCAAGAATGAGAATGTCATCGACCATCAGAAGCAACCGGTCGCTGTTGCGCGCCGCGATGTCGATCATGCCCTGAAGCTCGGGCGTCAGTTTGCCGGCGACACCGGATTGGATCAGCCGCAGCGCCCCCTTGATCGAGGTCAGCGGCGTGCGCAGTTCATGGCTGACACGCGCCATCGTATCCATCTTCACGACCTGCAATTCCTTGCGTTCGGACGTGTCGCGCAGCACCGACAGGAATACCTTCTTGCCGCTCGGATCGGTGAAGATGCGCGTCTTGACCTCGACCGGGCCTTTCTCGTGTCGGGTTTCGATCGACACGACATCGCGGCTGCCATCCATCAGGGGGGCGACATGCTGGCGGAAAGCGGGAATGGAGAAGCCCCTCGACGTGTCGGCGATGGTCTTGCCGACAACGTCCTCGACGGTCCAGTCACAGCGGGCCAGGGCGCTCTTGTTCAGGTAGGAGATATTCAGCGTGTCGACCTCGTAGAGGAACACCTCGTCCTGAAGTTCATCCAGCATCCGGGTCAGCTGGCGCTGAATTTCGCTGGTCCGTTTCTGCGTGATGTCGGAACGCAGGCTGACGGTCTGGACATGGTTCCCGTCATCGTCGAAATGCGGCAGGACGGTGCTCATCACATAGATCAGCTCTCCGTTGGCGCGGCGCAGGGTCTGTTCGCCGGACCAGACCTTGCCGCTGCTGACGGCGTGATGAACCTCGGAGAAGCTGCATTGGGGATCGGCATTGCCGGTGACATCCGCCATGTCGGTGCCATCCTCGGCCATATCGTAGAGAACCGAGATGCTCTGCCCCGCCAGATCGTCGTTGGAATAGCCGAACGCATCCTCGAAGTTCTTGTTGACCTTTATGAAATTTCCATCCCGATCCGCGATGCTGACGATGGAATGCTGGTCGATCGCGGAATCGAGCAGGCGGATTTCCTTGTCGAACCGCCTTTGCAGCAACCTGGTCGATTGGCGGTATTTGCGGTTCTGGAGGCGGCGCGCGGTGGCCCAACTGCCGAACATGCACAGGCCGAACGCCGGCACGGCCAGCCAGAGGCTGGGTGCCAGCGCCGACATATTGACCAGAACATCCGGCCCCGCCTCCTCGGCACCCGCCGAGGTCGGGAAAGTGGAGTTGAGGAAAAGGGCACTCGCACCGATCATATTGACTTTACTGAATTTCATCTCTTCTACCCGTCACGTGGATGGATCCAATGATCCCCATCTACGATGAATGTTGATCCAGAAATCCGATCTCAATTCGCCTTGATTAAGGACTTTCTAAGGCTTTTCATCCCAGACCAGGCTGCGCGAGTCTGGGTCAGGCGGCCGACTTCAATTCCTGGCGCAGCGGGATCGAGAATTTGAAATGGGTCCCAGTGCCAAGCTCGCTCTCGACCTCGATCGCGCCGCCATGCAGGTCGACCAACTGCTTGCAGATCGCCAGGCCAAGGCCGACGCCACCCTCGGACCGGGTCGATGAGGTGTCGAGCTGTTCGAACCGGTTGAAAATGATATCCTTGTGCGCGGCGGCGATGCCGGCCCCGGTATCCTTGACGTGGAACCAGATATTGCCGCCTTCGACATCGGCCCAGGCCCGGATCGACCCGTCCTTGGTGAACTTGACCGCGTTGCCGACAAGATTGATCAGCATCTGGCGCAGCCTGAGCGGGTCGGCATGAACCGTCAGGTCGCTATCCGCCACCTCCAGCGCCAGACCCTTCCTGGCCGCAAGTCCGGTGAACTGTTCGTCGATTTCATGCAGGATCTCGGCAACCGCGATATCCTTGCGTTCCAGCGTGACCTTGCCGCTTTCGATCTTGGACAGGTCCAGGATCTGGTTGATCAGGCTCAGCAGGTGCTGGCCCGACGCCTCGGCCCGGGACGCGATCTGCGCGATGTTGGCAAGGCTGCGGTCGATCATGTCGACGGCGGCGTCGGAACCGCCCCGTCGCTCGATCAGGTCCTTGCGGAGGGCGACATTGGCCGGGATCTTGTCGGGCGCGGCCAGGAAGGACAGGTATCCCAGGATGATCGTCAGCGGCGTCCTGAGCTCGTGACTGACGACATGCAGGAAGTCGGTCTTGGCCTCGTTGGCCATTTCAGCGGCCAGTTGCGCGGTCTTCAGCTCGGTGATGTCGGTGCTCAACTCGACGGTGCCGCCCTCGGGCGTGGGCTGCCGCGAGATCTTGAGCCAGGTGCCGCAGGGCAGCTTGTGCTCGAACTCGCCATAGGCCGGGTGGTCGTGTTCGGAATCGTCACACTTGCAGTCTGTGTACATGTTCCCGTGGCGAGCGTTCGACAGGACCAGATTACCCTCTTCATCATAGAGAATGAAGGCGTCGTCGATCGATTCTATGGCGACCAGAAGTTGCGTGCGCGCCCTCTCGCGGTCAAAGAACATGCGGATGAACAGCATCGCAAGCGCCAGGAGGAAGGCCGTCAGCGACATCACCAGCGTCACGATCAGCGTCTTGTTCGACGCGGTGGTCATCCAGCCGTTGACCGGGGCCAGGGCCAGTTCCCATTCCATCCCGTTCTGACTGATGGGGGTGATGATCGCACCGTTCCGGAACATCTGCGGATCGCCTTGGAACACCTCGCCCAGATCGTCCGAGGACACAACCCGCCGGATCGCCAGTTGCCAGGCATCCGCGGCGTCCGTAAGTCCGCTGGCGGCAAGAAAGGCCTCCAGTTCCGCCACGATGCCGACGACACCCCAGAGCCGGGTGCTGCCCGTTGCCGCAAGATCGACGAAGACGGGCGCGCGCACGATGATACCGTCACCGCCCTGGATCAGGGAACTGGGGCCTTCATACATGGGCACGCGTTGCTGGACGGCACGGTGAATCGCGGCCCAGGTCACGACATTGTTCAGATAGTCCAGGCCGATGACGTCGCGGTTGGGTTCAAGCGGATGCACGTATTGCACGACCAGCTCCGGCGCTGCCGCGATGTTGATGATCTCGGGATAGCCGCCGCCGATAGTCTCGGCGATCTCCGAGAAATCCTCCTGCGTCAGGTCGGGATCGTTGGCGATGATGGTCGCGAAACTTTCCACCAGCACGCCGTAGGCCTCCAGCGTGGCCTCGACATGGGTCGAGATCGCCTCGGCCTGCTCCACCGCATCAAGGCGCTGCTCGGCCAGGCCGTTTCGCAGATCGCTTTGAAGCAGCACCAAGGACGCGATGGTTGCCACGCCGCCGATCAGCGCCGCCACCAGGACATACTGCCCGACCTCGGAGCCGCAGGCCCGGATCATTTTTCCTATTTTCTTCTGTAAGAACATTGGACTGCCCCGCCCCCGATTGTTCATGTCACCTGTGTCGGTCTCCGCGCCTTCTCAGAACGTGGAATAATCCGGTTGGACCCGCTCCATCTCATCCAGGAAACGTTCATAGGTCGGCCCGGCCTGTTGCCAGAATTCCGCGACCGTGCCTGTGGCGGTGGTAAACTGATCCTCGACCGCGCCGGCAAGATCGCCAAGCTGCGACAGCCCAAGCGTGGCCGCGACGCCCCTGATCTTGTGCGCCGACATCGCGGCTGCGCGAATCGCCGTAGCAGGGTCCGACCCTGCCAGGATCTGCGCCTTGAGATCCTCGAATTCGCAGATCCGCTGATCCAGATCGAACAGGAACCGGTCGCGCACCGCCTGCAGGGCCTTGGACATGGTGTCGGATTGTCCTGTCATCGCGCGTCGCGCCTCCATCCTATCCGGTCGCCGCTATCGGGGCCGACCCGGCAAGCGCCGCCTTCTGGCGCACCGATTGCAGGGCACGGTCCAGCGGCGCAGTGGCGGCCGCGAGGGTCAGCAGGGAGTTGCTGCACGGCTCGCCGACGCAGATCTGAACCGTCTGCCCTGACGCGGCCAGGTGAAATTCCTCGAACGGTTCCAGCAGGTCCACCAGGCGATCCTGCAACTCATCGGGGTCCACCGGTGTCGATTTGTCGATCAAGGCGACAAACTCGCCGTTGCCGGCATAGGCCAGCCGGTAGCTGTGGGTCTTGAGGCCATCGCGGATCGAGATCGCCACATCCTGCAGCATCTCCAGGAAATCGCGCGGCTGCGTCGCGGCAAAGAATTGCGCCCCGCCGACGATCTGGAACCCGATGGCAGACCAGGAATGCGCGCGCAGGTTGCCAAGCGTCAGCAGGAAATTCTGCATTGCCAGATAGGCCATCATGTCCTTGACCTCGGGCAGATTGATCGGGTCGGCGAAACGCATCCCGACCTTGTCGACCGAGGTCGTCTCGACCTGCCAGGTCAGCGCCTCGATGCGCTGGCTCTCGTTGATCGAGTGGAACGCGGCCCGCAGACGCGCATTCAGTTCCACCTCGTTGATCGGCTTGGTCAGGTAATCCGACGCGCCCGCCGCGAAGGCCTGGTCGATATAGCCCTGTTCGGACATCGAAGTCAGCATCAGGATCGGAGTCGTCGCGTATTTCGGCATGGCGCGGATATGGCCGCACAGCTCGATCCCGTCCATGCCGGGCATCTGGATATCCAGCAAGATGCAATCGAATTGCCGGTCGGGGTCACGCAGAAGCGTCAGCGCCTCGGCGCCGGACCGGGCCCGCAGATTGCGCCGGTACCCCTGCACGGTAAAGATGGTATCGAGGATATCATGAAAGATGGCCTCGTCATCGACCGAGAGGATTCGCATATCCCGTTGATTTTCCATAGCCGTTCTTCCGTCATGCCTGTCAGCGAGTGTTTCTGTAACGTCAACTAACAATGGGAAAATGGCGAAACTTTGTCGAATTCCCCAACAGCGCGGCTTTTGTCCCCAAGAACGCGGAATTGGGACAATTGGCCGCTGGTCGCTCAATCCAATTGCAGGCGGAATAGCGGTTACGTCAACATGGCTCATGATGGAGGTCCAACAGCAAAATCATTTAGAAACAGAAGGATGCGCGAAGATGCTGAAATACCGGAACGGGATGACGCGTGAATGGAACAGCGTCGGGATCGGGATTTGTTAACCTTTTGTTAACCATTTGGGTCTTTCGGAGAAATGCTTCTCATTTTCAACGTATTCTTATCCAGAAGTTAACGCATTCTCAGCCCGAAAAAGTTCGAAACCGGCAGCAAGCTCAACTCCAGCAAAATGGGCGATCCACGACGAGACAAGGCCGCAGTTTGTGCGACTCTCCGGCAGGCGGACCGCGAATGAATACTGAACGAGGAGTGAGCCATGAGGATTCTTGCAGTCGATGACGATCAGCACTTCCTTGACCTGCTGGAGGCGGTCCTGGGCGAAGCTGGCTATGACGATGTCACCTGTGTCGGCTCTGCCCCCGACGCCCTGACCGAAGCCTATCACGCGGAAGGCAAGATCGACTGTTTCCTTCTGGACGTGCAGATGCCCGATATCGACGGTGTCGATCTGTGCCGCAGGCTGCGCGATATGAAGGCATACCGCACCACGCCGATCATCATGGTCACGGCCCTGCACCAGAAATCCATGGTGCAGAAATGCTTCGACGCAGGCGCCACAGATTTCCTGAACAAGCCGCTGGACGGGCTGGAACTGGGTGCGCGCATTCGCACGGCGCAGTTGCTCAACGACAGCCTGAAGTCAAAGAAACGACCGATCGCGAGCGAGCTGAGCGTCATGAATCTGGAAGAGATCCAGGCCGAAGATGCCGCTCCGATAACGGCGCTGGAGAACGTGCGGGGGCTGACCGATTCGCACATCATCGAGAATCACATGCTGCGCAACCGGGCCGGATACTACATCCTGCATGTCCTGGGCTTCAGCATTCCGGGCTTCGGCCCGCTGGCCGACACGCTGACATCACGCGAGATGCGGGATGTTCTGGGCGATGCGGCACAGGTGATCTCGAAATCCCTGGGAAATTATGACTTCTCGTTCTCCTATCTCGGCGAGGGCCGTTTCATCAGCCTGGTTCAGGGGCGCCGGTTCTGGTCCACGCAGAATGTGATCGGCGAGATCGCCTCGATCCTGCAGACGCCGCGCTGGAATTCGATGGCGACCCATGGCGCGACACTTGAGGTGGCATCCCTGTCGGATCGCCGGTTCTGGACATCGTCACAGGCCGCCGACGCGATTCGGGCCTATCGCAACTCCTCGGCGCAATTCGAAACGGTCGTGAACGCGATCATGAGCGAAAGATCCGACGTGCAGGCCGGCAGCTACGAGATGTCGACCTGAGGCGGATTTCAGGCGCTTCGCGCCTCACTCCGCCGTTTTCGCATAGTCAATGTAGGCTTCGCGCAACCGGGTCGAAACCGGCCCCATGATCTGCCGGATCTTGCGCCCGTCGACAATCGCCACCGGGGTCAGCCCGCCGAACGATCCGGTGACGAAGACCTCATCCGCGTCATAGACCTGGGCGAGCGAGAAGTCGCGCTCCTCGCACGGAATGCCAAGCTGATCGCAGAGCTCGATCATGTTGGCGCGCGTGATGCCGTTGAAACAGCTGGCCCCGGTCGAGGTCATCACCTTGCCGTGGCGCACGATGAAGAAATTGGTCGCGTTGCAACTGGCGACAAAGCCGCGATCGTCCAGCATCAGCGCCTCATCCGCCCCCGCCTTGATCGCCTGAGTCAGCGCCATGATCAGGTTCAGCCGCGAATGCGTGTTCAGCCGCATGTCGAACATGTCCGCGCGGCAGCAGCGGATGGCCGAGGTGAAGAGGGTCAGGCCGGTCTTGAGGATCTCGGGGCTGGCGGGCTTGTATTCCGGCACGATCACCACGGTCGGGCCGCCGATGGTGTGGCGCGGGTCCTGGTTCGGCGTCTTCTTGAGGCCGCGGGTGATCATCAGCCGGACATGCACGCCATCCTCGCCGGTCATGCCGTTATGCTCCAGCGTATCCTCAAGCGCCTTGCGCACCTCGTCGCGGGTCATGCCGATGTCGAGGTCGATGGCGGTGGCCCCCATGAAAAGCCGGTCGAGGTGCCGCTCCATGAAGGCCAGGCGCCCGCCATGGTTGCGCAGGCCCTCCCAGATACCATCGCCCAGGATCCAGCCCGCGTCGAAGACCGAGACCATCGCCTTGTCGCGCGGCACGAAGTCGCCTTTGAGGTAGAGCTCCACCTTGTCGTTGCGCGGATCGGCGGTGAAATCCTGACTTCCGGCCATCTGGTCTGCTCCTTTCTGGTCTGTCCCCGGTCGACGTTCTGCCCTTTTAGAGCACTTTGCGTTTGGTTTGCATCGAAAGACGCTGCCTTGTCTTATGCTTCTTTCGGGCATTTTGCGCAGGTTGGGCCATTGCCCGCCAAGCCAAGCCGACGGACAATGGCGGGCGTCGGGTCAAGACGAGGCAAAGGCCCGGTGCAGAATGACCGCAAGCTGATCGGCATCCTCCTGGCGAAAGGCGTCCGGTTGATCGCTGTCGATATCCAGTACCGCGATCACCTCACCCGCCCTATTCCAGACCGGCAAGACCAGTTCCGACCGGGTCGAGGAGGCGCAGGCGATGTGGCCGGGGAAGGCATCGACATCCGGGATCAATTGCACCTGCCCCGTCCGCGCCGCAGCACCACAGACGCCGCGAGAAAACGGGATGCTGAGGCAGCCATGCCCCCCCTGATAGGGGCCGATCTTGAGCATCCCGGGCCCGGTGACGCGGTAGAACCCGGTCCAGTCGAAGCGGTCGTCGGCATGGTGGATCTCGCAGGCCAGCGTGGCCATGAGGGCGACCTCATCGGTCTCGCCTTCGGTAAGGCTGGCGATGCAGCGCGCGAGGGTGGGGTAGTGAATGGTCATGTGGGTAGTCGCCTGGTTGAGATGTTGTCGAATTGCTGCGCAATCCGATCCGCGGGGGGACCCTGTCCCCCCGCACCCCCCTGAAGTATTTCTGCCAAGATGATGGAGGTCAGACCCGTTCGATCGCAATGGCCGTGCCTTCGCCCCCCCCGATGCAGATCGCCGCGATACCGCGTTTGAGGTCGCGTTTTTCGAGCGCGTTGAGGAGCGTGACCATGATCCGTGCGCCGGAGGCCCCGATCGGGTGACCCAGGGCGCAAGCGCCGCCATTGACGTTGACCCTGTCGTGGGCGATTCCAAGATGCTGCATGAACGCCATCGGCACGACCGCGAAGGCCTCGTTAACCTCCCAAAGGTCGACATCCTCGACACGCCAGCCGAGCCGTTTCAGCAATTTCTCGGCGGCGGGCACCGGCGCGGTGGTGAACCAGCCGGGCTCCTGTCCGTGGCTGGCATGGCCCAGGATGCGGGCGCGGATCGGCAGGCCCTGTGCCGTCGCCGCATCCTCGCGCGCCATGAGAAGCGCCGCCGCCCCGTCCGAGATCGAGGAAGAATTGGCCGCCGTCACCGTGCCATCCTTGCGGAAGGCGGGCTTGAGGTGTGGGATTTTCTCGGGCCGTGCCTTGCCGGGTTGTTCATCCTCGCCGACGACCGCCTCGCCCTTGCGGATGGTCAGGGTCACGGCGGCGATTTCATCGGCGAAGGCGCCGCTTTTCTGCGCGGTTTGCGCCCGGTCCAGCGAGGCCAGCGCGTAGTCGTCCTGCGCCGCGCGGCTGAGCTGGAATTTCTCGGCGCAATCCTCGGCGAAACTGCCCATCAGGCGGCCTTTGTCATAGGCGTCCTCGAGCCCGTCGAGGAACATGTGGTCGATGACCTGGCCATGTCCGATCCGCGCGCCGCCACGCATTTGCGGCATCAGGTAGGGGGCGTTCGTCATGCTCTCCATACCGCCCGCGACGATCATGTCGGACCCGCCGAGCGCCAGCTGGTCATAGGCGATCATCGCCGCCTTCATGCCGGAGCCGCACATCTTGTTCAGCGTCGTGGCGGGCACCTCCTGGCCAAGACCGGCCTTGAACCCCGCCTGCCGCGCCGGGGCCTGGCCCTGACCCGCCGGCAATACGCATCCCATCAGAAGCTCGTTCACCTGTGCCGCATCGGCACCCACCTGTTTCAGGGCGGCGGAAATCGCCACACCGCCCAGATCGGCGGCGGTCTGATCGGAAAAACAGCCCTGAAAGCCGCCCATCGGCGTGCGGGCCGCGCCGCAGATCACCACGTTTTCCATAAAACCCTCCGTTTTCGGTCTGCCCACTCGATACCGTTTGGAAAGGATTGGCGTCTAGGGTTTTCCGCAAGAGATGAAAGGAGAGTGACGTTGGAGATGAGTTTACAACCGCAAGGGGCGGTCTCGGTCCTGCGTGTCGGCAATGACCGGATCGACGCCGCCATCGCCATCCAGTTCAAGGACCGCTTCCGCGACATTACCGCGGATGTGGCCGGGCCGGTGGTGCTGGATCTGGGGCGGGTGACCTTCCTGGACAGCAGCGGGTTGGGCGCAGTCGTCGCCGCGCGCAAGCTGCTTGGCCCGGACCGGGCGCTGGAACTGGCCGCGTTGTCGCCCGCGGTGGAAAAGGTCATGCAGCTGACCCGGATGAACACGGTCTTTCCGATTCACGACACAGTGGCCGACGCCCTCACCGCACATGGTGTGGCCCCCGCTGCATGACGCCTGAGCCTGTGACGCAGGGCGATCTGCCGCCGCCGATCCTGGGCTGGTCGCAAAGCGCCATCATCGGCGCTACGTCGGCGGAGGTCAGCCGCGCCCTGACGGGCCTGCGCGGCAACCTGATCCGGCTCGGCCTGCCGGAGGACGCCTTGATCCGGCTGGAACTGGTCCTGGCCGAGATCATGAACAATATCGTCGAGCATGCCTATGCAGGGGCCGATAGCGGCGACATGACGTTGGAGGCGTCGGTGCATGGGCGCGCCATCTGGTGCCATTTGCGCGACAAGGGCCGGGCGATGCCGGGGGGCAAACTGCCCTGTCCCAGGCGCTACGATCTGGATGCGATGCGCATGGACGATCTGCCCGAAGGGGGGTTCGGATGGGGCCTGATCCACGACCTGACGCAAGGTTTGAGCTATCGCCGTGTCGCGGAAGAGAACCATGTGCGATTCCGGATTGATCTCGATTCCTGAACAATCGTCAACACCATCCCTGTCCGTTTCTCAACGGATGGCGGGAACCGCATTTTCGCCCCATTCAGTTCAAACAATCGCCGGGAAGCGGGCCTATCCATCGCCCCTGTAGCTGCAAAAGCTTCCCTCGGCACCGTGTCTGCAAGCCCCCACCCAGTGGCGCGGTGCCGAGGACCGCCCCCTCCCTTGCCCCTGCCGACAAATTCCCTAACCTGCCGCGAAACGCGATGTGACAGGAACAGGATGATGCGGGATTTTCATACCAGCGGGCGGTCGGCCGTCTATGCCGAGAACGGGGTTTGCGCAACGTCCCACCCCCTTGCCGCCAAGGTCGCAATATCCCTGCTTGAGGGCGGTGGAAATGCCATCGACGCGGCCATCGGGGCGGCCGTTCTGCTTGGGATCTGCGAGCCTCACATGACCGGGATCGGCGGCGATTGTTTTGCCCTGGTGAAACGGTCGGGCGCCGATGATCTGATCGGGCTGAACGGCTCGGGCCGGGCCCCTCGCGGCTTGTCCGCCGACGCGCTGCGCGACGCAGGGCACAGCAAGATGCCCGTCCACGACCCCGCCGCCGTCACCATTCCCGGCGCGGTCGATGCGTTCTGCCGGTTGCATGGCGACATGGGCCGGATGGAAATGGCCGAGGTGCTGGCCCCCGCGATCCATTATGCCGAGGCCGGTGTGCCGGTCGCCCCGCGCGTGGCCTCGGACTGGCAATCGGGTCCGGCGCTGCTGCACGGGCGCGCGCGCGACTTCTACCTGAATAACGGTGCCGCGCTAAAGATGGGCCAGGCGTTCCGCGCCCCCGCGCAAGCCGATGTCCTGCGGCGCATCGCACGGGAGGGCCGCGCCGGGTTCTACGAGGGCGAGGTGGCCGAGGATATCGTCGCCTCGATGACCGCGCTTGGCGGCACGCATACGCTGGACGATCTGGCCGCGACCGCCTGCGATTACGTCACGCCGATCAGCGGAACCTACAAGGCTGTCGAGCTGACCGAATTGCCCCCCAACGGGCAAGGCGCGACGGCGATCCTGATTGCGAATATCCTCAGCCATTTCGACATTGCGGGGATGGAGCCTTTCGGCGCGGAGCGCGCGCATATCGAGGTCGAGGCGACCAAGCTGGCCTATGACGCGCGCAACCGCTTTGTCGCCGATTTCGACCACGTCACGCGGCTTGCGCATCTGCTGGACCCGGCGACGGCGCGGGGATTGGCCGCGCTGATCGACCCGCAACAGGTGATCGCGAACCCGCATATCACCTCGGAAGGGGTGCACAGGGACACCGTCTATCTCACCGTGGTCGATCGCGACCGGATGGCCGTGTCTCTGATCTATTCGATCTTCAACTCCTTCGGCTCGGGCCTGGCCACCGATCAGTTCGGCATCTTGATGCAGAACCGCGGCACCGGCTTCTCGCTGGAGAAAGATCACCCGAACGAGGCCGGGCCGCGCAAGCGCCCGATGCACACGATCATCCCGGCCTTCCTGCGCGAGGCGGATGGATCGGAAATGCCCTTCGGCGTGATGGGCGGGCAATATCAATCGACGGGCCATGTGCGCTTCATCTCGAACATGGTCGATTTCGGGATGGAGCCGCAGGCCGCCATCGACGGCCCGCGCTGTTTCTGGGAGGCGGGCGACCTGCGGATCGAGCGTGGCTACGAGCCCGAGGTCGTGCAGGCCCTCGCCGATCTGGGCCATAAGCCGGTCACGCCCCCCACAGCCATCGGCGGCGCGCAGGCGATCAGGATCGACGCAAAAACGGGTGTGTTGATGGGGGCGTCCGATCCGCGCAAGGACGGCTGCGCGCTCGGCTATTAGATCGTTTCAGGTTTGAACTGAAACGCCCTAATTCAGCCGAAACTCCAACGGATAGCGCCCGTTCTCGAAATCGCCGAACAGTTCGGCCAGTTCGGGGTGATCGACAGGTTCCCCGGTCTGGTCAAGCTCAAGGTTCTGCTCGGACACATAGGCCACATAGTAGCTCTGATCGTTCTCGGCCAGGAGGTGGTAGAAGGGTTGCGCCTTGGAGGGCCGGGAGCCTTCGGGAATCGCGTCATACCATTCCTCGGAATTGGCAAATTCCGGGTCGATATCGAAAATAACCCCGCGGAACGGGTGTTTACGGTGCTTGACGACCTGGCCAAGCGTGAATTTCGCGCGTGTCTTCAGCATCGGCCCTTCATCCTTCCGATCCTCGTCCTAACCCCTACCGGGGCGGATTGTCCATGTATGTGCAATAATTTGATGGGAAACAGATTGTGATCAGGTTGAGGCCGGTTTTGCCGCTTGCGGCCCCCTGACCCGTTCCCTCGCGCGGAAAAATCGGCTAACCTGCCCCAAATAAAAAACCTTGAGCAGGCAACCACATCCATGAATCGCGCGATATTCCTCGTGCTTGCGCTGGGCCTTTCGGCCTGCGGCGGTAGCACGCCCCCCGCCCCCATCAACCAGGACAACGCCTGTGCGTTGATCCGCGAACGCCCCGATCTGTACCGCGCCATGCAGCGCACGGAACGGCGATGGGACGTGCCGGTCCACGTACAGATGGCGACAATGCAACAAGAGAGCCGCTTTGCCAGCGACGCCCGTCCGCCGCACCGCTATGCCATCGGGGTGATCCCGATGGGACGGCTCAGCTCGGCGCTCGGCTATTCCCAGGCGCTGGATGGCACCTGGGACGAATACCGCGAAGACACCGGCAACCGCCGCGCCCGGCGCACCAATATTCGCGACGCCAGCGATTTCATCGGCTGGTACATGAACCTCACGGTAGAGCGGAACGGCGTCCCGCTGACCGACGCGCGGAACCAGTACCTGGCCTATCATGAAGGGCATGCCGGGTTCCGGCGCGGCAGCTATAACGCCAAGCCGTGGCTTCTGCGCGTTGCAGACCGTGTCGAGGATCGGGCCGAGACCTACCGGCTGCAACTGGCAACCTGCACGCGGTAGGCGTCCTACTCGCTCAGGCCCCGCGCCCGCATCTCGGCGGGGATGTTGAAATAACGCGAGGGGGTCGAGATCCCCTCCTGCATGTCGCCCAGGATCACCGTTGTCTCATAGCCGTTGGCGTCGGTGATGATCCACTGGCGCAGCTCGATCGGGTCATCGGTGAAGACCATCTCGATCTGGCCGATTTCGGGGTCGTCGGGGTCTTGCGCCACAACGCGGGTCGAGGTGCCGTCATCCTCATGCGCAATGATCATGCCCGACCGGCTGAGGTCCACATTCCGCGCCAGGATCAGGTTCAGCGGCGTCCGGCGCAGCGGGTATTGCTCGGGCGCGGTGTTGGCGCGGCCATCGAAGATTGCCACCTGCCCGCCGCCTGCGATCACCAGCAACTGCTCATCCCCCGCATATTCGAACCGCATCCGGCCAGGCCGGTGCATGTAGAGCGTTCCCGTCGCGATCGCACCATCATCGCTGATCTGGGTGAACTCGGCCTGGGCACGGCGGATCCCGTTGATATAGCCCGACAGGTCCGACAGCGGGATGCGTTCGGCGAGGGCGGGAAGGGCGGTGGCGGCAGACAGGGCCGCGGCAAGGATGATCTGTTTCATGACCTGTATCTAAGCACGGAAATCCCGGTTTGCACCTCACGCAAGCGCCATCCGGCGCATTATTGCTCAGGCACCAGAACCTCGCGCTTGCCGACATGGTTGGCGCTTGAGATCAGCCCCTGGTCCTCCATCTGCTCGACCAGCCGCGCGGCCTTGTTATAGCCGATGGCCAGCTTGCGCTGGATATAGGAGGTGGAGCATTTGCGATCCTTGATCACGATGGCGACGGCCTGATCATAGAGCGCATCCTCGGAATTGGTGTTGCCGCCAAGGCCAAGAACCGCGTCGATATCGCCCTCGCGCTCGTCATCGGGGCCGTCCAGCACGCTTGCCGCGTAATCGGGGGGTCCGAAGCTCTTGAGGTGGCTGACGATCTCCTCGACCTCCTCGTCGCTGACAAACGGCCCGTGGACGCGGGTGATCCTGGAACCGCCGGCCATGAACAGCATGTCGCCCATGCCCAGAAGCTGCTCGGCCCCCTGTTCGCCCAGGATGGTCCGGCTGTCGATCTTGGACGTGACGTGGAAGCTGATCCGGGTCGGGAAGTTGGCCTTGATCGTGCCGGTGATCACATCGACCGAGGGGCGCTGCGTGGCCATGACAAGGTGGATACCGCTCGCGCGTGCCATCTGCGCCAGGCGCTGGATGCAGGCCTCGATCTCTTTGCCCGCGACCATCATCAGGTCGGCCATCTCATCGACGATGACGACGATGAAGGGCATTTTCTCGGGCGCGAACTCCTCGGTCTCGAAGACCGGTTCGCCGGTCTCGTCGTCGAAACCGGTCTGCACCGTGCGGCTGAACATCTCGCCCTTGCGCACGGCATCGGCAACGCGCGAATTGTAGCCGTCGATATTACGCACGCCCATCTTGGACATCTTGCGATAGCGCTCCTCCATCTCGCCCACGACCCATTTCAGGGCAACAACCGCCTTTTTCGGGTCGGTCACGACGGGGGACAGGAGGTGCGGAATGCCGTCATAGACGGAAAGTTCCAGCATCTTGGGGTCGATCATGATCATCCGGCAATCTTCGGGGCTGAGCTTGTAGAGAAGGCTCAGGATCATGGTGTTGATCGCCACGGACTTGCCCGAGCCGGTGGTGCCAGCGATCAGAAGATGGGGCATCTTGGCCAGATTCGCCACGATGGGATCGCCGCCGATATCCTTGCCAAGCGCCAGCGGCAGCTTATGCGTGCCGTCGCCGAAATCGCGGCCTGCCAGGATCTCGCGCAGGACCACCTTTTCGCGCTGCGCATTGGGCAGTTCGATACCAATGACCGAGCGCCCCGGCACGGTCGAAACACGCGCCGATAGCGCCGACATCGACCGCGCGATATCGTCAGCCAGGCCGATCACCCGGCTGGCCTTGAGGCCGGGGGCCGGTTCCAGTTCATACATGGTGACGACGGGGCCGGGGCGGACGCTGACGATCTCGCCCTTGACGCCGTAATCGTCCAGCACGTTTTCAAGCATCCGGGCGTTTTCCTCCAGCGCCTCGTCGCTGAGGTGATGGCGGGTGATCTCGGCCGGGTTGCTGAGCAGCGACAGCGGCGGGAATTCATACTCCAGCTGCGGTTTGTCTTCCAGCGGCAGGGTCGGCTGCGCCTCGGCGCGCGCGCTGCGCGATTGCGGCAGGCTGCGGCGCTGGATGTGCTGCACGACGCGCTTGGGCTCGGCCACCGGGATCGAGGGGGCCGCATGCGCGGCGGTGCGCTCGGAATGCGGCAGGGGGATCGATTCAACCGGCGCCTCGGGTTCCAGCGCAAGGGTGACATCCTCGTAATGCGACATGACCCGTTCGGCCTGTTCCTCGACCTTGCGCTGATGCGCGGCGGTCAGGGGCGGCTCCATCCGCAAACCGGCGGTGTGGGGTGTCTCCACCCGCGCCGACAGGTGATTTGCCCGACGCGCCTCGACGGCGGCGGAAACGGCCGAGCGCGGCTTTTCCTGCGGGGGCTCGGCATCGGCAGGGCGGCGTACGCGGGACTTGATCACATCGGCGATCTTCTCGCGGATGCGGTCATCGGACGGGGCTTCAATGTGGCGCGGCGCGACGGGGGCGGGCTCGACCAGTTCCGGCTCGGGTTCGGGCGCGCGGTCGCGGCGCAGGATCGGCATCCGGTCCAGGAGGCTGCCCCGCGGGCGCCCCTCGGCCTGCGCCACGTCGATCTCCTCGACCGCGAAATCCTCCTCGATCATGGCCTCCGCCTCGGCACGGGCACGGCTGCGCATCTGGCGGCGCGCGCGCATCTCCATCGCGGCGTGCCCCGCCCCGCGGCCCGCCTGACCGAAGAGCGTCCCGATCCAGCCGATGGTGGCGACCAGTCCCAGAAGCATGAAGCGCAGGCCCTTCTTCACCTCGGCCTTGTTGAAGCCGAGCACGAAGAGACCCAGGAACAGCAATCCGAAAAAGCTGAGCGCGGCCAGGAGTTTCAGCCCCGCCGCCGCCGCCAGCGGCATCACGTTCAGAAGCGCGCCAAGGATCGTGTCGCCGAAGAGCCCCCCCAACCCATAGCTCTGGCCCCAGGTCGCCGGCGGCTGATGCGTCGCGGCGTAGATTGCGGCAATCGCCACGGGGATGGGCAGGAAAATGATGCGCGACACCGATCGGTCTACGCCGATATGGGCCGCCAGACGCACGCCCCAGACAATCAATCCGAAGGCGAGGAAATAGGCCCCCCACCCGACGATCAGCATCATGATCGCCGACATCGAGGCGCCGAAGCGGCCAAGCAGGTTTTCCGGCACCGCATCGGTCGCGGCCCACCAGTTCGGGTCATCCGGCACGTATGAGACCAGCATCAGGAACAGCGCCAGCCCGAACAGGATCAGGACGATCCCCGCCCCCTCGCGCCCGCGCTTTTCCAGCGCCGCGCGCATGTTGCTGTCGAGCAGAGGATCCCTCTGTCTGGTCTGATACGCCATTGTCCCGTCACCTCACCATCAATAGAGGGCATCGCGCAGCTTGATCAGCCCCGCCGCCATCTCGTTTTTTTCCGCCACCATCGCGACGCGGATACGGTCCGCGCCGGGGGTGGTTCCGTTAACTTCGCGCGCCAGGTAGTGGCCGGGCAGCACCCGCACCCCCACCTCGCGCCAGAGTTTCAGTGTCGCCGCTTCCGCGTCATCGACCGGCAGCCACAGGAAGAACCCGGCCTCGGGCGATCTGTAGCCTTGCACCGATCCCAGGATGTCATCGGCCACGCGATACTTTTCTTGGTAAAGCGCCCGATTTGCGATCACATGATCCTCATCGCCCCAGGCCCGCGCGGCCACGGCCTGCAACGGCCCCGGCAGCGGCGCGCCCGCATAGTTGCGCAACTGCTGCAACCGCGCCACCGATTTCGGCCCGCCAACGGCAATGCCCGACCGCAAGCCCGCCAGGTTCGACCGCTTGGAGAGCGAGTTGAACAACACCACCCGTTCGGGGTCCGCCCCCAGTCGCGCGGCCATCTCCAGCGCCCCGGTCGGGGCCGTGTCGCGGTAGATCTCGGAATAGCATTCGTCCGAGAAGATCTGGAAATCGTACTTTTCGGCCAACCCGATCAGCTCGGCCCAGTAATCGGGGCTGGCCACGGCGCCCTGCGGATTGGCGGGCGAGCAGATATAGGCCACGGCCACGCGGTTCAAGACATCCTCGGGCAGGCTGGCGTAATCGGGCAGGTTGCCGGTGGCGTCGGTCGCGGGCACGAAGACCGGCTCGGCCCCCACTGCCAACGCCGCCACGGCATAGACCTGGTAAAACGGGTTCGGCGTCAGCACCACGGGCTGCTTGCCGTTCTTCGTTTCGGGACACAGCGCGATGCAGGCGTTGAACAGCCCTTCGCGTGTGCCGTTCAGGGGCAGTATCTGCCGGGCGGGGTCGATCGTGACGCCATAGCGGCGCTGCACCCATCCGGCGACGGCCTCACGCAAGGCCGGTGTGCCCTCGTTCGGGGGGTATTTCCCGAAAAGCGCGGTGTTTTCCGCGATCACGTCGGGCACCCAATCGGGGATCGCGTGCTGCGGCTCGCCGATGGTCATGACAATCGGCTCGGCCCCCGGTGTGTGGGAATCGAGCAAGCTCCGCAATCGCGGAAACGCGTATTCTGGCAGGTCCGAAAACCGCTCTGGGAAGGTCATGTCTGCCTCAGGTCAGGATCGTTTATCGCCCTGTTATGACCGCAAGCTACCGTGCAAGTCCCGTCGGGTCCAGAAAAACGCGCGCGGATTTGGCAATTCGGTCAGGGGCCTGTGTCCTTCAGGCCAAGGCCGCCTCCATCGCAGCGCCGACGCGCAGCAGGTGATCCTCGCCCATCGGACGGCCAAGCGCCATGATGCCGGTGCCCGGGATGCCGGTCGGCAGGGACAGGCCCGCCAGACCCATCAGGTTACCCACCCGCGTATTGCGCAGGGTCAGCAGGTTTTCGGTGACGTAATAATCGTCATCGGTCATCAGCCGGTCGATCTCGGGCGGCAGGATGGGGGCGGTCGGCAGCAGCACCGCGTCATATTCCGCCACCTGGGCCTGCCAGCTTGCGCGCAAAACCTCCAGCCGCCGCCAGGCCGCGATATAGTCGGGGGCCGAGAACTGTGCGCCCTGCCGGAAGCGGTCCAGGATGCGGCCGAACATCTTCTCCGGCGCGGCCTCGATCACGTCTTTCCAGATGCCGTAGGCCTCGGAGGTGAAGAGGATCGGCGACATGTCCATCGCCTCTTCGATACCCTCGACGGTGCCGCGGGTGATCTGCGCGCCCGCCTGTGCCAGCCGGTCCAGCGCATGGGTGAAGCCCGCCGCCGGTTCCGCGCGGGCGTCGTCGGTATAGGTGGTGAGCACAAGGAACCGCGCGCCTTGCAGGGTCGCGCCGCGAAGATCGGTGGCTTTGCCGTCTTCCAGCACCGCCAGCAATTCGGCGCAATCCTCGACCGTGCGGGCCAGCGGGCCGACCGTGTCGAAGCGGTCGCAGAGCGGCACCACCCCCTTGAGGCTGAGCCGCCCGGAGGTGGTCTTGAGCCCCACGAGATCGTTGAACGCCGCCGGGATGCGCACCGATCCGCCGGTATCCGAGCCGATTCCCGCCGCCGCCAGCCCCCAGGCGATGGAGGCCGCAGCCCCCGAGGACGAGCCGCCCGGCACCAGTTTGGGATTGTGGATATTGGGCGGGGTCTGCGTGCAGGGGTTGAGGCCGAGACCCGAGAAGGCGAATTCGCTCATATGCGTCTTGCCGAGGCAGATCAGCCCCGCCCGCGTCGCGCGCGCCAGCACCTCGGCATCGGCGTCCGGCACCCTGCCCTCCAGCAGTTTCGTGCCCGATTCCGTTGCCACGCCAGCGCTGTCGAAAAGATCCTTCCAGCTGATCGGCACCCCGTCCAGCAGGCCAAGCCTCGCGCCCTGTTTCGCGCGTTTCGACGCGGCCTCGGCCTCGACGCGGGCACGGTCGGCGGTCACGGCGGAGTAGATCCGGTCGCGGAACTCATGGCCCTTGATGGCCGCAAGATAGCCTTCCGTCACCTCCACCGGGTCCACCTCGCCCGTGCCAATAGCCCGGCCAAGCTCTGCCGCCCCGAGGCTCTGCCAATCGTCCCGCATGTCCCTGTGCCCTCATCCGCCATCTTGTCGCGGGGCACGCTACCCGCCCCTCTTGCAATGGACAATCCCGGCCAAGCGGCCATATTGCAGGGCATGACGGTAAAGACGGATATCCTGATTGTCGGCGGCGGGCTGAACGGGCCATGCCTGGCCATCGCCCTGGCCAGCGCAGGGATAAGCAGCGTCGTGATCGACGCGCTGCCCTCTGAGGCCCGCGATGCCGACACATTCGACGGGCGGTCCTACGCGCTGGCGCTGGCCTCGGTTCGGATGCTGCGTGCCCTGGGGCTGTGGGAGGGGCTGTCAGATAACGCGCAGCCGATGCTGGAGATCAAGGCCAGCGACGGGCGCGCGGGCGAGGGGCCTGCCCCCTTCTTCCTGCATTTCGACCATGCCGAGATCGAGGAAGGCCCGATGGGCCACATGCTTGAGGATCGGTTCCTGCGTCAGGCGCTGCTGGCCCGGATGGAGGCCGAGCCGCTGATCACCCACATGCCCGGCGCGCGGGTTGTCCATCAGACCACCGAGGGCCCCGCCACGGTGACACTGGAGACCGGCGAAGTGCTGACCGGGCGGCTGCTGGTCGGCGCCGATGGCCGACGTTCGGGCGTGGCGGAGCGCGCCGGGATCAAGCGTCAAGGGTGGGATTACGGGCAGACCGCGCTGGTCTGTTCATTGGCGCATGAGAAACCGCATCACGGCATCGCGCATCAGTTCTTCATGCCCGCGGGGCCGCTGGCGATCCTGCCCCTGCCCGGCAACCGCTCCTCCATCGTCTGGAGCGAAACCACCGCCCGCGCCACCGAGATCGAAGCGCTGGATGATGCCGAATACCTGGAGGTGCTGCGCCCCCGCTTCGGTGATTTCCTCGGGCAGATTTCGCTGGCCGGAAAACGGTTCTCCTACCCTCTGAACCTGACCATCGCCGAGAGGTTCGTGGCCCCGCACCTGGCGCTCATCGGCGACGCGGCGCATGGGGTGCATCCCATCGCGGGGCAGGGCCTGAACCTGGGGCTGCGGGATGTCGCGGCGCTGGCGGAGGTGCTGGTGGATGCCAGGCGGCGGGGCGAGGATTTCGCCGCCTTCGACGTGCTGGAACGCTACCAGGGCTGGCGCCGCTTTGACACGGCCAGCCTGTCGGCGGCCACGGATCTGTTCAACCGGCTCTTTTCCAACGACAATCCGCTGCTCCGGCTTGGCCGCGATCTTGGCATGGGCGCGGTCAACGCGATGCCCGCCCTGCGCCGTCGCTTCATCCGCGAGGCGGCGGGGCTGGAGGGCGATGTGCCCCGCCTGATGCAGGGGCGGACGTTGTGATCCATCGGGGCAAAAGCCGCGTCGACATGAGCCGTCCACGCTGTTTCGAAACCGCGTAAAAGGCGTCACGCCTTTTGCCCCCGCCTCAACTCATGGTGATGTCGCGCCCCGCGGCCCGGATCGAGACCGAGAACCCCGCCATCACGTCAATCAGCGTAATCACCATCAACGTGAAGAACACAGACGTGGACGCACCCGAGACCAGCAGGAACTCCACCAGGAAAAGCACGAAGACCAGGGTGGACAGCATGTGGTCGACCACCGAACTGGAGCCCGTCCGCGTCGATTTCAGGATCTCGATGAACAGGATGAAGAGCGCGACCAGCACCAGCAGATCGGCGATGGTCATGGTCCAGCTTCCGCCCGACATCATCGGCAAGGTGAACAGCGCGCCCTGAAACCCCGCCGCGCCGCCAAGGCCGGTGAACATCACGATATTATACAAGATCAACGGTATGATCAGCAGCGGCAATCGGGCTAGCATCGGGGCAATCCTCTGGTTCTGAAATCCTGCCCGATAGCTCGCCCGGATCGCCGCGCCGCGTCAAGCCTGCACCGTTATCAGTCCAGTTTCCGCGCCTCTTCCTCCAGCATGATCGGAATGCCATTGCGGATCGGAAAGGCAAGGCTCGCGGCGCGGCTGATCAGCTCCTGCCGGTCGGCATCATAGCTCAGCGGGGCCTGCGTGACCGGGCAGACCAGCGCCTCCAGCATCTTCCGGTCGATCCCGGTCTCGCTCATTGCAGCACCTCGTCGCCCGATCCGCCCCGGCAGGCGAACTCCATCAGCGCGGCGATGGTCTCGCGCCGGTCGCTCAGGCGGGGGGCCTCCAGCAGTGCCTGCTTTTCCTCGACCTCGAAGGGGCAGAGCATCGAGAGCGAGTTGATCAGCAACTCGTCATCGGCGTCCTTGAGCGACTCCCAATCGGTCGAAAGCCCCGCGGCGGTGAAGTAGCGCGACAGCAGGGTCAGGAAGGTTTGCCGGTCGAAGCCGGGGTCGGTCTCCTCGTCCTCGAGGTCACGCTCGAACCCATCCCACCGGACGTCGGCCTTGATATAGGGCGTGAAGCCACCGACCTCGCGCAGGATGCGGAACCGCGAGACGCCGCCGAGCGTGATCATGTAGCGCCCGTCCTCGGTCTCGGAGAACTGCGTCAGCCGCCCGGCGCAGCCGATATCGTGCAACCGGTTTTCCATCGGCTGCACCATTCCGATCAGCCGGTGATCGGTTTTCAACGTGTCATCCAGCATCGCCAGGTAGCGCGGCTCGAAAATGTGCAGCGGCAGGCGCGCACGCGGCAGCAGCAACGCGCCGGGCAGCGGAAAGATCGGGATCGTTGCGGGTAGATCGGCGCGGGACATCATGACCTACTATGTAGCGGGCGCACCCCGTCAGGCAAATATCATCGAGCTGAGCTTGCGCCGCCCCTTCTGCGCAACAGGATCATTCGGCTTGAGCGCGTCGAATATCGTGAAGAGCTGCGCCTTGGCGGCCCCATCATTCCATTCCCGATCCCGGCGGAAAAGGTCCAGCAGTTGATCGACGGCCTCTTCCACCTTCCCATTGGCATGCAGCGCCTTGGCATAGTCGAACCGCGCCTGGTGATCGTCGGGATTGGCCTCGACCGCGGCGGAAAGCTCGGCCAGCGGGCCTGCATCGGCGGCCTGGCGCATCAGGTCCAGCTGCGCGCGGGCAGCCTCGATCTCGCCTGCGGACTTGATCGCATCGGGCACCGAGGCCAGCAGCCCCTCGGCCTGGTCGATCTCATCCATCGCCAGATGGGCGCGGATGAGACCGCCATAGGCGGCGGAATTCTCGGGTTCCTCGCCCAGGATCGCGGCGAAGGTCTGCGCGGCATCGACGGCGGCACCCTCCTCCAGCATCGCCTCGGCGGCCTCGACCGCCTCGGACAGGCCCCCGTCACCGGCAAGCGCCGCCGCCTTCTGCACGAAAGCCTGCACCTCGGATTGCGGCACCGCGCCCTGGAACATGTCCACCGGGCGGCCTTCGTGGAAGGCGATGACGGTCGGGATGGATTGCAGCGGCAGCCCCTGTTGTGCCAGCGCCTGCGCCAGTCGCGGGTTGGCATCGACGTCCAGTTTGACCATCCTGACCTTGCCCTTGGCGGCGGTCACGGCGGCCTCCAATTGCGGCCCGAGTGTCTTGCAGGGCCCGCACCAGGGCGCCCAGAAATCGACGATGACCGGCACCTCGCGGCTGGCCTCGACCACATCGGCCATGAAGGTTTCTTCGGTCGCGTCCTTGATCAGGTCGGCGGCGGCGGTGTTTTCGGTTCCACCAAGTTCCAGCATGTCTTGCCCTCTTGAAATGTGTTGCGCCCTATATGGGCAGTCAGGTCCGATAGGCCAAGCCCCGGCTCAGAGATCGAATGTCGCCAGCACCGGCGCGTGGTCCGACGGTTTGTCCCATCCGCGCACGGGGCGCAGGATGCGGCTGGAATGGGCCGCGTTCGAGATATCGGGTGTGGCCCAGATGTGATCCAGCCTGCGGCCCTTGTCGGCGGCGTCCCAGTCGCGGGCACGGTAGGACCACCAGGAATAGAGCTGCCCCTCGGGGATGTCCTGACGGGTGACATCCACCCATTTACCGGCCTCCATCGCGGCGCCCAGATGCTCGACCTCGACGGAGGTGTGGCTGACCACCTTGAGCAATTGCTTGTGGCTCCAGACATCATCCTCACGCGGGGCGATGTTGAGGTCGCCGACCAGGATGGATTTTTCAGGCGCGGTCTCATGCGCCCAATCGCGCATCTCGGTCAGGTAATCCAGCTTCTGGCCAAACTTCTCGTTCACCTCGCGGTCGGCCACGTCGCCGCCTGCTGGCACGTAGAAATTGTGGATGGTGACGCCGTTCTCCAGCCGTCCCGCGATGTGGCGGGCATGGCCGAGCCGGGCGAAGTCATGCGCCTCGACCTCTTCCATCGGCAGCTTCGACAGGATCGCCACGCCGTTATAGCCCTTCTGCCCGCGCGCAACCATGTGGGTGTAGCCAAGGTTGGTGAAAATCTCGACCGGGATCTTCTCGACCGGTGATTTGCATTCCTGGAGGCAGAGGATATCCGGCCCCTCCTCGCGCATCAGCCGCGCCACCAGTTCGGCGCGCAGCCGGACCGAGTTGATGTTCCAGGTGGCGAGCGTGAAGGGCATGAAGCGCGGTCCTTTCGGTAGAGGGTTTGCGGCGTCATAACGCGGATTGCGGGCAGGAGCACGTCCAGAAATGCCACTTCGTTCTCTATCTGGAGAAATGACCGGCATCAGGGATGACGATCGCACCGGCCCCCGGCGGAATCTGCGAGGGCAGACAAGTCCGACGGCGCGGCCCAAGGCATTGCATCCGGGTTCGCGCGGGGACAAAGCTGGCCAATGACATTGCGCCTGATCCGCCGGAACCGCAGCTTTCGCCTCCTCATTTCGGGGGCGGCGGCGGCCAATCTGGGTGACGGGATCGCGGCGCTGGCGCTGCCCTGGCTGGCGACACTGATCAGTCGTGATCCGTTTCACATCGCGGCTGTGGCCTTTGCGACCCGACTGCCCTGGTTCCTGCTGGCCCTGCCCGTCGGCGTGATCACCGACCGGGCCGACCGGCAGGCGCTGATGTTCCGGGCCGATCTGGCGCGGGTTGTGCTGTCCTTCGGCATCGTGGCGCTGATCCTGGGTGCGCCCGCCCTGCCCCTCGCCGATGGCGACGGCTCCGCGACACGGCTGATCTGGATCATCGCCGCCCTTGCCTTCGCGCTTGGCACCGCCGAGGTCTTCCGCGACAACGCCGCGCAAACCGTGTTGCCGATGCTGGTCGAGGCGCGTGACCTGGAAACCGCCAACGGCCAGATCTGGAGCGTCGAGCAGGTCATGGGCGCCTTCGTCGGGCCGCCGCTGGCCGGGTTGCTGATCGCGCTGGCCCTGCCATTGCCGTTTTCATTCAATGCGCTGGCCTTCGGGCTGGCGGCGCTGTCGGTCTGGGCCATCGCCTTTCCGGCCCGCGTCCTGCCCGCCATCCGCACCGGGTTCTGGGTCGAGATGCGGGACGGGCTGGCCTGGATGTTCGCGCACAGGATCATCCTGCAACTCGCCGTCATGTTGGGCCTGTTGAACGCGCTTCATGTCGGTGCGGCGACGTTCCTGGTGCTGTTCTCGCAGGAGATCCTTGGCCTGGGCGCGTTCGGCCACGGCCTGATCCTGACCGCGGGCGCCGCGGGCGGCGTCTTGGGCGGGCTGATCTGCCCCACGATTGCAGCACGCCTCGGCCCGCGCCATAGCCTGCGTCTGGCGCTTGCGGTGATGCCGCTCTCCTACCTGGCGATCTTTCTGACCAGCAGCGCAGGCGTCGTGGCGGCGGGGGAGCTCCTCGGGATCTTCGCCGGGATGCTGTGGAACGTGGTGACGGTCTCCTACCGGCAACGCTTCATCCCCTCGGCGATCCTGGGACGTGTCAACGCGATCTACCGGTTTTTCGGATGGGGCATGATGCCGGTCGGGGCGCTGTTGGCGGGGGTGCTGGTGGCCCAGATCGAACCGGGGTTGGGGCGCGAGGCCGCCCTGCGCGCGCCGTTCCTGGCCGCAAGCCTCGGGCTGGCCGGAATGTTCCTTTACGGGATCGGCTTCCTCAGGCTCGAACGCCCCTGAGCCCCTCACAAAAAACGGCCCGATCCAGTTACGGGTCGGGCCAGTCCAACAGGGAGGTGGTACATTGACCACAATGAAATCTTGCGGGCGAAATCGCCGATAGTCAAGATATAGCGGTTATTTCACGCCAAAAGACGATATCCGCCACTTTCTGTGACCAAAAGGCGCGCATTTGACGGCTCCGGCTCGATCTTCTGGCGCAGCCGGTAGATATGGGTTTCCAGCGTGTGGGTGGTGACACCGGCGTTGTATCCCCAGACTTCGTGCAGCAGCACGTCGCGGGCAACGACGCCATCCTGCGCCCGGTAGAGGAATTTCAGGATGTTGGTTTCCTTCTCGGTCAGCCGGATCTTCCGGTTGTCCTCGGTCTCCAGCATCTTCATCGCGGGCTTGAAGGTGTAGGGGCCAAGCTGGAACACCGCGTCCTCGGATTGCTCGTGCTGGCGCAACTGCGCGCGGATGCGGGCCAGGAGGACGGGAAACTTGAACGGCTTGGACACGTAGTCATTGGCCCCCGCATCGAGACCAAGGATCGTGTCGGCGTCGCTGTCATGGCCGGTCAGCATCAGGATCGGGCACTTGACGCCCTGCTTGCGCATCAGGCGGCAGAGCTCGCGCCCATCGGTATCGGGCAGGCCGACATCCAGGATGACGAGGTCGTAGATCTGTTCCTTCGCCTTTTCCAGCGCTTCCGATCCGTTGCCGGCCTCGAACACGTCGAAATCCTCGGTCATGACCAATTGCTCGGACAGGGCTTCGCGCAGGTCTTCCTCGTCATCGACAAGCAGTATCTTCCGTAGGTTCGCCATTGGACCCTCCTGTCCGTTGCATTCAATGAGAAATGTCGCTGGTGGGGCCATCTGGCAAGGGCACGGAAAAAAACCTCACGCAGCCGTGTCGCGGCGTGCGCAAATGTTTCAAATCATGACAGGGCGGTCTACATGGGAGGGGTCATGTCTGAACGTAGGCCCGCGCAATGCCCTTTCTGCCCACCCCATCCGAGTTGACCGCACGGGCGCGGGCCGATCTGCGCGTCGGTCTGCCGGTGATTCTGGGCGGTGAGGGCGCCGGGCTGGTCCTGCTGGCCGCCGAGACGCTGCAACCCCACCGGCTGGAGGCGCTGCGCAACCTGGGCGACCCGGTGCTGGCGATCACGGGGCGCCGCGCCGAGACGTTGAAGGCGCGGGCCTATGACGGCGACCTTGCGCGGCTGATCCTGCCCGAGGGTGCGGATGCCGGATGGGTGCGCGCCGTGGCCGACCCCGCCGACGATCTGCGCGTGCCGATGAAAGGCCCCCTGATCAGCGCGCGGGAGGGCGGGGCCGATCTGCACCGTCTGGCGATTGCGCTGGTGAAATCGGCGCAGCTCCTCCCTGCGGTCCTCGCCGTTGCGGTCCCGGATGCGGCGGGCTTTGCCGAGAGGGTGCACCTGACCCGGCTGGTGCCCGAGGCCACGCGGAAGGATCTGGACCGGCACCACGCGCTGATGCCCGTCGCCGCCGCGCGGATGCCGATGGAGCTGGCCGAGGCCGGGCGGCTGCATATCTACCGCCCCGATAATGGCGGGGTGGAGCATTACGCCATCGAAGTGGGCCGCCCCGACCGCGACGCGCCGGTGCTGGCGCGGCTGCATTCGGCCTGTTTCACCGGCGATGTGCTTGGCTCGCTCAAATGCGATTGCGGGCCGCAATTGCGCACGGCGCTGGCCACGATGGGACAGGCGGGGGCAGGTGTGCTGCTCTACCTCAACCAGGAGGGGCGCGGGATTGGCCTTGCCAACAAGATGCGGGCTTACTCGCTTCAGGATCAGGGCTTTGACACGGTCGAGGCCAATCACCGGCTCGGCTTTGAGGATGACGAGCGGGATTTCCGCCTCGGGGCCGATATCCTGCGGCGCATGGGATTTTCACAGGCGCGGCTGATGACCAACAACCCGCGCAAGGTCGAGATGTTGCAGGCTGAAGGCATCGCGGTGACCGAACGGGTGCCGCTGGTCACGCCCACGAACCGGCACAACCAGCATTACCTGGCCGTGAAGGCCGCGAAATCGGGGCATCTGCTGTGACCCCCGCCGATATGGTGCTGACGCCGTTGGGCCTGCGCTTTGGCGGACGGGTGATTCCCTGCGCCATTGGCAAGGGTGGGCTGGTATCGACCAAGCGCGAGGGCGACGGGGCCACGCCGCGGGGGGGGCATCGGATCCTGGGCTGCCTCTATCGTCCCGACCGCATGGCACGGCCCGTGGCTTGGGCGGTGCCGATCAGGCCGCGCGACCTGTGGTCGGACGATGCGGCGCGGGCGGAGTACAACCATCTGGTCCGCGCGCCCTATGCGGGCAGCCATGAGAGGCTACGCCGCGCCGATCCGCTCTATGACCTCGTGCTGCTGACGGATTGGAACTGGCCCGACGCGGTGCCGGGACGCGGCTCGGCGATCTTCCTGCATCGCTGGCGCCGGCCGGGATATCCGACGGAAGGCTGTGTCGCTATGGATCCGGGCGATCTGTTGTGGGTGACGCGGCGGGTTTCTCCGGGGGCGCGGGTGATCGTGCGGTAATGTCGGGTGGTGGGGTTCACCCTGCCACGCGCTCACCGAAAATTGCGCTGCCGACGCGGATATGGGTGGCTCCGAAGGAAATCGCCGTCTCGAAATCGGCGCTCATGCCCATCGACAGCCCCTCCAGCCCGTTGCGCGCGGCGATCTTGGCCAGAAGCGCGAAGTGCAGGGACGCCTCCTCCTTGACCGGCGGGATGCACATCAGGCCCTTCACGGGCAGGTCCAGCCCTCGTGCCATCTCGATGAAATCATCCGCATCGGCAGGCAGGACACCGGCCTTCTGGTCCTCCTCGCCCGTGTTTACCTGGATCATCAGGTCGGGGCAGTGGCCCCTCTCCTGCGCCAGGTCGGCGAAGCGTTTGGCCAGCTTGGGCCGGTCCAGCGTGTGAATGGCATCGAACAGCTCGAACGCCTGCCGCGCCTTGTTGCTTTGCAGCGGGCCGATCAGATGCAGCTCGATCCCGTCGAACGCCTCGCGGAAGCCTGGCCATTTGCCCGCCGCCTCCTGCACACGGTTCTCACCGAATACGCGGTGGCCTTCTTCCAGCACAGCGCGCACTCGGGCATCGGGCTGCACCTTGGAGACCGCGATCAGCTTGACCGAACCCGGGGCGCGGCCTGCATCGGATTCGGCCTTGGCGATGGCCTGGGTAATCTCGGAAAGCGGCATGGCGAAGTCCCCCCGTTCACGCAAAAGAAAAGAGCGGGCATAAAGCCCGCTCTTCCCTTACCAAATAATCCGTGCGGATTAGAAGGACAGTGCGACGCCGAGCGACCAGGTTTCCAGGTCGTCGAATGCTGCCGGAACGCCGGACAGATCGCTGTAGTCGGACACACCGTAAGCGGCGTGGATGGAGGCACCGCCGCCCAGGTCGTAGGCTGCTGCCAGACCGAAGCCGGTGATGTCGCCGTCGAATGCTGCGACGTCCGAGGAGTAATCCCAGATGCCGTAGTTCGCGGAGACGGTGATCGCGCCGGTGGTGTAACCCAGGCCGAGGCTCACGTGGCTGGCTTCTTCTTCACCCGCGGTGTCGGATGCGAAATCGGTGTACTCGATGTTGGCCGAGAAACCGTTCGACGCAACGCTGGCGCTGATGCCGAAGATGTCATATTCGCCGTCGAAGTCCTGAGCGGGGATCGCGATGGAGCTCAGGTTGCCGGGCAGGTAGTTGGCCACGTCGATGAACTGGTAGCCGACGCCGAAGCCGACATCTGCGCCGCCCAGGTCCATGCCATAGCGGAAGCCGAGGGCAAAGCCGGTGTCCATCATGCCGGTGTCGTCCATCTCGACCGAGAGGGCCACGCCGAAGTCGCCGAAGGTGTTGTCATAGCGCAGGATCTGGCCGTCATAGGCGCCGTCGCCATAGGAACCCAGATAACCGGCATGTGCGGTTTCGTCGTCCGCGATGGAACCTGCGTTGCCGTAGTTGGCTTCCTGCAGGGCCCAGTCCAGAGCGCCGTCGGTGTCGCCCATGGTCACGGTGCCGAAGTTGCCGGACAGGAAGACGAACGCGCCGCCATCGTCGTTGACGGTGAATGCGCCGTTTTCGTCCAGGTCAACGCCTGCGCCGAAGGTCAGGCCATTGTCGGTTTCGCCGGACATGCGGAACAGAACGTCGATGTCGGTGAAGAACTGGGTTTCGATGCCCATGCCCATGGCGTTGTCGCCGCCGAACAGACCCATTTCAGCCCAACCGGTGACTGCAACTTCTGCGGAAGCGACACCAGCGGTGGCGACAAGCGCGGTCGTTGCGAAGAGAACCTTTTTCATGGTTTTTCCCTCGTTAGATAAAAAGCTCCCCAATCGGAGCATCCGAATTGGGTATGCCCTTCTCTCAACTTTCGGGCGGGCAAATGCAAGAAATCGGGCGGCGCCAAGGCGATGTTGCCACAACCGTGGTGCAGACATGCCACAGTCCTGGCACGGGCCCCGGCATTATAAGACCTTGCCGCACTATTGGCCCTGCGATACCAAGGCTTAACGGAAAACTGCGGGTCACAGGAAGGCAAGGCGTAACATGTTCGGACTCAAGGGCAAAATCACGGTCATGTTGCTTGGGGTGACGGCACTGGCGGCTTGCGGCGGCGGCGGATCGGGCTTCGGCGGCGGTGGCGGGTCGGGTCCGGGCGGCATCCGCGACCAGCAGATCAGCCAGGAATCGCGCCAGCGCCTGATCGAATCCGGGGCCCTGCCCGACCCCAACCGCGACACGATCTTCGACCTCTTCGACAACAACGATGACCCCAACGTCACCGTCGAGGTGAATCGCTACATCTGGAACGCGACGCTGGAGATTCTCGACTTCATGCCGATCGAGGCCGCCGATCCGTTCTCGGGCGTCATCGTCTACGGCTACGGCACCCCCCCCGGCGGCGGACGCGCCTATCGCGCCACCGTCTACGTAACCGACCCAGCGCTGGATGCCCGCAGCTTGCGGGTGGCGCTTCAGGGACGGGGCGGCGGCGCGGTCAGCCGCGAAACCGCCCGCGCGGTCGAGGATGCGATCCTGACCCGCGCGCGCCAGCTACGGATTGCCGAAGGTAACCTCTAGAATTCGCGCCCCCACGCTTTTAAACACGACGCCGGGCCGGACAGCGCCCGGCGTTTTCGTATCCAGACCCCCGAGGAACAGACCATGGCCCGCTTCGACCCGAGTGTGACCGAAAAGAAATGGCAACAGGCCTGGGACAAGGCCGGCGTCTTCACGGCCAAGCGCGACGAGACCAGGCCCAAATACTACGTGCTCGAGATGTTCCCCTATCCCTCGGGCCGCATCCATATGGGGCATGTGCGCAACTACACGATGGGCGACGTGATCGCGCGCTATAAGGCGTCGACCGGGCATAACGTGCTGCACCCGATGGGATGGGATGCCTTTGGAATGCCCGCAGAAAACGCGGCCATGGCCAGCGGCGGCCACCCCAAGGACTGGACCTATCAGAACATCGCGGTGATGCGCGAGCAGATGAAGCCGCTTGGCCTCTCGATCGACTGGAGCCGCGAGTTTGCGACTTGCGACCCTGAGTATTACGGCCAGCAGCAGGCGCTGTTTCTGGATTTCCTCGAAGCCGGGCTGATCGACCGCCGAAACGCGACCGTCAACTGGGATCCGATCGACATGACCGTGCTGGCCAATGAACAGGTGATCGACGGCAAGGGCTGGCGATCCGGGGCCGAGGTGGAGCGGCGCGACCTGACGCAATGGTTCTTCCGTATCTCCGACTACGCCGAGGAGTTGCTGGAGGCGCTGGAGGGGCTGGATAACTGGCCCGCCAAGGTGCGGCTGATGCAGGAGAACTGGATCGGCAGGTCACGCGGGCTGCAATTCGGGTTCGAGCGCGTCGATGGCGGCGATCCGATTTCCGTCTACACTACCCGCCCCGACACGCTGATGGGCGCAAGCTTTGTCGGCATCTCGCCCGACCACCCCATCGCCAAGGCGCTTGAGGCCGAGAACCCGCAGGTCGCCAGTTTCGTCGCGGAATGCCGCAAGGGCGGCACCACCGAGGAAGCCATCGAGACCGCCCCGAAACTGGGCATGGATACCGGCATCCGGGTCAAGCATCCCCTGAACCCCGACTGGGAACTGCCGGTCTGGATCGCCAATTTCATTCTGATGGATTACGGCACCGGCGCGATCTTCGCCTGCCCCGCGCATGACCAGCGCGACCTCGACTTCTGCCGCAAATACGACCTGCCCGTCATCGACACGTTCTTTGCGCTGGACGACCCCACCCCGGTCGGGCGCGAGGCCTTCGTGCCGCCCAAGACCGACAAGGTTCAATGGGTCAACCATTTCGCGGGTCTCGACGTGGCGACGGGCGAGGAGGCCATCGAGGCCACGATCGTCACGGCCGAGAAAGAGGGATGGGGCGAGGGCGTCACCAAGTATCGCCTGCGCGATTGGGGCCTTTCCCGCCAGCGCTATTGGGGCTGCCCGATTCCGGTGCTGCATTGCCCCTCTTGCGGCGTGGTGCCGGAGAAGAAGGAGAACCTGCCCGTCACCCTGCCCGACGATGTCAGTTTCGACATCCCCGGCAACCCGCTGGACCGCCACCCGACCTGGCGCGACGCGCCCTGCCCCAAATGCGGCGGGGACGCCAAGCGCGAGACCGACACGATGGACACCTTCGTTGATTCGTCGTGGTATTTCGCCCGCTTCACCGCGCCCCGCGCCGAGACGCCGACCAACATGGCCGATGCGGAGTACTGGATGAATGTGGACCAGTATATCGGCGGTGTGGAGCACGCGATCCTGCACCTGCTGTATTCCCGCTTCTTCGCCCGCGCGATGCACATCACCGGCCACCTGCCCGCCTCGGCCCGCGAGCCATTCGATGCGCTCTTCACGCAAGGGATGGTGACGCACGCGATCTACGTCACGCGGGATGAGAATGACCGCCCGGTCTATCATTTCCCCGAAGACGTGGAGGTTCACGAAAGCGGTGCGCGTCTGGGGGCGACTGGCGAGGCCGTCGAAATCATCCCCTCCGCCAAGATGTCCAAGTCCAAGAACAACGTCGTCGATCCGCTCAATATCATCGGGGCCTACGGGGCCGACACCGCGCGCTGGTTCGTCCTGTCCGACAGCCCGCCGGAACGCGACGTGGAATGGACCGCCTCGGGGGCCGATGCCGCCTACAAGCATCTCTCCCGTGTCTGGTCGCTCTGCGACCGGATCGGCGCGATGGACCCGGATCAACCCGGCGAGGGCGACGAGGATCTCCTGCGCGAGATGCACAAGACCATCCGCGACGTGACCAATGGCATCGAAAGTTTCGGCTTCAACGCCGCCATCGCCAAGCTCTACGCCTTCACCAACACGCTGGCCAGGGCGAAGGCCGGGGCGACGGCGCAGAAGGCCGCGATCAAGACCCTGGCGCAGCTCATGTCCCCCATGACGCCCCACCTGTCCGAGGAGATCTGGGCCCATCATGGCGGCGAGGGCCTGATTGCGCAGGCCGACTGGCCCGTCGCGGATGAGGCGATGCTGGTCGAGGACAGCGTCACCCTGCCGATCCAGATCAACGGCAAGCGCCGGTCCGAGATCACCGTGCCCAAGGACATGGACAAGGTTGAGGTTGAAAAACTGGCGCTGACGGACAAGGCTGTTCTCAAGGCGCTCTCCGGGGGTGCCCCGAAGAAGCTCATCGTCGTGCCGGGCCGCATCATCAATGTCGTCATCTGACCGCCGTACCTTCCTGACCCTGCTGGCCGCCCTGCCCCTGGCGGGCTGCGGCTTTGCCCCGGTCTACGGCACCGGCGGGGTCGGGCTGGCCTTGCGCAACCAGGTGCTGGTCGCGGCCCCCGACACACGGCTCGGATTTGAACTGGTCGCGCGGCTGGAGGAGCGGCTTGGGCGACCGAACGGCGCGGCCTACGCGCTGGATTACACCATCACGACCTCGACCACCGACCTTGCCATCACCGGCGCCAATGACATCACCCGGATCAACATCAACGGCACCGTCGATTTCGTCCTGACCGAGCTGGCGACCGATGCGCAGATCCTGGCCGACAGCGTGTCCAGCTTCGCGGCCTATTCCACCACCGGCAGTTCCGTCGCCACCGCCGCCGCAGAACGCGACGCCGAGGATCGGCTGATGACGATCCTGGCCGACCGGCTGGTTTCGCGCCTCCTGACCGCCTCCAGCCGCTTCTCATGAAGCTGACAGCCCGCGACGCCGCCGCCTATTTTCACGCGCCCGACAGGTCTGCGGCGGGGCTGCTGCTTTATGGTGCCGACGCGATGCGGGTGGCGCTGAAGCGGCAGGACGTGATCGAGAAACTGCTCGGCCCCGGCGCAGAGGAAGAGATGCGCCTGACCCGGATCCCGGCCAGCGAATTGCGCAGCGACAAGGCAATGCTGGCGGATGCGATGCGCGCCGTCGGCTTCTTCCCCGGCCCGCGCGTGGCCTTTGTCGAGGAGGCCGCCGATGGCCTCGCCCCCGTCATCAAGGACGCGCTGACCGAATGGCGGGAAGGCGACGCGCAGATCATCGTCACCGCCAAGGCGCTTGCCCCCAAATCCGCGCTGCGCAAGCTGTTCGAGAGCCACAAGCGCGCCTATGCCATCGGCATCTATGACGAACCCCCCTCTCGCGCCGAGATCGAGGAAACGCTGGCCAAGTCCGGCGTCACCGATGTGGGCCGCGACGGCATGGCCGAACTGACCGCGCTTGCGCAGGCGCTGGACCCCGGCGATTTCCGGCAGACGATGGAGAAACTGGCGCTCTACAAGATGAGCGATCCGTCGCCCGTCACCTCCGCCGACATCATGGCCTGCGCGCCCACGACCATCGAGGCCGGTGTGGATGACATCCTGAACGCCGCCGCCGAGGGCCGGATCGGCGCGATCGGCCCGCTGATGCAGAAACTGACCGGGCAAGGCGTGCTGCCGGTCACGCTGTGCATCCAGGCGCTGCGCCATTTCCGGGGCCTCTACGGGGCCGCGATCCATCCCGGCGGGGCCTCTGCCGGGGTCGGCGCGATGCGCCCGCCGGTCTACGGACCGCGCCGTGACAAGATGATCCGGCAGGCGGGCCTCTGGGGCGTGTCGCGGCTGGAGGCGGCGCATGAAACGCTGCTGGATACCGACCTCGCCCTGCGCTCCAGCCAGCAGGCGCCGCAGACCGCCTTGATGGAACGTGCGCTGATCCGGCTCGCCTCCATCGCCCATCGTGCCGCCCGCTAGGAAGGACACCGCATGTATCGCGTCATCGGACCCACCCGCACCCGCACGCTCCGCGTCCTCTGGGCACTGGAGGAGTTGGACCAACCTTACGACCATGTCGGGGCCATGCCCCATGCCGAGGAGGTCGTCGCCTTCAACCCGGCGGGCAAGGTGCCGGTGCTGGTGGTGGGCGGCGTGCCGATCACCGATTCGCTGGCGATCATGACCTACCTGGCCGACAAGCATGGGCGCCTGACCTTCCCGGCGGGCACGCTGGAGCGCGCCCGACAGGACAGCCTGACGCAGTTCATAAATGACGAGTTCGACCAGATCCTGTGGACCGCCGCGCGGCACAGTTTCATCCTGCCCGAGGATCGCCGCGTGCCAGCGGTCAAGGACAGCCTGAAATGGGAGTTCGCCCGGTCGCAGGAGCGGCTACTGACACGCATGGCCGAAGACGGTCCGTTCCTGATGGGCGAGACCATGACCATCGCCGATATCGTGCTGACCCATTGCCTGGGATGGGCGATCAGCGCGAAATTCCCGGTCGAGGAACCACGCCTGCGCGATTACGCCGAGGCGATGCGCGCCCGCCCCGCCTACAAGCGCGCCTCGCAGGGCTGAGAACGCGCCCGATCGACCGAGCGCAACCCCGGCCCGTCGACGGGCCGGACGCCCTACCCCCGCCACCGCGCCGCGTTTTGCCCGGCCCATCGCCCCGTCGCCAGGCACGCCGTCAACAGGTAGCCACCGGTCGGCGCCTCCCAATCCAGCATCTCGCCCGCGCAGAACACGCCCGGCGCCGCGCGCAGCATCAGCCCGTCATCCAGCGCCGCACGGGTCACGCCCCCCGCCGTCGAGATCGCCTCATCCATCGGGCGCGGTCCCGCCAACCGCGCGGGCAGCGCCTTGATCAGCGCGCCAAGCGCCGCCCCCTCGGGCAAGGGCCGCCCCCATTCGTTGAGCAACGCCGCCCGCGCGCCCGTCAGGCCAAGCGTCTTGCGCAGATGATTGGCGAGGCTGGTCTTGCCGCGCGGACGCAAGAGGCGCTCGGCCACCTCCTCCGCGCTCAGATCCGGCATCAGGTCCAGCCGCAGTTCCCCCCCCTCGCGCAGCGCGCGCGAGACCGCGTAAATCCCGCCGCCCTCGACGCCCTTCTCCGAGATCACGAACTCGGCGCGCACCCGATTGTCGCCCGCGACAAGCGCGCAGCCCTTCACCGGCGTGCCGAAATGCGGGGCCATATGCGGCGACCAGTTGACCCGGAAGCCCATATTGGCCGGTTGCAGCGGTGCGATCTCGACGCCCCTTTCCGCCAGCCAGGGCAGCCACGCCGCGTCCGAGCCAAGCCGCGACCAGGATCCGCCGCCAAGCGCCAGCACCGTGACGCGCGGGGCCAGCAGGCGCGCGCCGTCAGGCATGTCAAAGCGCAACGCGGTTCCGTCGAAACCCTGCCACCGCCAGCGCAACCGCATTTCGGCCGTAAGACGGCCAAGCCAGGCGCGCAGCAGCGGCGAGGCTTTCATTGACCTCGGGAACACGCGGCCCGACGATCCGGTGAACAGCTCCTGTCCCAACCCCTCGGCCCAGGTCCGCACCCCGTCCTGCCCGAACGCGGTCAGCATCGGTGCCAGCCACTCCGCCGCCTCGGCGTAGCCCGTGAAAAAATCCGCCTCGGGCTCCGCCTTGGTCAGGTTCAGCCCCGACTTGCCTGCCATCAACAGCTTGCGCGCGGGCGAGGGCTTGGCCTCGGCGATCACGACGCGCCGTCCGGCCTGCTCCAGCACCTCCGCCGCCATCAGCCCGGCAGGCCCCGCCCCGATCACCAGCGCGTCGATCTCTTCGGTCATTTCACCCTTGCCCATCCCCGGTTTCGCCCCATCCTATGGGCCAGCCCGGACAGGGGACACAAGGCAAATGGACGACCCTCTCCCGATCTGCCCGCTTTGCGACAGGCCCATTCCGCCGCATGCCAAGCAGAGCCTGCACCACCTGATCCCGCGCCTGCGCGGCGGCAAGGGTGGGCCGACGGTCCTGCTGCACCAGATCTGCCACAACGAGATTCACGCCACCCTCAGCGAGGCGGACCTCGCCCGCAGCTACAACAGCATCGACGCCCTCAAGGCCCATCCCCGGCTGGCCAGCTTCATCGCCTGGGTGCGGAAACGCCCGCCCGATTTCCACTCCAGGACGCCGGGGGCCAGGCGCGGCTGGAAGACCCGCCGGTAGGGTGCGCTTCAGCGCAACGCACCGCCACACATCGCCTTGATCGCCCGCAAATCTGCCGCATCCCCCGCCAGTGCATCTTCGGCCAGCCTGCGCGCGGCCCCGGCCACATCGCCGTCGATCCGGTCGATGAGACCGACCCGCAACGCCTCCTCCGCGTCCAGCCTCGCGCCCGCCAGCAGCACCAGCTTGGTCCGCGCGGGCCCGATCAGCGCCGCCATGCGGGCGGGGTCCGAGGGTTGCGGAAGGAAACCCAGTTTCGCCACCGGGTAGAAGAACCGCGCAGACGGCACCGCGATGCGCAGGTCGCAGGCCAAGGCCATGCCGAACGCGCCGCCCGCGAGCGTACCGTTCAGCGCGGCGATGGTCAGGCAGGGCAGGGCCGCGACGGCAGCCGAGACCCGCTCCCAGAGCGGCGAGGTGGCCAGCCCTGCCCGCGCCTCCTCAAGATCGGCCCCGGCGGAGAACACGCGCGCGCCCGCACCGGTCAGCACCAGCGCACGCAGCTCAGGATCGCGGGCGCCCTCCTCGGCCAACCCGGCCAGCCTCTCCAGCATCTCCGCCGTCAGCGAATTGGCCTTGTCGGGCCGGTTCAAGGTCAGCGTCCAGATCCCGCCCTCGCGGACAATGTCGATCATCCGATCAGGCCGACGCGGCGGCGGATGGCCTCGTCGCGCAGCGAGATTTCCTCGCCGAGAAACTCATCCGCATCCGCGCCGCACATCCAGAGCAGCGTTTTCGCGGGCCATTCAGGGGGGATATGCGCGTCCCAATCCAGCTGGCTGACCGGGTTCACGCCGCTGTCCTTGATCTCGCGCTGCATCTGGGTGGCCACGGTGCCGGGCGACAGACCCATCGCGCGGATGCCGTGGCCTGCCGCCTCGACATGCGCCGCCCTGGTCAGCATCGCGGCCCCCGCCTTCGAGGTGCAATAGGCGCTCCACCCCTCCAGCGCGTTATGCGCGGCGCCGGAACTGATGGTCAGGATCGTGCCCGCGCCTTGCGTGATCATCGAGGGCAGCGCCGCGCGCATGCCGTGGAAGACGCCCTTGACGTTGATGTCGATAAGCTGTCCCCAGGCGTCCGGATCGGCCTCGGACAGGTTGGCGATGGGGTCGATCACACCCGCGTTATTGATCAGGATGTCGAGCCGCCCGAACGTGTCGATGCTGGCGCGCACGGCGGCCTCCATCTCCCAGTAGCGGCTGACGTCGCAGGGGATGGCCAGTGCGCTTTTGCCGATCTCTCCGGCGATATCCGCGATCTCCTCGCGGGAGCGGGCCAGGAGGCAGACATTCGCGCCCGCCTCGGCGAAAACCCGCGCAGCGGCGGCCCCGATGCCCCGGCTGGCCCCTGTCACCATCATCGTCTTGCCGTCCAGCTTGCCCATATCAACCTCCTGCGGTTAGTGTTTCCATGCGACTCACGGTCAAGGGAGCATCCCTTGACGCCCGCCGGAACGCGGCGGACATTTGCAACGGAAATTCACATTCGGAAGGTCGTTATGTCAAAGATGAAATCCTTTTCTCTCACGCTTTCAACCGCAGCACTCATGGCAGCCTCGCCCGCAACGGCCGAGATCACCGCGCAGGAACTCTGGGCGCTGTGGCAGGAGCAGGCCATGCAATATGGCCAGCCGGTGACGGCAGAGGTCACCGATACCGGCGGCTCGCTGGTCCTGAACAACATGACCTCGGAAATGGTGGTCGAGGACATGACCGTCTCCACCAGCTTCGCGCAGGTCACGCTGACCAACCAGGATGACGGCACGGTCAGCATCAGCGCGGCCGACTCGCTTGTCTACCGGTTCGAGGGGCCCTCGCCCGCCGGAACCTCGGCCGTCATCGCGACCTTCACCCTGTCGGGGTTGCAGGCCACGGCGTCGGGCAGCACCGAGATGCTGTCGGTCGACTCGCAGATGTCCAATTTCGAGCTTGCCGACCTGGCCTTCGAGAATGTCCCCCCCGGCGAGATCCCCGAGCATGAAGCCTCGCTCAGCCTGGCCGGGTTCCAGAGCTCCTACACCTATGATTTCACGCAACCGGGATTTGTGGGATTCAACGGTTCTGCCTCCATCGGACCGCTGGCGATTGCGTTCGAAGCGCAAGAGCCCGTCGGCAGTGGCGGCACGGAAACAGACGAATCCGCCACCCCGACAATGCCCGGCGGCTCGACAGGCAATGACGGCGGCGGTTTTACCCCGGTGCAGCCGCAGCAGCCCACGACGCCAAGCAAGCAGGCCGGTGATCAGGGTTTTGCCGAATTCGCCCTGAACTTCGGCGCGTCGGAGTCCACCTTTTCCGGCACCATGCCGCTTGGCGTCGACTGGATGAACACCGAAACCTACCCCGCCGGCATGGCGATCGAGATGGACACCAGCTACGACTCCGCCTCGGTCCGCTTCGCCTACGAGGACCGGTTCGAGAATGTCGATATCTCGGCCTCCAACACCGGCGGCAGCATCGGGTTCGCCATCTCGGAACAGGCGATGCGCTATGCGCTCGGGGCCGAAGGGGTCGAGGTCAGCGTCTTCACGCAGGATCTGCCCTTCCCGATCTCGGCCGCTGCCGACAGCACGCTGGTCTCGGTCGATATCCCCCTGGCCCGATCCGACACGCCCTCGCCCTTCGCCGCCGAGGTCGCCTATGAGGGCGTCACGGTGGATGAGAGCATCTGGGCCATGGTCGATCCCGGCGGGCAGGTGCCGCGCGGGCCGGCCACGATCATCATGGATGTCTCGGGCACGGTGCAGATCTTCGTCGACCTCCTGACGATGAGCCCTGAGGAAATGGAGAACATGACCTCCGCCCCCGGGGAATTGCGTGACCTGACCCTGAACAACCTGCGGGTGTCCTTCGGCGGGGCCGAGTTGACCGGCGTGGGAGATGTCGATTTCCAGCCCGGCCAGATCATTCCGGTGCCGGTCGGTTCGGTGGATCTTAGCCTGACCGGGGCCAATGGCCTGTTGCAGACCCTGTCCAACGCGGGCCTCGTGCCGCCGCAGCAGGCGGGCATGGCGCGCGGCATGTTGGGCATGTTCGCGGTTCCGGGATCGGGGCCTGACAGCTACACTTCGAATATCGAGTTCGGCGCCGATGGCTCCATCACTGCCAACGGTGTGCCGCTGCGCTGACCCTGCGCATCCGGCATCCAAGCCCCCGGAGCAGCCCCCGCGCTGCTCCGGGGGTTTTTCGTTCCGCTTGCGCCGCCGGGGTCCGCGGACTACCTCTGCCCCCAGACCCCCGCAACAGGACATGCCCGATGACCGATACGCCAGAAACCCTCGCCCATGCCCTGCTGGAGGCCGCGACCCGCGCCGGGGCCGACGCCGCCGATGCGCTGGCGGTCTCTGGCACATCGCTGTCGATCCAGGTGCTGAACGGCGGGCTGGAGCAAGCGGAACGTTCGGAAGGCACCGAGATCGGGTTGCGCGTCATCCTCGGCCAGCGTCAGGCCTGCGTCTCGGCCTCGGACACCAAGCCCGAGACGTTGCGCGAGATGGCCGAAAGGGCCGTCGCCATGGCGCGCGAGGCCCCGGATGATCCCACCATCGGCCTGGCCAACCCTGACCAACTGGCCCGCGACTGGGATATCGCGGCGCTGGACATGGCAGACAAGGGCACCGAGCCCGACCCTGCCGCGCTTGAAACAGCCGCACTGGAAGCCGAGGCCGCCGCCCGTGCCGTCGAGGGCGTCACCCAGGTGCAGGCTGCCAGCGCGGGCTATGGCCGCCGCACGCGCCACCTTGCCGCGACCAACGGCTTTTCCGGGGGTTACACCCGCACCGATCACGGCATTTCCTGCGTTGCCATCACCGGCAGCGGCACCGGGATGGAGCGGGACTATTACGGCGACATGCGCCTGCATCGCGGCGACCTGGAGTCCCCTGAAAAGGTCGGGCGCATCGCGGGCACCCGTACTGTGGAGCGCGCAGGCGCGCGTCAGCCCAAGACCGGGGCCTGCCCGGTGCTCTATGACGAACGCATCGCGGGCAGCCTGATCCGCGACATCCTGAACGCGGTCAGCGGCAGTGCCATCGTGCGCGGGGCCTCGTGGCTGCGCGACGCGCTTGGCGAACAGGTCTTGCCCAAGGGCCTGTCGCTGATCGAGGAGCCGCTCCGCCCCCGTGCCTCCGGCTCACGCCCCTTCGATGCCGAGGGGCTGCCGACGCAGACCCGCGCGATCATCGAAGACGGGGTACTGACCGGCTGGACGCTGGACCTTGCGACCGCCCGCAAGCTGGGGCTGCGATCCACCGCCAATGCCGCGCGCGGGCTGTCCTCGCCGCCGATGCCCTCGGTCTCGAACGTGGCGCTGACGCAAGGCGGTGCTTCCCGCGACGACCTCATTGCGCAGATGGGAACGGGCCTGCTGATCACCGGCCTGATCGGATCGTCGATCAACGCCAACACGGGCGACTATTCGCGCGGCGCCTCCGGGTTCTGGGTCGAGAACGGGCAGATCGCCTATCCGGTCAATGAATGCACCGTCGCGGGCAACCTGCGCGACATGCTGCGCACGATCCAGCCCGCCAATGACGCGCGGGCGCATCTCAGCACGGTCTGCCCGTCCCTTCTGGTCGAGGGGATGACGCTTGCCGGCGCATGACCTGCCCCTTCTGATCGACGCGGCCAGAGAGGCGGGCCGGATCGCCGCCAAGCACTGGACCCGCGATCCGCAGGTCTGGGACAAGCCCGGCGACCTCGGCCCCGTCTCCGAGGCCGATCTGGAAGTCGACACGATGCTGCGCACGGAATTGCTGGCGGCGCGGCCCGATTACGGGTGGCTCTCCGAGGAAACCGAGGATGACCTGTCGCGGCTGGAGCGGACCCGCGTCTTCATCGTCGATCCCATCGACGGGACGCGATCCTTCATCGACGGACGCCGCGCCTTTGCCCATTCGCTGGCCGTGGTCGAAAACGGGCGCGTCACTGCCGGGGTCGTGTTTCTGCCGATGCTGGATCGCCTGTTCACCGCCGCGCGCGGCCACGGCGCGGCACTGAACGGGGACCGCCTGACCGCCTCGACTACCCGTGAATGCCCCGAGGCCACGCTGCTGGCCGCGCGCCCAAACCTGAAGGATCACCACTGGCCCGGCGGCGTGCCGCTGGTCGAGCGCAGCTATCGCCCGTCACTGGCCTATCGCGTGGCCCTTGTCGGCGAGGGGCGCTTTGACGGCATGGTCACCTTCCGCGACACCTGGGAATGGGACATCGCCGCCGGAACCCTGATCGCGGAAGAGGCCGGGGCCACCGTGACCGACCGCGATGGCGCGGCGCTCGCCTTCAACAATGCCACGCCGCTGGTCCCCGGTGTGATCGTGGCGGGTGCGCCGCTGCACGCCGACCTGCTGGCCCGCCGCTGCCCCGCTTGACCCTTGCCCCCATATCACTAGGGTGCGCCCGACCTGTCCCTACAGCCCCAAGAGGCCCGAGATGACCCAACGCCTGCACCTTGTCTTTGGCGGCGAATTGATCGACCCCTCGCGCAATGCCTTCAAGGATGTGAACGACATTCACCTTGTCGGCATGTTCCCCGATTACGCCAGCGCCTATGACGCCTGGAAATCCGAGGCGCAGCGCACCGTCGACAACGCGCATATGCGCTATTACATCGCGCATATTCACCGCCTGCGCGATGAAGAGGCCGAGGCCTCGCCCACCGAAGAACTGGACAATTGAGCCCCGCATATGGCGATCTCCCTGGCGCTGTCCGCCTACCTGGCCTTCTCGGCCCGCGCCACGCGCTATGCCGAACGCAAGCTTGCCGACCGGCTGGCGGCGGGCAAGGAGGACGAGGACCGGCTGGATGAACGGCGCGGCATCGCCTCGGCCCCGCGCCCGAAAGGCCCGCTGATCTGGTTCCATGCCGCCAGCGTCGGGGAATCCCTGTCCCTGCTGGAGCTGATCCGCCGCATGGGCGAAGACCGGCCCGAGCTGAATTTCCTGGTCACCACCGGCACCGTCACCTCGGCCCAGGTGATGGCCGCCCGCCTGCCCGCAGGTGCCGTGCACCAGTTCGTGCCCGTGGACGTGCTGCCCTGGGTGCGGCGGTTCCTCGACCATTGGAAGCCCGATCTGGCAGTCTGGACGGAAAGCGAGTTCTGGCCCGCCCTGCTGACCGAAACCCGTGCGCGGGCCATCCCCATGGTCCTGATCAACGCGCGCATGTCCAAGGCCAGCCATGACCGGTGGCGCTGGTTCCTGCGGCCCATGGTGCGCAAACTGCTGCGCAAGTTCGACATCGCCCATGTGCAGGACGACATCACCGCCGGATACCTGCGCCGCCTCGGCCTGCCCGCCGAGCGTCTGCATGTCACCGGCACGCTCAAGGAAGGCGCCGCCGCCCTGCCGGTCGACGAGGCCGAGCGCACCCGCATGGCGCGGCACCTGAATGGACGCCCCGTCTGGCTTGCCGCCTCGACCCATGAGGGCGAGGAGGAGAAAGTGCTGGAGGCCCACACCCAGGCGCTGCGTGTCAATCACCGGCTGCTGCTGATCCTGGTCCCGCGCCATCCGAACCGCGCCGATGAAGTGGCCGCGCTGATCGACCGCCATCGGTTGAGTGTCGCGCGCCGCTCGGAAGGTGAGCTTCCCGACACCGACACACAGGTCTACCTGGCCGACACGATGGGCGAGCTTGGCCTGTGGTATCGGCTGGCCCCGATCAGCTTTGTCGGCGGCTCGCTGGAGCCCATTGGCGGGCATAACCCGTTCGAGCCCGCCGCCCTCGGCTCGGCCATCCTGCATGGACCTTACGTGACCAATTTCGTCGATATCTTCCAGCGTCTGACCGAGGCGCACGCCGCGCGCCTCGTTACCTCGCCGGGATCGCTGGCCGAGGCAGTGACCGACCTGCAGAACCCCGACAAGGCTGCCGAACTGGCCCATGCGGCCTGGGAGGTCTGCTCGGCCGGGGCGGATGTGACCGATCAGGCGCTCGAGATGCTGCTGGACAGGCTCGACAGCGCCCCACGGCTGGCCCCCTGATGCGCGCGCCGGGGTTCTGGCAGCGCCCCGCCGGGGTTCTCAGCACGGCCCTCGCCCCGCTTGGTGCGCTCTATGCGGCTGGCACGGCACGGCGATTGGCCAAGGGCAAAGCCGCGCGCGTCGGCGTTCCGGTGATCTGCGTCGGCAACCTCAGCGCGGGCGGCACCGGCAAGACGCCGACGGTGATCGCATTGGCCGAGAGGTTCTCCGCACGTGGTGTGCAGGCGCATGTGGTCAGCCGGGGCTATGGCGGCACGGTGGCGGGGCCGCACCGGGTGGTCGAGGCGAAGGACCGCGCCGATCAGGTGGGTGACGAACCCCTGCTGCTGGCCGCCTTCCTGCCGGTCTGGGTCGCAAAGGACCGGTTGGCGGGCGCGCAGGCCGCCGTCGCCGCCGGGGCCGAGGCGATCTTGCTGGATGACGGGTTCCAGAACCCCACCCTGCAGAAGGACCTCTCCATCGTCGTCGTCGACGCCGCGCGCGGATTCGGCAATGGCCGCGTCATCCCCGCCGGCCCCTTGCGCGAACCCGTCGCCACCGGCCTCGCCCGCGCCGACCTGCTGCTCAGCATCGGGCCGGAGGCCGCGCAGGCCCGGTTCCGGGACAGATGGCAGGACAGGATCACTCTGCCTCACCTGACCGGCCACCTCGCCCCCCTGCCCACGGGTCTGCCTTTCGAGGGGCTGCCCGTGCTGGCCTTCGCGGGTATTGGCTACCCTGAGAAATTCTTCGCCACCCTGCGCGCGATGGGGGTGGACCTGAAACACGGCGAGGCGCTCAGCGATCACCAGCCGCTGACCGAGGCACTGATGGCGCGGCTGGAACAGGATGCGGTCCGGCTTGGCGCGCAACTGGTGACGACGGAAAAGGACGCGGTGCGCCTGCCCCGGCGGTTCCGGCAGAAGGTTCTGACGGTGCCGGTGCGGCTCAGGATCGACGACTGGGGGCCGCTTGATGCGGGCTTGAACCGGGTGTTGACCGGAAACGGGTCGGCCTAGTCGCTGAACATCACCAGCCCTTCGCGCAAGAGCCTGCGGATCAGCACGGCGCGCCCCTCCTCGTCCAGATCGCCCGGCAGATCGGCCAGTGTGAAGACCTGACCCGACAGCGCATGGGCCAGCGGACCATTCGCATAGGCGGGCAGGCTGAGGACCGCGCCCTGACAGGAAACGGCGACCATATCCCCGGCCCCGTCCTTGCCCGGAACATCCATCAGCCGGTAGATCAGGTTGGGCCGCGCAACCAGGCGCGAGGCGGGCGACAATCCCGCCATCTTCACCAGTTCCTGCATCTGGCCATGCACGCGCGGTAGCCTCGTGTCGATGAAGTCATCGCGGAAGGCATCCAGCACCGGCCCCAGATCGGCGGCGGCGAGCTTCTTCTGAAGCGCATCGAACTTGGCCTGCGCCGCGCGCGAATCGTAGCCCTCATCGGTGAAGCCCGGCGGCAGCGCCTCGCGGAAGGCGACATCGTCATGCGCCAGCATCCGCACCACCTCGACCATCAGATCAGCCCAGGAGCGCGTCATCAGCCCCGTGGTGATATGCAGCGAGGTCTGATCGGTCGAGACCGCATCATGCGTCAGCCCGCGCGGGACATAGACCATGTCGCCGGGGCCCAGGACGAAGCGGTCGGTCTCGTCTCCGATGGGCACGTCATGCGGGTCAAAGCCCTGATCGGCCAGCGGCAGCGCGACGGGCGTGTCATAGATGCGCCATTCCTTGGTGCCCTCGATCTGCAACACCAGCACGTCATGACCATCGTAATGCGCCTTGAAGCCCTGGCTATGGGCGGGGGTCAGGTAGATATTCGTCTGCACCCGCGCGCTGAACACCTTCTCCAGCGCGCGGCAGAAATCGGCGAGCTTGGGCAGGCGTTCCTGAAGATTCGACAGGATGATCGTGGCCCCGTCGGCAAAGAGGCGCGTCGCGGCCACCGCATCGACAAACCCATTCCCATAGGCGAAATCCGCCGCCGTGATCTCGGCATCGGCGCGGGTAACGTTGACCTCGGGAACCGACAGGCCAAGCGTGGTCAGCGCCCAGTCGATATCGGCCAGTGACAGCAGGTCGGCGTAATAGCCGGGATCGTCGCGGCGGATCACCAGGTGCTTCTTCTCGAAACTGTCGCGAAAGAAGGCCTCGGACGATACCGGGGCAATGGTCCAGTCGAAATCGCGGGTCATCGGCAGATCCTCCATCCAGGGCTCAGGCTAGCCGCTGCGGCGCATGGCAGGCAACCGCCATCACGCGGGCGTCAGCGCGACTCGGCTTGACAGGTCGAGCATAGTCCCTATATACATAGTGTAAATACCACATTTTCTTGATGGCAATACGAAAGGCCATGAGATGAGAAAACCAGACAAACCCAGGAAAACGCTCAGCGATTCCGACATCACCACAAGCCGCCCGGCGCGGCGGGCCGTGCTTGGCCTGCTCGCAGCCGGTGGTATTGTGGCACTTACCCCCGGCCAGGCACAGGCCGCCGACATCGACAATGGAACCTGGACCGATGCGGGATCCTGCCCGCGTGGCGGCGGCGGCGGCTACACCGGCGTCTCCGATCAGGACAATGGCCGCATCACCGATGCCGGCGGATATGGGCGCGGGCGTCCTTATTGCTGACGCCGCAGCTCTGACATGATAGAGATCGGTCTGCGCCCATTACACTGGCGCGGATCGCCGATTCCCCCGGAGCCACGACATGCCCAAGACCCTGAAAGACAGTGATATCGAGACGCTGCGCCCACCCCGGCGCTACTTCCTCGGTATGGCGGCCATTGGCAGCGCGGCGGTCCTTCTGCCGACAAGCGCGCAGGCCGCCGATGGCGATAGCGGGTCGTGGTCCGATGGCAATGCCTGCCCGCGCGGCCCCGGTGGCACGCGCACGGGCGCGACGGATAGCGACAATGGCCGCATCTCGGATCGGTCCGGCTATGGCCGGGGACGCCCGAACAACTGCTGATTCGGATCAGATGTAGGGTGGGCAGTCTGCCCAACACGGCGCGCTTGCACGGTGGGCAGACTGCCCACCCTACGACGGTCACGGGGCGTCGGAGACACCTCAGACCATCTTGATCACATCCTTGTCGATCGACAGCATGTAACCGCGCCTTGCGATATTCTTGATCAACAGCTCGCTGACCATCTGGTTGCCGAGCGTATCACGCAGCCGCTTGATTCGCGTGGCCCCCGCCGCTTCCTCGCAATCCGCCGCATCCTTGCCCGACACCATCGCCTCGATTTCCGCGCCCGACAGCACGTCATCATCCATCCGCGCCTCGGCCAGCACCGACAACGTCTCCATCGCGGCGCCGGTCAGCTTGAATTCCATGTTGTTGAGGTAGACGATCCTCTCCTCCCGGCTGACGATCAGCGAGGAGACCTGGATGCCCGATTTTTCGATCTCGCCCATGCGCTTGTTCAGCGTGATGATGGTGACGAGAAAGATCAGGCAGGCCACCAGAAGCGCGGTGGCAAAGAGGATCAGCACGAAGATGATCGCCCGGTAGCTGGCCAGAACCTTGGAAAAGGCGGTGCCGGATTGGGCCAGGATCTCAAGGATTCTTATGGATTCACTGGTCGTCAGCGCGTCGTTGACGACAAAGATCTCCTCGACCGCCGCGTTGAACGCGTTGGCATCGGGCAGATAGGTGAATAGCAGGATCGCCGTCACGGTCAGAATGGCGACGACGATCACGATCCCGATCTGCACCACGCGGGTGCCGCTGATCCGGGTCTCAGAAACTAAGGTAGTATTGTCCTGCACGCGCTTCCCTCGAATCGAGGCCGGACTCGTCAAAGACCGACATCACCTCCAGAAGCTGCCAACCGCCTGTCAGACGGCTTGAAATGACGGGCGCTGCGGCACCGACACTGCAAGCGGAGGCCGGCAGCTCGATAACACCGTAATGCAGGCGCAGCGGGTTATCCATCTTTGCCTTGTAATCGGCGTAACAAGTTGCGTTGGCCGCAGTGGCGACAGAGGCAAAGCCCAGGAGGGCAAGGGTGAGGAGTGCGTGTTTCATGGGGTGGAGTTAGGGGCTTTCGGCCCTGTCATGCAATATCATTGGCTTTTTTCCGTGATGTTATCGGATAGCGCGCCCCTGATATTGCCTGTCCGGGCGACACGGGAGGAAAATTGGACATTCCCGCATCAACGCGGCCCTGCCCTTGTCCCCTTTCCTTTCGGAGAAAGATGTCATGTTCAAATCCCTTCCCAGACTGCTTGCCGCGGCATCGCTGTCGCTGACCCTTGCCCTGACCGGCATTGTCGCCAGCACGACGCCCGCGCAAGCCGACAACGAAAACCTGCGCCGGTTCCTTGGCGCTGCGGCGGGCATCGCCCTGCTCGGCACCGTCCTGAACAACAACCGCAACAATGGTCATCCGCATTACGCGCCACCCACCCGGCAAGTGATCGTGCCCCCGGTCCGGCACAGCCTGGTTGCGCCGTCACGCTGCTACACCCGTTTCAGCGGCCCGCAGGGGCATTTCAGCGGCTTCGGCGCGCAGTGCATGCAGTCCAGTTACTACGCCAACCAGCTGCCGTCATCCTGCCTGGATCGCGTCTTCACCAATCGCGGCTGGCGTCATGTCTACGATGCGCAGTGCCTTTATCGTCACGGTTGGGTGCGCTCCTGACACAGGAATAGTCCATCGAGCAGTGCGGTGGACGGCGGCGGGGTCAGGGCCCCGCCGCCATTTTCTTGGACTCGGGGAGGCGGGGTCAGGGCCCCGCCGCCATTTTTATTGCGCCCCCGTCCGCGCCGTGGTTTCTGAGGTGCATGAGTCCGACCCCCGATTTCAGCCCCGATTTCAGCCATGAGACCCGCTCGGGCCTGCGCGTCGCAGGCGTCGACGAAGTCGGGCGCGGTCCGCTGGCGGGCCCTGTCATGGCAGCGGCGGTGGTTCTGGATCCTCAGCGAATCCCGCCGGGACTCAACGATTCCAAGAAGCTGAGCGAGGCGCGGCGGCTGGAGTTGAACGATGCGCTTCTGGCCTGCGCGGATGTCGCCATCGGCATTGCCAGCGTCGAGGAGATCGACCGCCTCAACATCCTGCATGCCAGCCTGCTTGCCATGACCCGAGCGGTCGCGGGGCTGCAAACCCCGCCCGATCATGCCCTCATCGACGGGAATTTCCTGCCCAAGGGCCTCTGCTGCCCCGCCACGCCGCTGATCAAGGGCGACGGGATCAGCCTCTCTATCGCCGCGGCCTCAATTGTGGCGAAAACAAGCCGCGACCGGGCGATGTGTGCATTGGCGCAACAATATCCCGGCTACGGATGGGAGCGGAACGCCGGATACCCCACGCCGCTGCATCGTCAGGCCCTTCAAGATTTAGGGGTCACCCCCCACCATAGACGAAGCTTCAAGCCGGTCCACAATATCTTGTATCAAGCATCATCTGCAACCTCTTGATTCAAAAAAGAAATTGACCGCGAATCGGCTTTGACTCATTCTTGAGCGACACATCAGCGCCCGCCAGAGGCGTCTACGCAGAGGCAGAGATGACGAAAAAAACGACCCAAACGGGGGCTGATACGCTTCCGCTCAATACAATTGTGCCCGGTGACTGCATCGACGTGATGAACAGCCTGCCCGAGGCATGCGTGGACCTCATCTTTGCGGACCCGCCCTATAACCTGCAACTCAAGGGCAACCTGCACCGCCCCGACAATTCGATGGTCGATGCGGTCGACGATGCCTGGGACCAGTTCGACAGTTTCGCTGTCTATGACACGTTCACCAAGGCCTGGCTGAAGGCCGCACAGCGGGTACTGAAACCCAATGGCGCGATCTGGGTGATCGGCAGCTATCACAACATCTTCCGCGTCGGCTATGAGCTGCAAAATCAGGGGTTCTGGCTGCTCAACGACGTGATCTGGCGCAAGTCGAACCCGATGCCAAACTTTCGTGGCAAGCGGCTGACCAATGCGCATGAAACGATGATCTGGGCCTCGAAATCCGAGGGCGCGAAATACACCTTCAACTATGAGGCGCTGAAGGCGCTGAACGAGGGCGTGCAGATGCGATCCGACTGGGTCTTGCCGATCTGCAACGGGCATGAGCGGATCAAGGACGAAAAGGGCGACAAGGCGCACCCGACGCAGAAACCCGAAAGCCTGCTGCACCGCATCCTGGTGGCGACGACCAATCCCGGCGATGTGGTCCTTGACCCGTTCTTCGGCACCGGCACCACGGGCGCGGTGGCCAAGAAACTGGGCCGCGATTTCATCGGGATCGAGCGCGAGGATGCGTATCGCGATGTCGCCGAGAAGCGCCTGAAAACCATACGGAAATTCGATCGCACCTCGCTGGAGGTCACGCAATCCAAACGCGCCGAACCGCGCGTGCCGTTTGGCCAGCTGGTCGAACGTGGGCTGCTGAACCCCGGCGAGGAACTGGTCAGCCCGCGCGGCAAGATCGCCAAGATCCGCGCCGATGGCACGCTGGTGATGTCGGATGCCAAGGGCTCGATCCACCAGGTCGGGGCCAAGCTGGAGAACGCGCCAAGCTGCAACGGCTGGACCTATTGGCATTTCCGCCGCGAGGGCAAGACCGTGCCGATCGACCTTCTGCGCCAGCAGATCCGCTCCGAGATGACTCCGAAGTAGACCGATACCGCCCGTGCGCCCTTCTTGCGGCGCACGCGACTTCCCCGCCGGTCCGGGATCGGCGGGGCTTTTTGCCGTCAGCACGTTGCATTTTCAAAGCGACAAGGTGGAGCGAAAGGCGCGTTCGACCAACGAGAGAGGCAGCGTTTTTCGATTCAAGGCTGACGCAAAGTGCCTTTAACGCGGCATCGGATTGCGCGCCTTGTTGTAGGCGGACCAGTCTGTAATCTCGGGATAATACCGCGCCCTCCACGCCCGCACACGCGGGTTCATGCGACGACGCCAGAGCGGCGGGACCAGCGCCATCAGCGTCATCACCGGGTAGCCGAAGGGCAGTTGCGGGGCCTCGGCATCGGTGTAGGTCTGCAACAGCGGAAAGCGGCGGCTCGGCTTGTAGTGATGGTCGGAATGGCGCTGCAGGTTGATCAGCAGCCAATTTGTGACGCGATGCGAGGCGTTCCAGCTGTGATGCGGCTGGACATGCTCATAGCGGCCGTTTTCCAGATGCTTCCGGGTCAGGCCGTAATGCTCGACGTAGTTGGTCAGTTCGAGGAAGGAGATCGCGAAAAATGCCTGCACGATCAACCACATGATCCCTTCCCATCCGCCGAGGATCAGCGCCAGTGCAAGCATGCCGGCCTGCAGTGCCCAGTAGCGCCAGAAGGGGTTCGAGGGGTGATGCCAGGGCAGCCCCTTGCGCGCCAGCATCGCCTTTTCGGCGCGGAAGGCCGAGACGGGCGATTGGCGCAGCACGCGCAGGAAGAAGCGGTGAAACCCCTCGTTATAGCGCGCCGAGACCGGGTCTTTCGGCGTGCCGACATGGATGTGATGGACCAGCAGATGTTCGCTGCGGAAATGGCTGTAGAGGACCGAGGCCATCAGGAGATCGCCGAGCCAGCGCTCAAGCTTCGTGCGTTGGTGCATCAGCTCATGCGCGTAGACGATCCCGACGCCCCCGGCCATCAGCCCTACATTATAGAAAAGCAACGCTTTTTCGGCCCCCGACAGATGCGTGGCACGGGTCGCGTACCAGATCAGGCCCAGTTGCGTCACGATCTGAAGCGGGAACCAGATCAGCGTGATCAGGCGATACCAGAAGAGGCTCGCCTCGGGCGTTTCAGGGTCGGGATTGGCTGTGTTCAGGCCGGAAATCTGGTCCAGGATCGAGGTCAGCGCCAGCGCGTAGACCGGGGCCAGGAACAGCATCCAGCCGCCTTGCAGCGCGCCGGTCCAGACCAGCGGAACAAGGATCAGCGTGATCCAGAAGGGAAGCGCATTCTGGATGCGGGCGACCTCGGCACTTGCGGTCATGGGGCGGCTCATGCGTGATATTCCTGACGGGTTTGTCAGGTTTTCCTGACAGGTTTGTCAATTTTACGACCCGCGCGGGGAAACTCAATCCCGATCAAAAGCGGGTTTCGCAAGGTCAAGCGCCTTGCGCATCACCGTGGGCAGGTCGGCGGGGCGGAGCGGGCGAAAATCGCCGGGTGTGCCTGCGGGCAGATGGGCAAGCCTCAGCGACAGGCGCAGGTGGAAATGGGTGAAGGTGTGGCGCACCTCCAGCCCCGGATCGTGCCAGTCGGCGGCGATGGGTGGGGACGGGGCGGGGGCCTCCTCCACCCATTCTGTCGTCGGCCAGCCAAGCATGCCCCCGAGCAGCCCCTTTTCGGGCCGTGTCTCCAAGAGCCATGTGCCATCGGCGCGGCGGGCCAGATAGGCGATGCCGTGGCGGATGGGTTTGGGCCTTTTCGGGGTCTTGGCGGGCAGCTCGGCCGCGATACCCTGCGCGCGCGCCTGGCAGGGGTCACGCAGGGGGCAGATGCCGCAGGCCGGGTTGCGGGGGGTGCAGATCGTCGCCCCCAGATCCATCACCGCCTGCGCGTGATCGCCGGGGCGGATTTCGGGCGTCAGCGCCCCGGCGCGGGATTTCAGCGCGGGCTTGGCGGCGGGCAAGGGCGTCTCGACCGCGAAAAGCCGCGCCATGACGCGCTCGACATTGCCATCCATCACGGTCGCGGGCCGGTCGAAGGCGATCGCGGCGATGGCGGCTGCGGTGTAGGGGCCGATGCCGGGAAGAGTCAGCAGCACCGCCTCGGTATCGGGGAACTGCCCGCCATGATCCGCCGCCACCACGCGGGCGCATTTCAGAAGGTTGCGGGCCCGCGCATAGTAGCCAAGTCCGGCCCATGCGGCCATGACCTCGGCATCCTCGGCCGCCGCCAGCGCCTCGACCGTCGGCCAGAGCATGGTGAACCTGACAAAATAATCCCTTACGGCGGCCACGGTGGTCTGTTGCAGCATCACCTCGGACAGCCAGATGAAATAGGGGTTGGGAACGGCGGTATCATGCGGGCCAACGCGCCAGGGCAGATCGCGGGCATGGGTGTCATACCAGGCCAGCAAGGAGGGGCTGTAGTCTTCGTCACGCACGTTTTTTGGGCTCCCCCGTTCGTAGGCCATTGGTTCTCCCTGCCGGGAGAGATAAGCTAGGCAAGACGAAAGGAAACCCGATGCCCCCGCCCGCGCGCACCATGCCCGTGACCCAGAAACGCCGCAAGCGCGGCTTCGAGGCGGCGTCGAAACTGGTCGCCGGTCAATTGCGCCAGCCGTTCGAGAAGCGCGGGTTTTCCGAAACCAAGCTGCTGACCCATTGGGCCGAGATCGTCGGCGAGGAAACCGCCGCCGCCGCGATTCCGGTCAAGATCCGCTATGCACGGGGCGGGTTCGGGGCCACGCTGGTCCTGCTGACCACGGGCGGGCGCGCGCCGATGCTGGAGATGCAGAAGGATGCGATCCGGGGCAAGGTCAACGCCTGCTATGGCTATAACGCCGTCAGCAAGATCCAGATCACCCAGACCGCGCCGGTGGGCTTTGCCGAGGGGCATGTGCGTTTCGAGGTGAAGCCCGAGGCACCGCCCCGCCCCACACCCGAAATTCTGAACGCGGCCCGTGTCGCCGCGGACCCGATCAAGGACAGCACGCTGAAGGACGCGTTGGAACGCCTGGCGCGTAATGTCCTGACCAAGAACAGTCACTCAAGGAGAGGTTGATGAACCGCACCGTTTTGACAGTCGGCCTGCTGGCCGTAATCGTCGCCGCCAGCGGCTATATCTGGCTGGACCGCTTTGGTTCCGAAGCGGAACCCATGCTGGCCGCCAGCGCGCAGGAGGCCGGGACCGGGACGGAGACGGAGGCTGATGCTGAAGACGCGGGCAGCGTCGAAGTGATCGAGATGGCGATCGGCGACCCCGATGCACCGGTCACGATCATTGAATACGGGTCTGTCACCTGCTCGTATTGCGGGCGCTTTCACGTAGAAGTCTTGCCGCAGCTTGAGGAAAACTACATCGACACCGGGCAGGTGCGGTTCGTCTTCCGCGAGGTCTATCAGCATCGCTATGGCCTCTGGGGCGGGTTGGTCGCGCGTTGCGGCGGCGAGATGCGCTATTTCGGCGTGATTGACCGGCTGATGGAAACCCAGTCGGAATGGCTGGCGGGTGAACCCGCCGACGTGGCCGAGAGCCTGCGCAGGGTCGGGCGCAGCGTTGGCCTGAATGACGAGCAGCTTGACGCCTGCCTGACCGATACCGCGATGGCCGAGGCGATGATTGCGGTCTCGGAGGAACAGACCGCCGCCGCCAACGTGCGGGGCACGCCGAGCTTTGTCATCAATGGCGAGTTCTACGAGAACATGGGCTATGATGCCTTTGTAGATGTCATCGACGAATTGCTGGCCGAAGAGGGCTGATGACGGCCCCGCTTGAGGGCGTCAAGGTCCTCGAACTCGCCCGTATCCTGGCCGGTCCCTGGGCCGGTCAGACCCTGGCCGACCTGGGGGCCGAGGTCATCAAGGTGGAAAGCCCCGATGGCGACGATACCCGCCGTTGGGGCCCGCCTTTCGTCGCGCGCGAAGGCGACATCTCGGCGGCCTATTTCCATTCCTGCAATCGCGGCAAAGCCTCGGTCGTGGTGGATTTCCGCACCCCTGAAGGTCAGGCGCGGGTGCGCGAGATGGTGGCCGGGACGGATATCCTGATCGAGAACTTCAAGCTTGGCGGGCTGGCCAAATACGGGCTGGATTACGAGAGCCTGCGGGCCGTGAACCCCGCGCTCATCTACTGTTCCATCACCGGGTTCGGGCAGACCGGGCCTTATGCGCATCGGGCAGGCTATGACTATATCATCCAGGGCATGTCGGGGATGATGTCGGTCACCGGCGACCCCGAGGGCCAGCCGCAGAAGGTGGGCGTGGCGGTGACGGATATCCTGACCGGGCTTTATTCCGTGAACGCGATCCTGGCGGCGTTGCATCAACGCGGGCGGACCGGCAAGGGGCAGCATATCGACATGTCGCTCCTGGATGTGGCGACCTCGGCGATGGCCAACCAGGCGATGAATTACCTGGTGACGGGCGAGGCGCCCGCGCGGATCGGCAATGCGCATCAGAACCTGACGCCCTACCAGGTGTTCGACTGCCGCGACGGATGGATCATCATCGCCACCGGCAATGACGCGCAATACCGGCGACTCTGTGACCTCCTGGGGCTGGCCGAGATGGCCGAGGACGCGCGCTACCTGACCAATGCCGACCGGATCGAGAACCGCGACGCGATGACCAATGCGCTGACCGAGGCGACATTGCGCCTCGACAAGGCCGACCTGCTGGCGGGTTGCGAGGCGGCGGGCGTGCCCGCGGGGCCGATCAACGATCTGGCCGAGGTCTTCGCCGACCCCCAGGTGCAGGCGCGCGGCATGCGGATCGCGCCGGGCGGTATCCCCGGAGTGCGCTCGCCCTTCACCTTCTCCGATGCCGACCTGACCCTGGACCGGCCCGCACCGAAGCTGGGTGAAGACGGGTAGGAATGGTGACCCTGGCAGGATTCGAACCTGCAACCTGCCCCTTAGGAGGGGGCTGCTCTATCCAGTTGAGCCACAGGGCCACGCGCTGCCCGTTCTGCGCATTTCCGGGCGGCAACGCAAGCGGTACGGGCAAATTTCGCGCGTCGGGCGAGAGGCTTGGACAATTTCGAAATTGGTGCGTATCAAGGGTGTTAACGCAACCATGAGGAGCCGAGCGCGGTGCCCATTCGCCCCCCCGAGACCGACAAGCCGCAATTGACGCTGCGCGATGTGGCCGAGGCGGCCCGCGTCTCCGAGATGACGGTGAGCCGTGTGTTGCGCAATCGCGGCGATGTCAGCCAGGCCACCCGCAACCGGGTGATGGAGGCGGCGCGGACCCTGGGCTACGTGCCCAACAAGATCGCGGGCGCGCTGGCCTCGAACCGGGTGAACCTGGTCGGCGTGGTCATTCCGTCGCTGTCGAACATGGTGTTTCCGCAGGTTCTGGCGGGTATTTCCGACGTGCTGGACGATACCGTGCTGCAACCCGTTTTCGGGGCCACCCATTACGAGCCCGAGCGCGAGGAGAAGGTCATCTACGAGATGCTGTCCTGGCGGCCCTCGGGGATGATCGTGGCGGGGATCGAGCATTCGGATGCCTCCCGCGCGATGCTGGCCAATTCCGGCATTCCGGTGGTCGAGATCATGGATGCCGATGGTGACCCGATTGATGCGATGGTCGGGATCAGCCACCGAGCCTCGGGGGCGCGGATGGCGCGCGAGATCCTCAAGCGCGGCTACCGGCGGATCGGGTTCATGGGCACCAAGATGCCCGAGGATCACCGCGCACGGAAGCGTCTGGAGGGGTTCGAGGGCGTGCTGCGCGAGGCCGGGATCGACCTGGCCGACCGGATCTATTACGCGGGCGGCTCGGCGCTCGGCAAGGGGCGCGAGTTGGCGCAGGAGATGCTGTCGCGCCATGACGATCTGGATTTCCTCTATTTCTCCAATGACATGATCGCGGCGGGCGGGTTGCTCTACTGTATTGAACAGGGTCTCGATATTCCCGGCAAGATGGGGCTGGCGGGCTTCAACGCGGTGGAAATCCTCGACGGGCTGCCGATGCAGCTGGCCACCATGGACACGCGCCGCCGCGAGATCGGCGAGGCCGCCGCCCGCATCGTCGCCGCGCGCGTCGCGGGTGAGGCCTGTGACGAGATCATCACGCTGGATTCCGGCTTCGACCCCGGCCAGACGATGCGCGACGCGCCCTGAGATTCAGGGATTCATTTTTCCACATTTCCTGCTAAACTGCCGGGATAACCGAAGAAAATTCGGACCGAGAGAGGCAGGCAGATGAACAAGATCCTGGACGAGGTGTCCATTACCAAGGCGGCTGACCGGGTGGAGGGGATCGAATCCTCCCGCAAGGGCAACACCCATCGCACATGGTTTCGCGGCGGCACCGGCAGCAGGCCCCCCAAGGCGATGCAGATGATGCCGGAAACGGCGGTTCTGGACTACGTGCTGAAAGGCTGGACGCCGGACGCGCCGTCGATCAACGAGACCACCAAGGTCACGGCCTTCGGCTCGTGCTTTGCGGCCTATATCTCGGACTGGCTGGCCTCGCGCCATTACAACGTGCTGACCCGCAACAAGGAATCCAACGCCTATGTCGTCAGTTGCGGCGAAGGCATGGTCAACAGCTTCGTCATCCTTCAGCAATTCGAATGGGCCTTCGAGGGCAAGAGCTTCGACGCGCCGCTCTGGCATGGCTACAAGGCCGAGGAGTTTGGCTACGATGAGGACGTGCGGCAGGAGACGCTGCGCCTGTTCAACGACACGGATGTCTTCATCCTGACTTTGGGCCTCTCGGAAATCTGGTATGACGAGCCGACCGGCGGTGTCTTCTGGCGTACCCTGCCCAAGGGCAAATACGACCCCGAGCGGCACAAGTTCCGGGTCTCGACCGTCGAGGAAAACCGCGACAACCTGCGCGAGATCTACCGGCTGATCCGCAAGCATCGCCCGGATGCCAAGATCATCCTGACCCTGTCGCCGATCCCGCTGGTCACGACCTTCCGCGAGGAAAGCTGCATCAGCGCCAATTCGGTCTCGAAGGCCGTGTTGCGGGTCGCCATCGACGAGGTGATGCGCGAGTTCAAGGATGAGGGGTATCTGTTCTACTGGCCCTCCTACGAGATCGTCACGGATGTCTTCACCTATCCCTTCAAGCCCGACCGGCGGCATCTGCAACCGGCGGTGCAGGAGTTCATCATGATGACCTTCGAGAGGGTCTGGTGCGAAAAGGCGCCCACGGACACCGCCTATCTGGGGCAATGGCTGCGCGCGAAATCGGCCTCGGGGCAATTGATCGAGGGGATCGACTGGGCCGTGTCTGCGGGCAAGACCGGCAAGCTGCGGCACATGCTCAAGCGCAACCGGATCAGTGAGCATAATGTCACCGATGAGAAGGCGAAAGAGCTGATCACACGCTACCTGGACGAGGTGGAAGCACAGTCGGAATGAGCGATGCGCTCGGTCGACCGAGCGCGTTTGCGATCCGTCGACGGATCGCCGCGCTCAACAATTCGGCAGGTTCACCGCCAGCCCGCCCCGGCTGGTTTCCTTGTAATTGTCGCTCATGTCCAGGCCGGTCTGGCGCATCGCCTCGACGCAATTGTCGAGCGGCATGAAATGGGTGCCGTCCCCGCGTAGCGCGAGCGACGCGGCGCTGACCGCCTTGATCGCACCAAGCCCGTTGCGTTCGATACACGGCACCTGCACCAGCCCCGCCGCCGGGTCGCAGGTCATGCCGAGGTGATGTTCCAGCGCTATTTCGGCGGCGTTTTCCACCTGTTCATTGGTGCCGCCAAGGGCGGCGCAAAGCCCCGCCGCCGCCATCGCGCTGGCCGATCCGACCTCGCCCTGGCAGCCCACTTCAGCGCCAGAGATCGAGGCATTGTGCTTGATCAGCCCGCCGATTGCCGCCGCCGTCATCAGGAAATTGCGCCGTCCCTCCTCGGTCGCGCCGATGCAGTGGTCGCGGTAGTAGCGCAGCACGGCAGGCACCACGCCCGCGGCCCCGTTGGTGGGCGAGGTCACGACCTTGCCGCCGGCCGCGTTCTCTTCGTTCACGGCCATGGCGTAGACGCTCATCCAGTCGTTGATCGTGTGCGGCTGCGCCTGGTTGGTCCCGCGTTCGTTCAGCAATTGCCGATGGATCGCCTTTGCGCGGCGCTTGACTGACAACCCGCCGGGCAGAGTGCCCTCCATCCGCAAGCCCCGGTCGATGCAGTCATCCATCGTCTGCCAGATCGCATCCATCCGCGCCTTGATTTCAGCGCGCGGCGCATTGGCCTCCTCATTGGCCCATTTCATCTGCGCGATACTCTTGCCCGAGGCGCGGCCCATGGCCAGCATCTCGTTCGCGGAGCCGAAGGGATAGGGATAGCCCTGCGCCTCCTTCTCGGCGTGAAACTCCTTCGGGCCGCCGTTCTTCTGCGCATCCAGCTCCGCCGCCGTCATCACGAAGCCGCCGCCGACGGAGTAATAGGTCTCCTCCATGAACAGGCGTCTGGCGGCGTCGAAACCGCGCAACACCATGCCATTGGCGTGACCGGGCAGGGGCGGGCCGTAATCGAAGATCAGATCGGCGGCGGGGTCGAATTTGAGCGGCGGCAGGCCGTCCGGGTGGATCACCTTGTCGCGGTGCAGGGCGGCCTCGGCCTGTTCCGCGCGGTCGGGGTCGATGGTGGCGGGCTCGAACCCGCAAAGCCCCAGCATCACCGCGCGGTCGGTGGCGTGGCCCTTGCCGGTGAAGGACAGCGAGCCGTGCAGCGAACAGGTGACATACGCCACCTCGCCCGCGCCGGGTTCACGCAGGCCGGTGCGCAGCGCGCCCAGAAAGGACGCCGCCGCCGTCATCGGCCCCATCGTGTGCGACGAGGACGGGCCGATGCCGATTTTGAAGATGTCGAAGATCGAAAGGAACATGGGCCTGCGCTTTCCCGGAGAGGTGTCAGCGCCGGGATAGCGGATTCGCGCGCGATCCGCTTGGGAAAACCGACAGGCCGGACTGCGGGACCGACCTGCCGGAGATGTTCAGAGATCGACCTCGATGGCGACGCACTTCTCGATGGCGAGATCGACAAGCGCGGCGGAGACCGCGAGATCCTGAAGGCCGACGCCGGTGCCGTCGAATAGGGTGATCTCGTCGTCCGAGGACCGCCCCGGATGGGTGCCGTTGATCACCGCGCCGATCTGGGAAATGTCGCCCTCCTTGATCAGCCCCTTGGCAATCGCGTGCTGGCATTCGCCGATGGAGATGGATTGCGCCACCTCGTCGGTGAAGAGCGTCGCCTTGGCGACCAGCTCGGCGCTGGCCTCCTGCTTGCCCTTCGTATCGGTGCCCATGCAGGCGATATGCGTGCCGGGGCTGACGTGATTTTCCAACAGGATCGGATCGAAGCTGGAGGTGATCGAGATGATCACGTCGGCCTCCTGCAACCCCTCAAGCTCCACCGCCTCGAAAGGCAACCCCGCCTCGGACGCGACCTCCTCCAGGTTCGACAACATCTCGGGGTGATAGTTCCAACCGATGACTTTCTCGAAACTGCGCTGTTCCAGCGCCGCGCGCAACTGGAACTTCGCCTGATGACCCGCGCCGACCATGCCCATGACCTTCGCATCCTCGCGCGCCAGGTGGTTGATCGAGACCGAGGAGGCGGCGGCGGTGCGCAGGGCGGTCGAGAAATTGCCGCCGACCATGGCGCGGACCATGCCGGTATCGGGGTCGAACAGGAACACGGTGGACTGGTGGTTGATGACGCCGTGTTTCTCCAAGTTGTTAGGCCAGTAGCCGCCCGCCTTGAGGCCAAGCGTGCTGCCCACGCGGTCGAAGCCGCCCTTGAAGCCGTAGAGCGCATCCTCATGGCCGATGGCCTCGCGCACCACGGGGAAGTTGTAGGCATCGCCCGAGGCCATGGCGGCGAAGACATCGGACACCGCCTTGTAGGAGGCTTCGCGCGTCAGCAGGGCGGGGATTTCACGTTCTGGAACGATGATCATGTCTGCAATCCTTCATGAAAAAGGGTGCGCGCGAGGCACGCACCCAATGTCGTGTGTGGCACGCGCAATTGCCCGCGCGCCGCCAATGATCAATAGGCCTTGCCGCGCGCCGAGACGGGCCAGAGGGTTTCCACCTTGCCGTTCCGCACACCGACATACCAGTCATGGACATTGGCGGTGGGGTCGCAATGGCCGGGGATCAGCTTGAGCTTGTCATTGACCTTGAGCACGCCCTTGGGGTCAGCGACGACGCCGTGTTCATCCGAGCATTTGACGTATTCCACGTCGTCACGCCCGTAGATCACCGGCAGGCCGCTATCGACGGATTGCGCCTTGAGGCCCGCATCGACGATGGCCTTGTCGGCCTTCGCGTGGCTCATCACGCTGGTCAGGATGAAGAAGGCGTTTTCCCATTCGCCCGCGTCGATGCGGTTGCCATCGGCGTCCAGGATACGGCCGTAATCGGCATCCATGAAGGCGTAGGAGCCGCACTGAAGCTCATTATAGACGCCCGAATTGCTCTCGAAATAGTAGGAGCCGGTGCCGCCGCCAGACACCAGGTCGGTCTCGATCCCTTCGGCTTTCAGCGCGTCCACCGCGTCTTTCACCTGCGCGATAGCGGCGTCAAGCTTGGCCTGGCGATCCTCGAAACTGTCCATGTGCTGCATCGCACCCTGATAGGCCTGGATGCCGCGATAGGTCAGGTTGTCTGCGCCTTGCACGGCCTTGGCGATTTCCACGACTGCCTCGGTGGTGGTCACGCCACAACGGCCCGCGCCGCAGTCGATCTCGATGAAGACGCCGAGGTTGGTGCCATGTTTGCCCGCCGCCTGCGACAGGTCGGAGACATTGGCCACGTCATCGACGCAGACGATGACCTCGCCGCCGCTGATCCTGGGCAATTGCGCCAGACGGTCGATCTTGGCAGGGTCGCGGACCTGGTTGGAGACGAGGATTTCCTGGATGCCCGCGCGGGCGAAGACCTCGGCTTCGCTGACCTTCTGGCAGCAGACACCGATGGCCCCGCCAAGGTCCATTTGCAGTTTCAGCACATCGACGGATTTGTGCATCTTGCCATGCGCGCGGTGACGCATGCCGTGCGCCTTGGCATAGTCACCCATCTTCTTGATGTTGCGCTCCAGCGCGTCGAGGTCGAGGATCAGGGCAGGCGTCTGGATGTCGGCCTCATCCATGCCGATATGGGCAGGGATGTCGTAGCCTACTTCGAAATCGTCGAGGTTTGCTTGCTTGTTCATCTTGGTGCTCCTTTCAGGGGCGGCGGGGGGAGCCCGCCCTTCGCAAATTCTTGTCAGGCGGGGGTCAGCCCGCCATCCACGGCAGTTTGTCCAGATCCACATTGCCGCCGGTCAGGATCACGCCCACACGTTTGCCGGCAAAGGCATCCTTGTTCTTGAGGATGATCGCCAGCGGCACGGCGCTGCTGGCCTCGGCCACCACGCGGACATGTTTCCAGATCAGTTTCATGGCGTCGATGATCTCGGCATCCGAGGCGGTATAGATCTCGGTCACATGGTTTGACACGAAATGCCAGGTCAGATCCTTGAGCGGCACCAGCAGGCCGTCGGCCACCGTCTTGGGCGCGTCATCGGCGATGATATGCCCCGCCTTGAAGCTGCGATAGGCGTCGTCGGCCTGTTCGGGTTCCGCCGCGATGACCTGCGTTTCGGGGGCCAGCGTGGCAAGCGTCAGACAGGTGCCCGAGATCATGCCGCCGCCGCCGATGGGGGCCACGACCATATCGAGGCCGCCGGTCTGTTCGACCAGTTCCCTGGCACATGTCCCCTGGCCCGCGATGACGCGCGGATCGTTATAGGGGTGGACGAAATCGCCCCCCGTTTCGGCCTGCACCTTGGCGAATGTCTCCTCTCGGCTGGTGGTCGAGGGCTCGCATTCGGTAATCTTGCCGCCGTAACGCGCGACGGTGTCCTTCTTGGCCTGCGGCGCGGTCTTCGGCATGACGACATTGCAGGGGATGCCCCGCTTCATCGCGGCATAGGACAGGCACGAGGCATGGTTGCCGCTGGAATGGGTCGCGACGCCCAGTTTGGCCTGTTCCTCATCCAGCCCGAACACCGCGTTCGAGGCGCCGCGGACCTTGAAGGCCCCCGGTTCCTGGAAGTTTTCGCATTTGAAGAACAGCTTGGCGCCGGTCAGCTGGTTCAGATAGTCGGACTCGCGCACCGGCGTCTGCCGGATATGCGGCTTGATGCGCTCATGCGCCTCCAGCATGTCCTCATAGGTGGGGATATACATCCAGGTAGATCCTTATGCTGCCGCTTTCAGGGCGTCGGCGCGGGTGGTGCGGAAATATTCCTGCGCCGCCGCGACGCCCGAGCCCAGGGTGATCGGATAGTCCAGATCGGCCATGGCCATTTCGATGGTGGCCAGGCCAGACAGGACCATGACATCGGTCAGGCTGCCGAGATGGCCGATGCGGAACGCCTTGCCGTTCATCTCGCCCAGCCCGATGCCGAAGGACACACCATAGGCGTCGAAGGCGCGCGCGACCAGCTTGTTGCTGTCAAAACCTTCCGGAACATAGATGGCGCTGACGCTATCAGAGTAGAGATCGGGCGATTGCGCGACCAGCCTCAGGCCCCAGGCAGCGACGGCCTTGCGGACGCCCTCGGCCAGGCGGTGGTGGCGGGCATAGACGTTCTCCAGCCCTTCCTCCTCCAGCATCTTCAGCGCCTCGGCCATGCCATAGATCAGGTTCAGCGGCGGCGTGTAGGGGAAGCCGCCCGAGGCATTGGCCTTCATCATGTCGCGGAAGTCGAAGAAGGTGCGCGGCAGGGTCGCGGTCTCGATCGCGGCCAGTGCCTTGCGGCTGACGCAGAGGATCGCCATGCCGGTGGCCAGCATGAAGCCCTTCTGGCTGCCGGAAACAGCGATATCGACGCCCCAATTATCGAACTGGAACTCCATCGAGCCAAGCGACGAGACGCAATCGACGAAGAGCATCGCGGGGTGGCCGGCGGCATCCATCGCGCCGCGCACAGCGGCAATGTCGGATTTCACGCCGGTCGCGGTCTCGTTATGGGTGACGAGGACGGCCTTGATCTTGTGGTCCGTATCGGCCTTCAGCGCCTCTTCGAACTTGTCGGCGGGCGCGCCCGAGCCCCAGGGACATTCGATGATCTGCACGTCCAGCCCATGCCGCTGGCACATGTCGATCCAGCGGTGGCTGAACATCCCATAGCGCGCGACCAGCACGGTGTCGCCGGGCGACAGCGTGTTGGTGATGCAGGCCTCCCAGCCGCCGGTGCCCGAGGCGGGGAAGGTGATGATCTGGCCATCACGGGTGGCGAAGACGGTCTTGGTCTTTTCCAGCACCGGCGCGAAGGTCTTGACGAAATCCGGCGCGCGGTGGTCCTGGGTCTGCACGTTCATGGCGTGGCGCAGGCGATCCGGGATATTGGTCGGACCGGGAATGAAAAGCGGGTTCTGGTTGGGCATGGGGGTTTCCTCCTGATTGGGGCCAATATCGGCGATCCGGCGGGACCGTGCAATTTTCTTGAAATGTTTTTTCATTTATGGCAGAAAAATAGCAAGACATTGGTTTTGAATATTTTTCCATTTCTCATTTTGTCAGGGAAAAACTACGAAGCCGGATCAGGAGGCCGCCACCATGCAGAATCAGCGCCGCCCGCGCGGGCGCCCCAAATCGCAGTTCAAGGAAAGCTCGGCGGGCACCATGCAGGCGCTTGACCGCGCCTTGAGCGTGCTGACGGCGGTGGCGGGCACCGACCGTTCGTCCCTGACCGACCTGGCGCAGGCGCTGGATATTCCCACCGCCACCACGCACCGCATCCTGACCACCTTGCAGAAACACGGCTACGTCGGGTTCGACGAGGAACGGCAGGAATGGATGATCGGCATCGGGGCCTATCGCGCCGGGGCGAGCTACCTGAAACGCAACAGCGTGATCGAGGTCGGCCAGCCCGTGCTGCGCCGCCTGATGCGCGAGACCGGCGAGACCGCGAACCTGGCTGTGCCGGACGGCGCGCATGTGGTCTTTGTCGGCCAGGTCGAGACGGAAAACCCGATCCGCGCCTTCTTTCCGCCCGGTAGCCGCGCCAAGATGCACGCCTCGGGCACCGGCAAGGCGATCCTGGCGGCCTGGCCCGAGGATCGGCTGCAACGGTTCTTCCGCGATGAAGACCTGCCACGTCATACCGATCACACGCTGTCCGACCGCGCCGCGCTGGAAGCCGACCTTGGCCAGACCCGCGTGCGCGGCTGGTCCTATGATCACGCCGAACGCTATGACGGCATGTCCTGTATCGGGGCCGCGATCTACGACCAGTCCGGGCAGCCCTGCGCGGGCGTCTCGGTCTCGGGGCCCTCGGACCGCTTCACCGGCGACCGAACCGGCGCTATCGGCAAGGTGGTCAGGGCCGCGGCGGACGAAATCACGCGCGCCAGCGGCGGGCGACATCCTGCCGCATAGGCGGATTCACACGGCTTTGTGACCCAACCTTTCGGGCGGTCGTGCCGTTGCCCATGTATGTGCTATCCTGAACGCCGCCATTTCCGATGTGACTGGAGAATCACTAATGCTTAAGAGACGCCATTTCATCATGACCAGTGCCGCGATGTTTTCGGCACCCATCGCCATGCCCGCCTTTGCTCAGCCGTCCAATTGGGATGCCTGGGACGCACAGGTGACGCCCCTTGGCTATGACCCCGCGACGTCGAACCCCTGGGGCATTCACGAGCGGTTCCTGCCCCGGCTGGTCGAGGCCAATCCGGGTCTGACACCGGGCGATATTCATGTCGATGCAGTGGCGCGCTACCTCTACCATATCCGCGAGGGCGGCACCGCGATGCGCTATGGCGTCGCCATCGGGCGCGGTGACCTCTATGAGCCCGGCACCTACACCATCGCGCGCAAGGCGCGCTGGCCCTCCTGGACGCCGACCGCCAACATGATCCGCCGCAACCCAGAAGAGTATGAGCAATATGCCGATGGCGTTCCCGGTGGCCCGACCAACCCGTTGGGTTCGCGGGCGCTCTATCTCTATGTCGGCAACCGCGACACCTATCTGCGCATTCACGGCACGCCGCAGCCCTGGTCCATCGGCAGCCGCGCCAGTTCCGGCTGCGTGCGGATGGTGATGGCGCATATCATCGACCTCTATGAAGAGGTCGAGATCGGTTCAACCGCGTGGCTCTATCCTGCGTCGAACGGCGTCACTGCCGCCAGCTAGGGGCGACTTGAACGGGCGGGCGGGCCATCGCGCATGCGGCGTTCGCTGATCACCCGGCCCCTGTCGCCATTTCGGGCGGCAGGATCAGCACGGCGCGGAAATCGTTGACATTGGTCAGCGTCGGGCCGGTGACGATCTGACCGCCGGTCGCTGCAAAAAACGCGTGGGCATCGTTGGTATCGAGCGCAAGGCCCGGATCGCATCCAACCGCAGCAGCGTGGGTGAGCGTCGCGGGGCCCGCATAGGCCCCCGCGACCTCGGCCGCGCCGTCAACGCCGTCGGTATCGCAAGCGATCAGGTGAATGCGCGGGTGGCCAGCCAGCGCGATAATGGCCGCCAGCGCGAACTCGGCATTGGGCCCGCCGACCCCGTCGCCGCGCCGCGTCACGGTGCATTCCCCCCCCGAGAGGAGCAGCACGGGCGCATCCCCGGGCGCCAGAGTGGCGGCGATGTCGATTGCCACGGCGGCCTGCGCCGTGGCCAGATCGCGGGCTTCCCCCTCAAGCGCGTCGCCTAGCTGGCGCACTGTGACTCCGGCGGCGCGGGCCAGGCCCGCGGCCGCGTCCAGAGACTGGCGCGGGGCCGCGATCACCTGTGCATCGGCATGGGCAAGCCGGGGATCCGAGGCTTTGAGCGGTGCGGCACCCTCCAGCAGCGCGCGCCGCAGATGGGTCGGCACGTCGATGCGGTGACGGCCGAGTATCTCGGCCACACCCGGCCCGTCCGCATCCGGGTCGCCGACCGTGGGGCCGGACGCGATCTCGGAGGGCGCGTCGCCCGGAACGTCGGAAATGATGAGGCTCAGCACCCGCGCCGGGGCACAGACCGCCGCGAGACGCCCGCCCTTGACGCGGGAGGCGGCCTTTCGCAGCCGGTTCATCGCCGAGATGGGCGCGCCCGAGGCCAGCAGCGCGGTGTTGAGATCCTGCTTGTCGGCCAGCGTCAGCCCCTCGACCGGCGCGCAGAGCAGCGATGAGCCGCCGCCGGAAATCAGCGCAATCACCAGGTCATCTGCCGTGAGCCCCCTCACCAGATCCAGCAGCCGCGCGGTCGCGGCCTCCCCCGCAGCGTCCGGCACCGGATGCGCGGCCTCGACGATCTCGATCCCCTCGCAGGGCCGCGCATAGCCGTAGCGCACCAGGACGAGGCCCTCGCAGGGTCCGTATTCAGCCTCGACCGCCTCGGCCATGCGCGCGCTGGCCTTGCCCGCCCCGATCACCAGAAGGCGACCCGACGGGCGCGGCGGCAACTGCGCGGCGACGACCTGCATCGGGTCTGCGGCATCCACGGCAGAGCGGAACAGCCCGGTCAGGAACGCGCGCGGGTCCAGGGCCGGGTCGGTCATCACGGCGTTCCCGTTCTGCGGGTTCCGGTTGCCGTCAGACCCACCGCCCCGGCGTCATTCATCATGCTGTCAGCCATGTCGCGTAATCGCTGACCAGCAGGTGGATGGGGGCCTCATCCTCCTCGATGGTGGAAAACCGGCCCACCGGATCGCGAAAGATATTGTCGGTCTCGTCGTCATTGACGGTCGAGACCTCTCCGATCAGCACGTCGCCGCCCTCGCCCCAGAAGGCGTGCCAGTCGCCCGGCATGAGGGTGACGCTTTCGCCCGGCGCGAAGGCAAGTCGTTCGCCGGGGGCGAAGTCATAGGCGATGCCGTCGCGCAGCACGGTGCCGCCGCGATCCTCGGCATAGTTTCCGTCATCGTCGGACCCGTAAAGCTCCACGATCAGGGTCGCGCCGCCGCGGTTGATGATGTCCTCGGCCTTGATCACATGCGTGTGCATCGGCGCGACCTGGTCCTGTTTCGAGATCAGCAGCTTTTCCGCGTAACACATGCCGCCGCCGCGTTGCAGGTCGGCCAGTCGGCCATTGCGCAGGGTGAAGAGGGCCAGGCCCAAAGCGTCGAAATCGCCGCCGCCGTAATCGGTCACGTCCCATCCGCAGCGCGCCTCGATCAGGGCGCGCGCGGCGGTCTTGTTGGCGATCATCTCCTCCGGCGTCCAGGCTGCGAAAGGCGGCAGGGCAAAGCCGTGGCTTCGGATCATCCCCTCCGCCTCGGTCAGGATACGGTTGACGTGCGAGCGTTTCATATCAATCCCCTGTTTGCACCGGGTTCAGGCCAGCGCCACCCCGTCAGTGTCGAAGAAATGCAGCTTGTCAGGCGCGAATTCCAGCCCCAATCGGTCGCCGACCCTGGCCTCGCTTTCGCCGCTGGCGCGCACGATCAGCGATCCCACCGCGCCGCAATCGACGATCAGGTAGGTATCCGCGCCCAGGTATTCGACCAGGTCGATACGCCCGTCAAGCTGCCCGTCGGCCGGTTCGACAATGCTGATCACCTCGGGCCGGATCCCCAGATGCACCGCGCCGTCCGCGCCCGGTGCCGCCCCGCCGCGCCCGCCCTGAAGGCTGAATTGGCCATCCGACACGGTGCAGGGCAACACGTTCATCTTCGGGCTGCCGATGAATTGCGCCACGAAGAGGTTGGCGGGATGTTCGTAGAGCTGCCTTGGTGTGCCGACCTGCTCGATCCGGCCTGCGTTCAGCACCACGATACGGTCGGCCAGCGTCATCGCCTCGACCTGGTCGTGGGTGACATAGATCATCGTCGCGGTCAGTTGCTCGTGCAGCTTGGCGATCTCGTGGCGCATCTCGACGCGCAGGGCAGCGTCGAGGTTCGATAGCGGCTCGTCGAACAGGAACGCGGTGGGGTCGCGCACGATGGATCGCCCGATCGCGACCCGCTGGCGTTGCCCGCCGGACAGGTCCTTGGGGCGACGATCCAGATACTCCTCTAGCCGCAGCGCCTGCGCCGCCGCATCGACCTTTTCCCTGATCTCGGGTTTGGGTGCGCCCGCCGTCAGCAGCGAAAAGCCCATATTGTCGCGCACCGACATATGCGGGTAGAGCGCGTAGGACTGGAACACCATCGCCAGGCCGCGTTTGGCGGGCGGCTCGGCGGTGACCTCGCGGGTGTCGATGACCAGGCTGCCGCGGCTGATTTCCTCCAGCCCCGCGATCATCCGCAAAAGGGTGGACTTGCCGCAGCCCGACGGGCCGACGAAGATGATGAACTCTCCCTTCTCGATCTCAAGGTCGACGCCCTTGATGACCTGCACGTCGCCAAACCATTTCTCGATTGCGTTCAGTGTGATCGCGCCCATGTCTCAACGCTCCTGTGCCGTGGGGGAGGCCCATCCAAGCCAGATGGCGGCCGTCCAGGTGAAGGTTCCGCCACCGGCGGGTGTGCCGTCCTGCGGGTCGAAATATTCGGCAAAGCCGTTCTGGTCGATCAATGCCACGGTGTCGCGCCGGATGCGCTCGGCCTCGTCGGTCAGTCCGGCCTCGTGCAGGCCCGTCGAGACCATCATGTTCATCACCCCCCAGACCGGGCCACGCCAGTAGCGCAGGCTGTCGAACCTGGGGTCCGCCGGGTCGAAACTGGGCACCGCGTAGCGGGCATCGGCCAGCACCCGGTGCAGCGTCTCGGTAGGTTGGCCCTGCCGCAGGCCGCCCCACCAGCCCAGAAAGGACGCGTTCGAGACGCAGCCGCTCAGCTCTCCGGTGCGCAGGTTGCGGCTGTCGTAACAGCCGGTCTTCTCGTTCCACAGCGTCTCGGCCCCGGCCTCCAGCCGGGTGATCCAGCCCTCGATCTCCTCCGTGGGTTCGTCCAGGATGCGGGCGATCCCGACCAGGTCGCGGCTGGCCCGCATCAGGGTGAAGGTCATGGTCGGGTCTGCCACGCGGAAGGGGCTGCGTTCGGCAAAGGCGGCGTCGTCCCAATCGGTGTCGCGGCCGAACTGGACCAGCCAGATATAGCGGTCGTAATCGGCCTTGGTCGGGCGCATCCTGGGATCGACATGACCGGTATCGCGCCGCGTGTAGGGCTCGACCCCCTCGGGCTCGAAGGCGGCCATGGCGCTGTCCCAGTCGGGGGCATTATCGCGCCCCGATTCCCAGGGGTGGACGATGGCGATGGCCCCGCTTTCGGCGCGGCTCTCCATGAACCAGCGGTGCAGCTTCATCAGCCTCGGGAACAGCGCCCGCAACCGGTCCTGCCCCGTCGCGCCGTCCTTGGCGTAGGTGCGCAGCGCAAAGCTCGCGGCCACCGGCGGTTGCGTGATCCCCGACGAGGCGACCCGCCCCGCCCCCTTGCCCGGCGCGCCCTCGGTGCCCCAGACCCCGGGGCCGGGGAAATAGCCCGCATCCTCCTGGTGGAACTGGATATGCGGCAGCATGCCGTTCTGCCACTGGCCCGCCATCAGCGTCTCCAGCTCGGTCCAGGCCCGATCGACATCGAACGCGGCAAAGCCGAGCGCGGCAAAGGCGCTGTCCCAGTTCCACTGGTAGGGGTAAAGCCCGTCGGTCGGCACGGTATAGCCGCCCCGGTCGTTCAGGCGAAGAATGCGGCGGGCCTCGGAATCGAGGGCGTCGACGCGGGTATCCGTCAGGGTCTGCATTTGCGTCATCCTTTGACCGACCCGGCGGTCAGGCCGCGGGTCATGAATTTTTCGAGTCCGAGGAACAGCGCCATCACCGGCACCGTGGCGATGACGGCGCCCGCCATCAGGTGCTGGCGCGGCACTTCCGATGAGTTCAGCATCGCGACCCCCCGCGTCAGCGTGAAACGCGACGGATCGTCGAGCAGCATGAAGGCCAGCAGGAACTCGTTCCAGGCGATCATGAAGACATAGAGGCTGACCGAGGCCAGCGCCGGCAGGCTCAGCGGCAGGGTGATCTTCCAGATCACCTTCAGCCGGCTCAGCCCGTCCATCAGCCCCGCCTCCTCGATCTCGGCGGGCAGGCCCCGGAAATAGCCCTGCAACATGTAGAGCGAGACCGGAATGGTGGTGACCGGGTAGATCATCACGATGCCCAGGATCGAGTTCCGCAGCCCCAGCATGGAGAAGGCGATATAGATCGGCAGCGCCAGAACGATCATCGGCACCATGTAGATCAGCAGGATCGACCGGCTCATCGGCTTCTGGCCGCGAAACTTGAGCCGCGCGATGGCGTAGGCGCCGGGGATCGAAAAGGCCAGCGTGATCAGCACGGTCAGGACCGAGACATAGAAGCTGGTCCATAGGTAGCTGCCGAAGTTGAAGTCGCGGAACAGCTCCACATAGGAGCGGAAGAGGCCCCAGCCCTGGCTCAGGTCGATGGTGAAATCCAGCGGGTTGGCGATCAGCTCGCCCTGGCTTTTCAGGCTGGTCATCACCATCACGTAGAACGGGATCGCGACGATGGCGGTGAAGAAGATATAGCCGAACCCGGTGAGGAACCGGATCTCGGCCTCCTCGAATTCGTGCCGGGTCAGCGCCCCCGCCGGACAGCCCGCCATCATCCATGACAGCGGCAGCCCCAGGGAGAGGCCAAAGAGCCCCCCCGCCAGCAGTTTCAGCCCCGCGCCGGTCCCGTCGCCGAAGCGGATCACGCCGACAGGCGTGAAGCCAAGCGCGATGGCCAGCGCCACCGCCAGCCCCGCCAGGGCCCATCCGCGCAGCCCCTGCACCGCGGCCAGCCCCACCGCAACGCCGATCAGAAGCGCGCCGATCACGCCGGGCCGGAACGCGGCCCCGGTGGTGAACGACAGCAGCACCGATACGCTGAGCGCGATCACATAGGCCCAGAGAACCGCGATCTGCGGGCCGATCACCCGTCCCTGACGCAAGCCAGCCATCACCGATCCTCCTTCATTTTGCTGAAAATACCTCGGGGAGCGCGAGGGGCTGGCCCCTCGCACGGGTCGGCGCCGAAGGCGACGAAACAGGTGGCCCTCATAGCCCCTCCTCCTGTGACATGAAGCGGAAGAACAGCCAGGAGAAACACAGAAGCGCCAGCATGATGACCACGGCCACCGCCGCGCCCGCGCCGATATTGGACAGCGCGAAAGCCTGCTCGTAGACATTGACCGTCAGCGTCCGCGTCCCCGCATTGCCGCCGGTCAAGAGGAAGATGTCGTCGAACTTGTTGAAGGTCCAGATGAAGCGCAGCAGGAACAGGACCGACAGGATCCCCATCAGCTGCGGCAGGCTGAGATAGCGGAACTTCTGGAACGGCGAGGCCCCATCCATGTCGGCGGCCTCGTACATGTCGGTGTCGATCGACTGCATCCGCGCCAGGATGAACAGGAAGCTCAGCGGGAAATAGCGCCAGATCTCGAACACCGTCACCATGATCAGCGCCAGGGGCCGCTCGCCGAAGAAGTTGATCGCGCTGTCGCTGACGCCCATCTGGACCAGGAGCGCATTGACAGAGCCCGAGAACGGGTCGAACAGGATCACCCAGGAAAACGCCACCGCGATCACCGGGGCGACATAGGGAAAGAGGTAGAAGCCGCGCATCAGGCCCTGGCCGCGAAACTCGCGGTTCAGCAGCAGCGCCGCGAACAGGCCCACGACCAGCGCGCCGATGGTGCCGAAAACGGTGTAGAACAGGGTCGCGCCGATCACGGTCCAGAAATCGCGGCTGTCGAAGAGCAGGGCGAAGTTTTCCCAGGTGAACTCGAAATTGGTCAGCACGAAATCGGCGTCGCCGGTCAGGGCGGGCTCGGTCGCGTCCACATCGACATCATTGTCGAAATAGGCCTGGGTCACGATGCCCGGGATCTCGATGGTCTCGCGCGCGCCGCCCTCGAAATCGCCCAGGTCACAGGCAAGGGTCGTGCCCTCGAGGGTGCAGCGCGGGTCCAGCTCGGCAATCTCGAAGCCGTCGGGCACCACATCGCGCAGCGTCACGCCGGTGATCAGCGCCTCGGGCGAGGAATTGCGCAGCCGGAAGCGCCAGCTTGCCGCGTCGCCCGCCTCTGCGGGACGGCCGCGCATCTGTTCGTTGGCGACCGGGGCGGGCGCGCGCAGGTCGGACAGTTCGACCGGCTTGACGCTGATCCAGAAGATCGCCAGCAGCGGCAGGATCACGACCAGCATCACGGCGGTCAGTGTCGGCAGCAGCAGGCCCCAGGCCAGTCGCGCCTCGCGGCGCGCAAGCGGGCCCCTGCCCTTGGGAGGGGTGGCAGCAGTCATCGGCGAAGTCTCCTGCGAAAGAGGATGGCGGGGTGCGGTCTCGGCCCGCACCAAGGGGCCGGGACCGCGAAGACATGGCCTGGATCGTTTCAGGTTCGGGCTGAATCGGTTTTCTCTGCCTCGCCCCTTTCAGGGCCGAACGCGAAAACCGATCCGCAGTTTTCGTCAGAACCTGAAACGCTTTGGCTTACTCGATGCTGGCCAGTTCCTCGTTCATCAGCGCGACCGTGGCCTCGGCGTCGCGGACGCCGTCCATGTATTCGCGCACCAGACGGTTGATGATCTGGCTGTTGATGATGCGGCTGGCCAGCGCAAGCTGCCCGTCCTCGACGCCCCAACGCTGTGCCACATCCAGGCCGCCGACGATCTCGTCGATCATCTCCTGCGCATAGAGGTCGCTCAGGGGCGCGCGGCGGTCGACGCCGACATCGAGGCCCGCCCAGGCTTCAGTGAACATGTCGGGATCGTCAACCGTGCCGCGACGGACCGGGAACTTGCCCTCGGGCGCGATCGACAGCGTCGCGGTGTAGCCCTCGTTCATCGAGTATTCGACGAACTGCATGGCGGCATCGGTATCGGCATCCGCCGTGATCCCGAAATAGCGCATGTCGCCCCAGGCCGCCCCGTCCGGGTTCGACGGGCCCGAGAAAGTGGTCACGATACCGGTGGCCGCGGCCAGGTCGCGGGTGGTGGGATCATCGTTGATGGTGGGCGGGGCGCTGTCGCGAAGGCCGGCCAGCTCGTCCAGGATGAAGGGCGACCAGATGATCATCGCGGCACGTCCGGCAAAGTAGAGCTCGCGGCTCTGCTGCCAGTAGAGCTCACCCTCGGGGCTGGCCTCGGTGATGGCGCGGTAAAACTCCAGCACCTCGGTGGTGGCCTCGACATCCAGCTCTTGCAGGCCGTCCGGACCGACGGGGCTGACGCCATTGGCCAGGAAGACATGCTCCAGCACCTGGCTCATGAAGTTCTCATCGACCTTGGTGGCGGCGACGAAGCCGTACATCTCGGGCGGGTTGTGCAGCGCTTCGATCGCGGCCAGCACGTTCTCGTAGCTGTTCGGCGGCTCCAGCCCGGCCTCGGCGAAGAGGTCGGCGCGATAGACCAGCATCTGGGTCCAGCCATCGACCGGAACCGAGGCATAGCCACCCGCAAAGCTGGCCATTTCCAGCGCGCCCGAGGCGAAGGTTTCCGCGCCCAGGTTCTCGATCACGTCGGTCGCGGCATCGGTGTCCAGGATACCGGCCTCGGCCCAGGGCAGCGCGTATTGCAGCGTGTGATAGATCACGTCCGGCAGGTCGCCCGCGGCAAAGGCTGCGGTAGCGCGGGTGCCCAGATCGCTTTCGGTGACCGGGATCACCTCGACCTCGATACCGGTCTCCTCGGTGAAATCGGCGGCCATCGCCTCCTGCACCGCCAGCCGCTCGGGCTGTTCCTCGGTGGTCCAGAAGCGGATCGTTTCGGCCCCCGCCCCGGCGCTCAGCGCCAGCGTCGATGCCGCTGCCAGCAGCAGCGCCCGTGTGCCTGTGGTCATCATTGTCATCAAGTCTCTCCCTTTTGTGTTGGTGGTGTGGGGCCGGTGTTTCTTGCCGGTCCCGGTTCGGTATTGGGTGGCGGCCCGTCCGAGCCGCGCGCGATCAGATGCGCGGGAACGACCTCGCGCAGATGGTTCAGGTCGGCGCCGCGAATGCGCGCGAAAAGCAGCTTGGCCAGGCGGGCCCCGGCGGCGCGGGTATCAACGGCAAAGGTGGTCAGTGGCGGGGTCGCGGTCGCGGCCTCGGGAATGCCGTCATAGGCGATGACCGACAGGTCGCGGCCGATCCGCAGCCCGCGCGCCTCGGCCGCGCGATAGACGCCAAGCGCCGCCCGGTCCAGGGCGCAGACGATGGCCGTCGGCGGGTTGGGCAGGTCCAGCAGTTCGGCCCCCCGCGCCATGCCCTGTTGCGGCGTGATCGCGCCCGAGCGCACCAGGTCGGGGTCATGCGGCAACCCGGCCTCGGCAAGCCCGGCCAGGTATCCGTCGCGGCGCAGCGGCGCGTAGTTGAAGCCGCTATCCCCGTTGACGAACCCGATCCGGACATGGCCCAACCCGTGCAGGCGCAGGACCGCGTCGCGCATCGCATCCTCGCCGCTGATGTCATGCCAGGCACAGCCCTCGGTGTCGCCGGTCCGCCCGTAGAGCACGAAGGGAACCTCCAGGTCGCGCAACAGGTCGATGCGCGGGTCCGAGACGCGCGTGCGCGGCAGGATGAAACCATCGACCTTATGCTCGGCCACCAGCCGCGCGATGGTGGCGACCTCGTCCTGCTCATCCAAAGCGGTGGCGATGCTGAGCGACCAGCCTTCTTCCGACGCGGCCCGCGAGATGCCGTCGAGGAAATCGGTCAGGAAGGGTTTGTGGGTGTTGTCCGGCCCTGCGTTCAGCACCAGTCCCAATGCCCGGGCCATGCCGGTCCGGATCGCCTGCGCCTGTGCCAACGGACGGTATCCCATCCGTTCGGCGGCGCGCGCCACCCGCGTGCGCGTCGACTCGGAGATGTCGTCATAGCCGTTCAGCGCCCGACTGACGGTGCCCTTGGTCAGGCCCAGTTCCCGCGACAGATCGTTGATCGTCACGCGATACCGCCCTTTCGACTGGCCCTTCGATAATGCCACGATTTTCCTCCTCCGAATCATACATTCGGCTCCGAAACCGGTTTCGGCAACAGGATATGTCTCTCACCAGTATCGCGGGCCGCGAATCGGGGACGTTGGCGTGCTCCCGCTTGATCCGAGCATGGGACAGCTTGATCCGGGCAATGGGATGGCGGCGCAGGAAGAAACGCCCGGTGCAGGCCGCGAGTTACGAAGCGATATGAGGGATTTCGACCGCCCTTGCTTCGACAAAGCCTGCACGGTCTTCGGAAACACAAACGCCACCCCGGAGGGCGGCATTCAAGCGTTTGGCAGCGCATCTGATTTTGGTTGCGGGAGCAGGATTTGAACCTGCGACCTTCAGGTTATGAGCCTGACGAGCTACCGGACTGCTCCATCCCGCGCCAATAGCGGGTATCTAGTCGGTCTGCCGGGTGGGTGCAAGGGCCAAAGCCGAGATTTCCGCCAAGATTTTCGAGTGGCCGGAACCCTCATCTCGTCGGGCGCAAGAGGGCCGCCAGGATGAGGAAACACAGCGAAATGGCGCCGACCGCCATCAGCCACAGGTAGAAGGTCTCCGACGTGACGAAGAGCAACTGGACCGGGTGGGAGAGAAGGACAAGGGCAACGATAATGCAGAGCGTACCCCATCGCGTGGGGCGGGTCAGCAGGAGGCCGGGCAGCAGCAGAAGTGGGCCGATCAGGTAGTGGCTCCAGGCCAGGGGACCGAAGAAGATCGAGATCGTCCAGACGGCGAGCAGTTTCCACAGGAGGGTATAGGATCCGGACCGCCGTCCGGCTTTGACCCAGACGGCAGCCAGTCCGACCAGGAGGCCGAAAAGCCCGATCGCCCGGATGACCGGTGAAGCGGAAATGATGTAGACCGTCCGGACACCATCGGTTGCGCTGCTTGCAGACCCCGCGCCATGTTGGATCAGGTGAAGCAGGCCGTCCAACCCATAGTTCAACGGGGCAAGGAGGGCGTTCTCGCTCACCCGGGAGAGCTGCTCGAGGAAGTCGCGATGCAGCTCGATGCCGGTGGTCAGGATGCTGATCGCAAGCAGGGCGAGTCCGGTCACGGCCATCGCCCCCGCCGCCTTCCAGTTCCGGTCCATCAGGAAGATGACACCGAAGATGACCGGGTTCAGCTTGAGCGCGGCGGCGAGCCCCAGGGCCATGCCCGCCGAAACGGAATGGCCCTGGCGGTAGCGTTCGAACCCCAGAAGCACCACGAAGGTGACCAGGATCTGCGGCTGGTTCAGCCAGAAGGCGACGAAGAACGGCCTGCTGAGGACGATGATCAGAAGGCTCAGCGCGACCCAGGTGGCCAGCGACGCGCGGCGCCGATCCGCGATGCGCCAGGCCAGGAAGACGGAACCGATCAGGGCGGCGGTGTGGATCACCAGCACCGTGTTGAAGAAGGCCAGTGGTCCGACGGAGAGGGCGAATCTGGACAGGAGCGCGGCCCAGATCGGCGGGTAGACATAGGGAAACGCGACCTCGCCTTCGAACCCGAGCGCGGCGACCATCCGCTCCCACTCGGGCGAGGCGGAGCCCCCGAAGAAGCCGGGCGGGGCGAGATAGATCAACCCCTCCTGCCCCAGGCCATAGGACCGCGCGGCGAGGTATATGGCACTCAGATCCGCGGCCCAGGTGTTCCAGAATTGGAAAAGGATCAAGCCGGTGAGGGCACTCAGGGCGACGGCGATCGTGGCCGTCTCGGTTCTGCTGTTCATGACTTGTCCGCCACCTGTCGCACGCCCGCGCAAGGCGGTTTGCCCACCGTTCTTGCGGACTGCCGGGGTTATGGCAATCGGCGAAATCGGAAAGGCCCGGAGACAAGGTGCGCATTGGCCACAAACATGATGCCAGAAACGAAAAAAGCGCCCCGAGGGGCGCTGGTTCCGTATGATCATCGTCAGAGAGATACGTCGGAATGTTCCTTACTAGGTTTGGCGGTGACCTACTCTCCCACGTCTTAAGACGCAGTACCATCGGCGCGACGGCACTTAACTGCCGAGTTCGGGATGGGATCGGGTGTTTTGCTCGCGCTATGACCACCAAACCGAGAAAGAAACATCCCCACCGCGCTTGCGCGCGGTGAAAATCCAAAGTCCAAGTCAATTACGACTTTGATGGTGTGTGGTGTAGTAACCTGCTTTCAACCTGCAGAAGTCTGGCTTCTACTGGATCAAATCAAGCCTATCGAGCAATTAGTACCGGTCAACTGAACGCATTGCTGCGCTTACATCTCCGGCCTATCGACGTAGTGGTCTACTACGGCTCTCAGGGATACCTTGTTTTGAGGGGGGCTTCCCGCTTAGATGCCTTCAGCGGTTATCCTTTCCGATCATAGCTACCCTGCACTGCGGCTGGCGCCACAACAGGTCCACCAGTGGATCGTTCACCCCGGTCCTCTCGTACTAGGGGCAACTCCTCTCAAGTATCCTACACCCACGGCAGATAGGGACCGAACTGTCTCACGACGTTCTAAACCCAGCTCACGTACCTCTTTAAACGGCGAACAGCCGTACCCTTGGGACCTGCTCCAGCCCCAGGATGAGATGAGCCGACATCGAGGTGCCAAACGGTGCCGTCGATATGGACTCTTGGGCACCATCAGCCTGTTATCCCCGGCGTACCTTTTATCCGTTGAGCGATGGCCCTTCCACTCGGGACCACCGGATCACTATGGCCGTCTTTCGACTCTGCTCGACTTGTCAGTCTCGCAGTCAGGCTGGCTTCTGCCATTGCACTCAACGAGCGATTTCCGACCGCTCTGAGCCAACCTTCGCGCGCCTCCGTTACGCTTTAGGAGGCGACCGCCCCAGTCAAACTACCCACCACGCAGGGTCCCGGACCCGGATAACGGGCCGCGGTTAGACATCAAGCAGAGCAAGGGTGGTATCTCAAGGATGGCTCCACAAGGACTAGCGTCCCTGCTTCAAAGCCTACCACCTATCCTGCACATGCTGTACCTGATGCCAGTGCGAAGCTGTAGTAAAGGTGCACGGGGTCTTTCCGTCTAACCGCGGGAAGCCTGCATCTTGACAGGCAATTCAATTTCGCTGAGTCGATGTTGGAGACAGCGGGGAAGTCGTTACGCCATTCGTGCAGGTCGGAACTTACCCGACAAGGAATTTCGCTACCTTAGGACCGTTATAGTTACGGCCGCCGTTTACCTGGGCTTCAGTTCGGAGCTTGCACTCCTCCCTTTAACCTTCAGGCACCGGGCAGGCGTCAGACCCTATACGTCGTCTTACGACTTCGCAGAGCCCTGTGTTTTTAGTAAACAGTCGCCACCCCCTGGTTTGTGCCCCCAGCTCCAAGTTGCCTTGGAACCGGGCCTCCTTCTCGCGAACTTACGGAGGTATTTTGCCGAGTTCCTTCAACATCGTTCTCTCAAGCGCCTTGGTATTCTCTACCGGTCCACCTGTGTCGGTTTAGGGTACGATCTTATGCCAGAGCTATTTCCAGGAACCGATAAACGGCCCACCCAATCCGATAAGGGTGAACAATCTTCTCGATCCGTCACTACTGGCTGGCCCAGGAATATTAACCTGGTTCCCATCGACTACGCCTTTCGGCCTCGCCTTAGGGGTCGGCTTACCCTGCTCAGATTAGCTTTAAGCAGGAACCCTTGGACTTTCGGCGACAGGGTCTCTCACCCTGTTTGTCGCTACTCATGTCATCATTCTCACTAGTGATCACTCCACCGGATCCCTCACAGGCCGGCTTCACAGTAAAACCCGGTCCTCCAATGCGCCCCGAGGGACGCTAAGGAGGAATGGGTTTATTCACACTACGCTCCGCTACCATGCACAAAGTGCATCCTCAGCTTCGGCTCATGGCTTGAGCCCCGGTACATCTTCGCCGCAAGACAACTTATTTAGACCAGTGAGCTGTTACGCTATCTTTAAAGGATGGCTGCTTCTAAGCCAACCTCCTGGTTGTTTTGGTCGTCTCACCTGCTTTCCCACTTAGCCATGAATTAGGGGCCTTAGCTGGAGGTCAGGGTTGTTTCCCTCTCCACGACGGACGTTAGCATCCGCCGTGTGTCTGCCATCTAGTACTCCTCGGTATTCGGAGTTTGGTTAGGATCAGTAAGCCTGTGGGGCCCCATTACCCATCCAGTGCTCTACCCCCGAGGGTATTCGGATGACGCTCTACCTAAATAGATTTCGCGGAGAACCAGCTATCTCCGAGTTTGATTGGCCTTTCACCCCTAGGCACAATTCATCCCGACCTTTTTCAACAGGTGTGGGTTCGGACCTCCAGTAAGTGTTACCTTACCTTCATCCTGATCATGCCTAGATCACTCGGTTTCGGGTCTAATGCATCTAACTCATTCGCCCTATTAAGACTCGCTTTCGCTGCGCCTACACCTAACGGCTTAAGCTTGCTAGATACACTAAGTCGATGACCCATTATACAAAAGGTACGCCGTCAGCCCTCAAGGAGCCTCCGACTGTTTGTAGGCGTTCGGTTTCAGGTACTGTTTCACTCCCCTCGTCGGGGTGCTTTTCACCTTTCCCTCACGGTACTGGTTCGCTATCGGTCAGTAAGGAGTACTTAGCCTTCGAAGGTGGTCCTCCGATCTTCAGACAGGATTTCACGTGTCCCGCCCTACTTAATACATCCAATCGAGCTTCGTATACGGGGCTGTCACCCACTATGGCGGACCTTTCCAGGTCCTTCTACTCACTCTCATGGCTTGGCTGGTCCCCGTTCGCTCGCCGCTACTAGGGGAGTATCAATTGATTTCCTTTCCTCCGGGTACTTAGATGTTTCAGTTCCCCGGGTTTGCCTTTATAACCCTATGTATTCAGGTCATAAATACCTGTTTCAGCTCATTATTAGCTGCCGTCCCCACAGCCCTAAAGCGGTGAGTAGACAATAATAACAAACTGTCAGGTGGGTTGCCCCATTCGGAGATCGCAGGGTCAAAGCCTATTCTCGGCTCACCTACGCTTATCGCAGAGTATCACGTCCTTCATCGCCTCTTACTGCCAAGGCATCCACCAAACGCCCTTTTCGCGCTTGATTTGATCCAGAAGAAGCGAGGCTTCTCCTGCGCCGCGACCGCCTTTTGACTTCGGCCGGGCATTAATCAAAAGCAGTTTACTATCCCACCCCCCGCTGGTTCACAGGGGGCTTGGTGACCTGCATCCCGTGCGGAATGCAAATCTGGTT